>NZ_JBFREL010000011.1:0-173520 GCF_052114265.1 Paenibacillus sp. MCAF9
ATATTGAATGTACATAGAAACCTTCCTTTCGAAGATGGTTGGGTGGTACCTCCATTTTACCAAAGGTTGGTTTCTTTGTTTTTTACAGATTTCAAAACTTTGAAGAGGGTGCCTCTAAAGCCTATGGCTTTTGGGACACCCTCTTTCTTTGTGTATTTCATGCATTTATTTTTATACCTAACATAATACTCACTCAGTATATGTTAGATTAGCTACGTAACAAATGCGTTTAATCCAACCATATAATGAATAGCTTAATTCGACAATTAAGAGCTTCGCACGTTATCTTAATGTAGAAAATGAATAAAAATTGTAGGCAAAACGTCTACTGGTTGATTAGAGACTGTGTAATTTCATGCTTCATTTGAATTGGAAATAAGCGCATATGACAGCGATTTCTTTTTTTAGGAATGCTGTAACGATAGTACTGTAAGCGTTTAATGAAAATTAAAAAAGTACCTTGTAAGCGGTTTGTAAATGTGATATAACAGTGTGTATAGATATTGAAATAAAAAAACAGAATATTATTTCTTTATGAAATATTATTTCAAAATCTATTGACGGATTGAGAACAGTGTATTAATATAAAAAAATAATTCATGTTAATTAACCTCACTTATCTAGTAATTTATATGTGAAATATTGTTAACAAGACGGAGGATGACTATGAATGACTACCTTGCGGGTTTAACAACAGAGGCTGTGAATCCAGACACATTAATGATTGATGAATGTACGACGGAGCAAATGGTCCAGTTAATGAATCAACAAGATGCTCTGGTCTCAGTAGCTATAGCTGAGGAAATTCCGCAGATTGCAAAGGCGGTAGATGTTCTACATCATAGGTTGTCTAATGGTGGAAGAATGTTTTATATAGGAGCTGGCACATCAGGAAGATTAGGTGTTTTGGATGCTTCAGAATGTCCTCCTACCTTTGGTACAGATCCTTCCTTGGTACAGGGCTATATCGCTGGTGGCGATATTGCTTTGCGTAGTGCGGTTGAAGGCTGTGAAGACGATGTTGATGAAGGGACCGCAATAATCGAAAGCATCGGTGTAACAAACAAAGATGTGCTAATTGGGATTTCGGCAAGCGGAAGTGCAAACTATGTTATTGCAGCTTTAACGAAAGCAAAGGAGCTTGGAGCAGCCACTATCGGTGTTTGTAACAACAAAGGCTCAAAGTTTGAACCCATTGTAGATGTTTGTATTTCACCTGTTGTAGGGCCGGAGGTCATTAGCGGCTCGACTCGATTAAAGGCGGGAACTGCTCAAAAGCTGGTGCTTAATATGCTGACAACATGCACAATGGTCAAGTTAGGAAAAACGTATAACAACTTAATGGTTGATCTAAAGGCAAGTAATTTTAAGCTGGTAGATCGCTCAGTCCGTATTATTATGAATACGACGGGTGTAGACACATCAACCGCCGCAGAAACACTTGAAAGAGCATCTATGAATTGTAAGCTGGCAATAATGATGATTAAAACGGGGTTGGATGCAAAGGAAGCAGAACAAGCACTTAACGCAAATGGAGGACGGTTGAAACAAGCGATCTCATCATTGGCTTAGGTGGAAAAGAAATGGAGTAACGGGATTGATGCTTTTAAAAATTGAGGAGGCTGTTATCGATGAAAAAAAGATCATTTGTATTAACTCTATTTTTGTCAGTAATCATGATGTTATCACTATTAACCGCTTGTGCAGGAAACGGGAAAAACGCTCCAGACGCTACAAATTCCGGAAACAAAGGCAGCAGCAACAGTGGTTCTGAGCTAAAAAAAGATACGATTACTGCATTATTACCTCCAGTATCGGCTAACTACCAAGCGCGTTTTACTGACATGGAAAAAGAATTTAATGAATTGTATCCACACCTAACTTTGAAAATCGAGCCAGCGAGCTGGGAAGATATGACACAAAAGCTTGATACCCAAGTAAATGCGGGTTCTCCTCCAGATATCGCTTGGGTTGGTTCTACAGGAATCTCCAAATATGCAGCACTAAACGTTCTAATTGACCTTAATGCTGCGCTTTCAGATGAAGTTAAAGCGGATTATGATGAAGTTGCAATGAAATACTTCCAATTGGGCGATTCTCAATATGGTTTGCCAGCTTACTTGGCCATTCATTCTATCGGTGGCAACAAACAGTTCTTAGAGAAAGCGGGTATCGACTGGAAAAATGTTCAACAAAACGGTTGGACATATGACCAATTCCGCGATGCAATTAGTAAAGGCGTTGTTAAAAACGCTAAAGGCGAAACCACTCAGTATGGTTTCGTTTTCGCAACATCTGGTGTTACATCTAAGGATTATCTTAGTATTATGGCTAAATCTGCCGGTTTGCCAGACTACTTTGATCAAAACCTTAAGTTCTCCTACACAAGCAAAAACTTCTTAGGTTTGCTTGAAGCTATCCGTCAAATGATCGATGATGGCTCAATGCCTAAAGAGCTAAGCTCTATCGATGCAGGCAAGCGCTGGAATATGTTCTTAACTGGTCAAACCATGATCACTGGTAAAGGCCTAGCGAGCTTTGAAAACTCTGCTCGTCTAAACAATGAAAAAATTAAAGCGAATGATGGTTCTGCAGTAGCGGATTCAATCGAAGCTGAATACATTGCGCTTCCTACACCTACATTTAACGGCGCTGATTACATTCCTACAGCTGTTGTTGATGGTTACATTGCGCTTCGCGGCAAAAAGGATCCTTCTGAAGAGCATGTTAAAAATATTGGTTTAGCCATTAATTTCCTATCTTCGGGAACCATTGCAGCTAACTACAGTAATGAGCTGTTCTTATCACCAATTACAAAATCTGCACGCAATGCTGCAGTGCTTGAACAATATCCTCGCAATGAAGAGAACGTTAAAGCAGACCAAATCATGATGTCCAAAGCGGTTCCGGCGCGTACAGATATCCCAACTGATCTAGCCGCAGAAGCACTTAAAATTGAAACGGAAGTCATCGTTCCTAAGCTGCAAGCATTACTTGCAAATGAGATCAGTCCACAAAAAATGTATGATGCAGTTAAAGCAGCAGCAATTAAAGCCTTCGGTGAAGATGGTATTGTAGTTGACTAGTCTGTCATAACCTAGCATGTGAAAGCTGTACGTAGCTACAACGTACAGCTTTCCTTCTAAATTAGACTAGAGCTTTTACTTTTTTAAGAAGAGAGGTGCGACCCAATGAATCAAACGTTGACTAAAAGAAAAAAATTGAAACTCGAAAGTGACTTAGGTTGGGGATACGCGTTTATCGCAGTAGCACTTATTGCGTTTTCTTTATTTACCGCATATCCAGTAATCAATGCTTTTATGATCAGCTTACAAGAATATCGTCCATTAGGGTCCACATATGTCGGCCTGGAAAACTTCGTTAACTCATTTTCAGATGAACTTTTCTGGAAAGCATTGAAAAACACATTAGTATATACGTTATTAACGGTTCCATTTAATATTTTTCTATCCTTCTTAATTGCAATTTTGATTATACCTTTCAAGAAAAGAACACAAACAATCTTTAAAGCAGTATATTACTTGCCAGCTGTAGCATCAGGTGTAGCGCTTGCTGTTGTATGGCTGTGGATCTTCGATCCGTTAAAATCAGGTATTGCCAATCAGGTTGTGTCGTTTTTTGGGATTACTAATCAAAACTGGCTTGGTTCCAGTGCAACTGCCATGTTTTCACTTGTATTAATGTCATGGCTATCAAGTCATGGTACAGCGATTATTATTTATTTAGCTGCATTGCTCGGTATTGATAACAGCTATTATGAAGCAGCTGATATTGATGGCGCGACTTTCTTGCAAAAGCTTTGGTTTATCGTCGTTCCTTTTCTTAAGCCAACCACGCTATTCCTACTTGTTACAGGTGTCATTGGTTCCTTCCAAGTATTCCAAAACGCTTATCTTATGACAGGCGGTGGACCAGACCATGCAACAACAATGGTAGGTTTGTTGATTTTTAACAATGCGTTCACATATTTTGAGTTTGGTGAGGCAGCAGCGCAATCATTACTTCTAGCAGCGATTATCGCAATTATTTCATACCTTCAATTTAAGTTTTTGGGCAAAGAAATAGAATACTAGGATAGGGGCAGGATACTATGGGTTTGTTCAACAATAACATCAGAAGCAAAGGGTATCTGTTCGTCCGTAATGGTCTAATTATTACGTTCCTTATCCTATTTGCCGCAGCTACCATTTTCCCGATTTACTTTATGATTATTTCCTCGTTCGGTGATCCGGTAGAAGCTGGCGCAATGAGCTATTCGATCATCCCGTCGAAGATTTCATTTGAATCATATAAATTCTTCTTTAACTTCAGCCCGCATTCATGGGATTGGCTAATGAACTCTTTTATTGTGGCAGCTTGTATCACGGTATCTAACGTGTTTTTTGCTACACTTGCAGGATATTCTTTTGCGAAAATGAGATTTAAAGGAAGAAACATTTTGTTCGCTATTTTGCTAGGATCGATGATGATTCCTGGTCAAGTCACACAGGTTCCACTATATATATTAATCGTAAATATTTTTGAATTACAAAATACGTATACAGCTTTGATTATGCCAAGCATCGTAACGGTGTATAACATTTTCTTGGTTAAGCAGTTCATGTCTTCCATTCCAGTTGAAATTATTGAAGCTGCAAAAATCGAAGGTTGTTCTCAACCTAAAATCTTCTGGCATATTATTATGCCTCTATCAAAAACAGTTATGGCAGTACTGGCAATCCTAACGTTCATGGCAGCATGGAATGATTTCTTCTGGCCATTCCTAGTAACGAATACGATGGATATGCAAACGATTCAGGTCGGCTTGAAAAACTTCCGCTTTGCGAATACAACTTACTTTGCTCCAATGATGGCAGGTGCAACAATTTCAGCAGTTCCAATGTTTATTTTGTTCTTCAGTTTACAAAAATACTTCCTTGAAGGAGTAACAGTTGGAGCGGTGAAGGGCTGATGGACAAACAATCAAAAGTTGAAGCAACATACTTAGTTGGCTTGATGTCTGGTACATCAGTAGATGGTATTGATGCAGCGGTAATTAAGCTTTCTCCAATGCCGGATAAAGAGCAAGGAGTAGAGATTGAGCTGCTGGCTTTTGAGAACACAGCTTTTCCGAAGCAAGTTAGAAATGCAATATTTAAGCTTTTTGATCGGGCTAACGCTACGATTGATAAAGTTGGCGCAATGAATATGTGGCTTGGTGAATTATACGCCCAAGCCACATTGTCCGTTATAGGGAAATGCGGGCTAGAGCCATCACAAATATTTGCCGTTGGATCACATGGTCAAACGATCTATCATGCTCCGGAAGAAAATGTTATGGACGGCTATAACCTGCATTGTACAGTTCAAATTGGCGATGGTGCAGTAATTGCGAATCGCACAGCAATTCCTTGCGTATCAGACTTTCGAGTCGCTGACATGTCAATGGGCGGACAAGGAGCGCCGTTAGTACCATTTACTGAATATTTATTGTTTAACAATCCAGAGAAAACACTTCTTCTGCAAAACATTGGAGGAATAGGGAATGTGACTGTTCTTCCTGCAAATGCCTCGCCGGAACAGGTATTTGCATTTGATACTGGCCCTGGAAATATGATTATCGATGGGCTTGTATCGCAATTATTTGCGCCAATGACGATGGATGTTGGCGGTGGAATTGCTGCGAGCGGTCATGTGATTGATGAGCTTTTGAAATGGATGCAGCAAGATGAATATTATAGGATGCCTTTACCGAAATCGACAGGCAGAGAACGATTTGGTCAACCATACGTTGCACAAATTATTGAATCGATGGAGGCTAATAACTGGAAAGCTGAAGATGTTATTGCAACAGCTACACACTTAACAGCATGGAGCATCGTCGATAGCTATGAACGGTATATTGCGCCACAGCATCAAGCCCAGCAATTGTTAATTGGTGGCGGTGGCAGCTATAACCTGACGTTAGTGCGTGATTTGCAGCAATTATTTGCACCATATAAGGTGCAGGTGCTGACGCAGGAGGATATCGGTGGCAATAGTGATGCTAAGGAAGCCATTGCATTTGCTGTGCTGGCGTATTATACGATGAAGCGCTTGCCAAACAATATTCCACTAGTAACTGGAGCTTCTCAGCCAGTAGTCATGGGCAAAATTTCTTGGCCTTATCTTGGACGTTCACAGGAGGTTTGAAGATGCAAATCAGACCCTTTTCAATTGAAGATCTTTCTGAAGTTGTGGAGCTTTGGAATCGAGAGGCTACAAAATATGATTACAAATCATTTACAGAGCGAGAGTTTCAAAATAAATTCATTGATCATCATTATTTCGATGCAGAGTGTATATGGGTAGGCTGCAATGAAAAAGGTATTGTTGGTTTTGCAGCCGGTTGCAGCGGTGACGACCTCCCGCTTGGAGATGTAGCCGGCTATATTACGAGTGTTATTATTGATGCCGAAGACGCTGCTCTAGAGTATTACGATGCTTTTCTTTTAGGTATAGAAAAAAGATTCCAAGTGCTTGGAAAAAGACAGGCGGAAGTATTGTTTTTCAACCCTATTAAGCTGATATGGAATATTCCAAGTGCGCGGCAGCATGAGCACAACAATGCCCCAGGCATCAGTAAGGACCAGCCATTATACGACGCTTTAATCGCTAGAGGGTACGTGGATCGGGCGACGCAATGCGGCATGTACTTAAGACTCGGAAACTTTAGTGTTCCTGAAGATATGACAAGCAAAGAAGTTAAAGCAAATAGTAAAAGCTATTATGTTACTCCTTATGCCCCTGCTTTGCATAATGGTCTTGATGCAACGCTTGCTGCCTTGCAAAATCCGCAGTGGGAAAAAGATGTTGTATCGTATGTGAAGGATGGCGCACCTCTTATAGCAGCTGTGCATGGCAACGAGGTTGTTGGCTTTGCAGGTCCTATTATTTCAGAACCGAATGGTCGAGCATTTTTTTGCGGTATCGGTGTTCACCCAGAGCATGAGGGTCATGGTCTCGGCAGTGTATTATTTTTCCGAATGGTAGAGGCTTTTCAACATGTGGGCTGTCAATATATTTCATTATTCACTGGAAGCAATAATCCGGCTCTTCGAATCTATCAAAAAGCAGGATTTAGTATTGAAAAACAATTTTCTATACTGCGGAGGGAACTATAAAGATGAGTGAAAAATTAACAGTATTGGCCATTGGAGCACATGTTGGCGATGTGGAACTAGCATCCGGTGGTGTACTAGCTAGTCATAGTGTAAAGGGAGACCGCATTGTGACACTAGCATTAACTGCAGGTGAAAGAGGTGTGCCAGCAGGAGGGGATATGAAGGAGTACCGTCAGCAAAAAGTGAAAGAGGCGGAAGTATTTGCTGATATGCTTGGCGGTGAAGCTATTGTATTTGATTATTGTGACGGAGAGCTGCCTGACAATCAACAAGTTCGTATGGAGGTTTGTGATGTTATTCGCCGTGTAAAGCCAAATATTATTATTACACATTGGAAAAACAGTATGCATAAGGATCATGCGCTAACGCATCATATCGTAAATGATGCTCGTTTCTTCGCAAGCCTGTCATCCTTTGAACGAGATCTTCCTGCTCACTTTGCAGCAAGACTATATTATTCCGAAAACTGGGAAGATGCTGTTGATTATGTCCCTTACCTATACGTGGATTTCGATCAGGCGGCATATGATCTATGGATTGATGCTTTAAGCAAACATTGGTTTGTGACGAATAGCAAATCATTCAAATATATGGATTACTATAAAGCATTAGCAGTTGTTCGCGGCTGTGAAGCAAGAAAAACATATGCAGAAGCCTTTATGGTGCCTGCTGAAACGATGAAGGTTAGACAATCTAGTCTTTGGTAACAGTTCAGTAAGGAGGCAACTTTATATGGTGTTAAATGGGATTGATTCGATTATGAATTATCGTCAATGGTTTGAAGGCAAGCGCGTAGGATTAATTACAGCACCGACAGGGCTTACAAAAAAATTTGAATCAACAATTTCCATTTTGCATGAAAATTTTAATCTTACTGCGATGTTTTCACCTGAGCATGGTGTTCGCGGAGATTTGGATGCAGGGGCATTAGTAGAGACGTATATGGATCCTTTGACGAATGTTCCGGTCTATAGTTTATACCGTAAAGACTCCAAGCGTTTAACAAAGGAAATGCTGGATGAAGTAGATATCGTTGTGTACGATATTCAAGATGTTGGTGTACGGTATTACACATATATATATACGATGCTGTATGCACTTGAAGATTGTGCTAAGGCAGGCGTAGAATTTGTTGTTCTTGATCGTGTTAATCCGCTTAATGGGGTAAACGTGGAAGGGAATATATTAAAGCCTAGCTTCAAATCATTTGTTGGAAATTACGAGCTCGCTGTTCGATATGGCCTAACAGCAGGTGAAGTGGCAATGATGGCAAATGATCAAATGAATTGGAAAGCTTCGCTTCATGTCGTTCGTTTGGAAGGCTGGGAACGGAGCATGTCCTTCCCAAATACAAAATTAACTTGGGTTCATCCTTCACTTGGGATACCTCGATATGAAACAGCGTTATTATATACAGGTACATGCTTATTTGAAGGTACAAACTGCTCCGAAGGACGCGGTACAACGTTCCCATTTGAAATGATTGGCGCTCCCTTCATTCAAGCGGAGCAATTGGCAGATGAGATGAACGCCAAACGAATGCCAGGTGTACATTTCCGACCTGTTCATTTCAAGCCGGCCTCATCTAAGCATGTTGGCGAACGATGTGGCGGAGTACAAATATATATTACAGACATCCAAGTGATGAAGCCGTTGGATGTTGGCGTAACCTTATTATTTGCGATAAGAGATTTGTATGAGCAATTTTCGTTCCTGCCTCCTGTGAAGGAGGGCTCACGCCCATTTATCGATTTGCTGGGCGGGGACAGCATGTATCGTACGGAAAATATTCGAGCAAAGCAGCTGCTTGAACAGTTCGCAGAGGAAAGCAAGCAATTTGCAGAAATGAAGCAGCAATATCATTTATATCGTTAGTGGATGGTGAGCAATTGATGAAAACAATAAAACAAATGAGCTTGCGTGAAAAGATCGGGCAAATGTTCGTCACAGGCTTCCCGTCAACTGAGATATCTCCTGAGCTGAAGGAAGTAATCGAGCAGTATAAAGTCGGCAATATTATTTTATTTTCACATAATATCGAAGATAAATATCAATTAGGCGGGCTTGTAGCTGAGTTGCAGCAATGGTTCACGACACATACAGGTTTCCCAGGCTTTATTACGATTGACCAAGAAGGCGGTCGTGTGACTCGAATGCCCAAGGACGCGACAAATGTTGCTGGGGCAATGGCAATTGCTTCGTCAGGCCGACCTGAAAATGCATATGCAGCAGGCAGAATGACTGCCAGAGAATTGAAAGCATTAGGTATTAATTTCAATCTTGCGCCAGTGATGGACATTAACAATAATGCCTTGAACCCCGTTATCAACGTTCGTTCTTATGGAGATTCAGCCGAGAAGGTATCACAATATGGGATTGAGATGATGAAGGGATTGCAGGGTGGAGGCGTAATGTCCTCGCTTAAGCATTTTCCAGGTCATGGTGATACAAATGTCGATTCGCATATTGGCTTGCCTACGATTGAAAAAACGGTAGAGGAATTAGAGCAGCTTGAACTGCTGCCGTTTAAGGCTGCAATTGAGCAAGGTGCTCAAGCTATTATGAGCGCACATATTTTATTTCCGCAAATCGATAAGTCCGGACTGCCGGGAACGATGTCTTATACGATTATTACAGAGCTATTAAAAGAAAAATTAGGTTTTAAAGGTTTAGTTGTATCGGATTGTTTGGAAATGGATGCGATTAAACGTTATTATGGTACTGCAAAAGGAGCGTTAGGGGCCGTTAAAGCAGGTATTGATTTGGTATTTATTAGTCATACGCCTAAAACGGTTAAAGCAGCGATTCATTTAATAGAAGAAGCTGTAGCAATCGGTGATTTGGATGAAGCGGTTATTGATGCAGCTGTTACAAAAATTTTAGCTTATAAAGCCCAATATGCAGTTATTGAGGAGCTGGATTACGAAATAGTTGGCTGCGATGTACATCGCCGTGCGAATGATCTGATACGAACGGAAACGATCTGCCGCATTAACGGTGAGATTGATCCCATTCGAACAGGTGATGAGCAAGTATTATTTATGGGCTCCTATTCCTATCGCACCGATCTTGCATCCAGCAGTGTCAATCAAGATCTGAGCTTCCCGCAATATATGGGTGAGCATTTTCATGCAGCGTATGAGATTATCAGCATTGATCCGAGCGAGGAGCAAATCAATGCTGCGCTGCAAAAGGCTGAAGGCTGCAAGCATGTTGTAATCGGCTTGTTCAATGCGCGTGAAAACAAAGGCCAACTTGCGCTTGTACAGAAGCTGTTGGCAGCAGATTGCAAAGTAACGGCCATTACATTAGGCCGACCATATGATTTAACATTAATCGATGGTGAGTTTTGCGGAATTGCAGCATTTGAGTATTCATTAAATGCATTTAAATCACTTATTCCAATCCTAAATGGTGAGCTTACACCAACTGCCAACATTACGATTCAGCTTTAGGGGGATATGAGTATGGCATATATCGTTGGAATTGATGGAGGCGGCACCAAGACAGCTGTCACAATTATCCATGACCAGGAAGATGCTTTATTAACCTTTACTGTAGGGCCAATTAATTATAACGGCGGGGATTCTGATGCGATTGCCGCCGCCTTTGAGGAAATTTTTAATCGAACGAGGCTCTACTGCAGCAATTTAGAGGAAGTTACTCATATCTGTATAGGAGCAGCAGGCGTAAGCAATCCGTCAGTCGTTCATTTTTTGGAGAAGCATGTGAGAGATAATGGTTACATAGGGCCGTTAACGATTACAGGTGATCAAGAAACCGCATTATACGGAGCACAAAATGCGATGCAAGGCATTATTCTCATTGCCGGTACAGGGTCGATTTGCTTCGGTGTGAATGAAAAGGGAGAGCAGCATCGAACAGGAGGCTTTGGCCATCTCATTGATGACGAGGGAAGCGGCTATTGCATTGGACGTAATCTCTTGTCCATCTTAGTTCAAGCAGAGGACGGAAGAATGAAGGATACGATCATTCCAGCGCTAGTATACGAGCAGCTTGGGCTAAGCACTGTGAAAGAAATTATTGGCTTTGTTTATCATAAAAATACAACAAAAAAAGATATTGCGAAGCTCGCACCGATTATGACGACAGCATGCGAAAGAGGGGATGCGCAGGCGCTTGAGCTAGCGGAGCAATGTGCAGCCAGTCTATTTGAGCTTGTGGTGCCTGTTATTGAGCGACTAGAGTTATATGAAAGTTCGATTGCCGTTGCAGGAAGTGTGCTGCAAAAATCTCGTTTTGTAAAAGATGCGTTGGAACGAAAGCTTGCACGAGCCTACCCGCAAACAAAGCTGATCCTGCCGATTAGGGATGCAGCCTATGGTGCTGTTTTGTTAGGAAGATCAAAAATGAAAAACGATTAGTAGTTAGCGTTATGCGAAAATAGGGTGTGTCATAAGTCCGAGCAGTTCTGGACTTGCGACACACCCTTTTTTATAAGCTATTAAGCAACATCAATTGAAGGAAAATGAATTAAAATTTGTCGGTCAAATAAAACACGGCCTGCTGTTTCGGAAATAGGGCTTGCAAAATGGCTGCCTGTTCAGCACTATCCTTTGCTCTGCCTGCCGCATTATAGCCGAACATCAAATATGTTATGAGATTGCGTTCATCCGCTTCTACCTCGACATAGGACTCAGCATGACTAACATTGGAAACGGAAAGCCGCTTCTGCTTGTAATCAAGGTATATATGATCCTCTCCGCATTGAAGCGCTATGTACAGTTCTTGATCTGCCATCAAGCTATTAACGTTAAGACGATGTTCCAATTCAGGCTGAAGCTTTTCGAATGTAGAATGTAGATTGATCATTTTCCACATCGCCTGATTAATTGGAATGGATTGCGCTTGATGTTGTTGATAAAAGGAATATAGCTTATGATCCTCTGGCAGCATCGCTAATATTTGCTTTGCACTTGGGCGCAGCTGACATAAGGCATGAAATAAATGTTCAACACCGTCCACTGCCTCGTTCAAATACATGAATTCATTAATAAATACTTGTTCAGTATCCTTCTTTTCAATCATGCCATAAGCTACAATTTTTTTATTTCTGCGGAGCAGCAGACAGTCTGCTTTTTTCCATTCCGGCCAGTTTATTAAATCATTCCAGTATGCTTCATTACGAACTACGGTATAGGTGCGATTCTGATTGAACTGTTCGTATATGAAACGGATATCATCAAGATAACGAGGCTCAAACGGAACGATGTCATAGCTGCTTTGCTGCTCAAAGCTTGCTTGCTTTTCAATAGCGTAAGCAGTCTCGGGAATAAGTTCCCAGCCAACCTTTTCATAAAACGCATGCTTACTAGCCAGAAGTAAACTTATATCATAATTGGTTTCTTTCATGTAGTCTGTTTGTG
The DNA here is from genome assembly GCF_052114265.1 of Paenibacillus sp. MCAF9. NCBI lineage: Bacteria > Bacillati > Bacillota > Bacilli > Caryophanales > Paenibacillaceae > Paenibacillus > Paenibacillus sp. MCAF9. The sequence continues at coordinate 12,551 of NZ_JBFREL010000011.1, forward strand.
CATGAAGAATTTTGTGCGTAAGGCCCATTCCGCGATAATTTGGAGCTGTACCGACGCTGCCCATTGCACCAGTTTTCAAGATCGCTTGACCGACTCTAATAGAAAGAGGGAAAATTTGCACATTAGCAGCAATCTCACCGTCGACCATTGCGAACCATGTTGTCTCTGGATCATAAGTGCTATCGAGGTCCAGTCTTTCTTGGAAAAAAACTCGGCCTACTGAAAAGCATTCATCTAAAATATCGTAAATCTTTTCAAGCTGTTCTCTCGTTGGCTGGTTCGTTACGATGATGTTTTTGTCAGGTGCCGTCGTCATCTTTCATTTCCTCCTGCTTCGCAATGTTAGGATAAATTTAAATAGACTGAAAAAATGGACTAATGATATTAGAAATTATTATCTTAATAAAAATATTAATATCTATAATAAATTTCGTCAATAAAGGAGCGTGAACACCGTATGACAACGCTTCATGCGGTAATCTGGCTGAGAAGTCTCTGTGGCCACATCGTATAAAAATGAGAGACCTTTCAAGAGTTCATTGAACTTTTGGGAGGTCTCTCATTATTTTTATAAAATTGGCTTTCAAAGCAAGTCTTTTTTATCATATCCAGGTGGTTACGCTTCAATTAATACTTGCTCTAAAAAAGGTTTTACTAAACGACGTACTTCATCGGTTGACGTCGTATCCATCAATTGAGTTCTTAGTTCGCTTGCGCCTCTAAATCCACGAACATAGATTTTGAAAAAGCGAAGAAGTGGTTTAAATGGACGTGGTTCGTTTTCTTTTGAATATTTATCGTGAAGATCTAGCTGTAAAAGCAGTAAGTTGAGAAAATCCTTCGCGTAATGTTCTTTAGGTTCTTTTTCAAAAGCAAACGGATTGGTAAAGATGCCGCGGCCAATCATGACACCATCAACGCCGTATTGTTCCACTAATTTGAGTCCCGTTGCACGGTCAGGAATATCTCCATTAATGGTTAACAACGTATTTGGTGCAATTTCATCGCGTAATTTTTTTATTTCAGGAATGAGCTCCCAGTGCGCCTCTACTTTACTCATCTCTTTTTTTGTACGAAGGTGAATGGAAAGATTCGCAATATCTTGTTTCAATATATGCCCTAACCAATCGCGCCACTCGTCAATTTCAAAGTACCCCAATCTTGTTTTAACACTAACCGGCAATCCACCTGCTTTTGCTGCTTGAATAATTTCGGCTGCAAGTTCAGGATGTTGTATTAGTCCAGAACCCTTTCCATTGGATGCGACGTTTTGGACGGGGCATCCCATGTTTAAATCGATACCACGAAAACCTAGTTTTTTCATATCAATACTCATCTGTTCAAAAAATGCAGGTTTATTGCCCCAAATATGAGCGACGATTGGTTGCTCATCTTCTGTGAACGTTAACCGGCCACGAGTACTGGCTCTTCCTGCAGGGCTGCAATAACTATCTGTACTTGTGAATTCTGTGAAAAATACGTCGGGTTTTGCAGCTGTACTAACGACGTGACGAAATACAACATCTGTGACATCTTCCATTGGCGCTAATATAAAAAACGGCTTTGGTAAATCAAGCCAAAAGTTGTGTTCGTTACTCATAATATCTCCTCTTGTTGCAATATATAAAAATCGATAAAAGCCGTAGTAAAGTCTTTTACCCAACATACATAATATCATTTTTTTTCGTTTGATGCACAGAATCGATTGTATGAGCGACAGACATATATTTGGTAACGGTCACCTATCACACATCAAAATTCTGAAATAATAAATGAGATGTAACAGATTCGCTCAATTACATTGCTTTAATGATTGCTTACACGTAGGACACGGGCAGCAGTTCATTATCTCTTGTTTTTATGCTCAAGACAATGATAAGATATTATGGGAACGTATGTTTGTTTTTGTTGGTGTTCTAACAGATCGGGGGAACAGGCGTGGTTGAAATTGTTGAAAAAGAGCAATTTTCGGTGATTGGAAAATTAGGAAAACTCGCCATCCATCATCAGGTGCAAGCAGCTTCCGTCTGTTTCGATAAGGAGCTGATGCGTACATGATTCAATTGACGAACCGCCAGGCACGGCAGTTTCTGTTATTGAAGCACGGGCTGTTGGGCGAATATCAATTTGCTGGAAAGCAGGGAGTATTGGATTTTGTGCGGCAGGTCGGTTGTATTCAATACGATCCCATCGATGTTTGCGGAAAAAACGCCGAACTGGTGTTGCAGTCGCGTATCAGAGGATTTACCAAGAGCATGCTCGACGAGTTGCTGTATAAAGATAGATTCCTTGTAGATTATCCCGACAAAAATTTGGCTATTATCCCTGTCGAGAACTGGCCGTACTTTGAGCGGTACAGGCAGGCTGCAAGGCAGCATGCTAAGCGCTATCCCGAAATGGAAGCGTTGGTAGAACAAGTTCTGGCTCACATCCAAAATCACGGTGTGCTAAGTTCGAATGATCTAAAATTGGAAGGAAATTTCACTTGGCAATCGGTCATCCACTGGAGCAGCGGAAACAATTCATCCCGGTCGGTTCTAGAGCAGATGTACTCGACAGGCGATTTGATTATCCATCACAAAAAAGGAACGCGTAAATATTACGATATCGCCGGTAAGTACATACAGCCAAATCTGCTGAATGCGCCGGAGCCGTTGAAGGGCGAGCTTGAGCATCATAAGTGGCGGGTACTGCGTCGAATCGGAGCTGTTGGCCTTTTATGGAATCGCGCATCCGATGCCTGGCTGAACATATGGGGATTGAAAGCGGAGCAGCGTAACGAGGTTTTTCGCCAGCTGTTGCACGAAGCTCGCATTGTTGCGGTTGCCGTGGAACAAATGAAGGATACACTGTACTGCTGTGCGGAGGATTTACCGCTTATTGCAGCCGTCCTGCAAAATCCGACGCCGAAATTGCGCTGCGAGCTGATTGCCCCACTAGATAATTTCATATGGGACAGAAAACTGATCAAAGAATTATTTGGGTTCGATTACACTTGGGAGATTTATACGCCTGCAATCAAACGGAAATTCGGCTATTATGTGCTGCCTCTATTATACGGAGAAAGCTTCATCGGACGAGCCGAGGTAATCGCGGAGCGAAAAGCCGGGACGCTTGTTGTTAAAAATATATGGTACGAGGACGGCATAAAGCCAACAAAGCAATTGCGAACAGCCTTAAATAATTGTTTCCAAAATTTCGCATTATTCAACGGATGCAAGACAATTTCGACAGAGTCTTTGAACTGATATTTTCAGTTGCCTGGTACCATTTGCCGACGAGTTTCCGCGTAATACGAAGTTGAGAAGATTGTGGTGTCAGAGGATAGCACAATTAAGTTATTTTATCGTTTTGCAGGTACGTCAGAAATTCTCGAACGGCTCGCTTGATGGTCATTCATGTAAAGTTATGCCGACCGCTTGGCGGTTTTATATCTGGGAAATTGTGCAACGCTCAGCAGTCCTTACATGTTGAGTATGTGGCTTGGTTGGAACTGGAAATGTAGATCTACAATATAGTCTATTGAAGAGAGGGAGGTTAGACTCCCCTCGCCCCTATGTGAGAAGCACGCCAATCAAGGGACATCCTAGATTCATATGTTCCCTCATGCGGGCATGTAGAAGTTGTTTGTATGCCTTCACACACGCGCCTTGCATGGAACGAAAATTTAGAAAAATTTGCTTTCCTCAGAGTTCTCAGACACGCCCTAGTAGAAAGATAGAAAACTTAGGATATGACCTATAATACACAGAGAACTCACCTTATATCATGAACTCAGTTTGTGACGATGTGACTATTACAAATAAAGTAAAAATGGAGCTGTCCCAAAAGTAGATTTATCTACGATTGGAGCAGCTCCTATTTTTTGATGTTGCTTAGACAGAAAGATGTCCTCCCCATATCAAACCTATAGCTTACGAACCCAGCAGGTCTTATTTGTACCATTTATAATGAATTAAGATTGTAACGAACCCCAGAATCGTTAATTCGAGCAAAGTAGCTCATGACACCCTGTAAATCATGATATAACGTTAATCAGATTCGTTAAAATGAAAACAAATCAGTTTTCAACATAATAAGCACTATACAGTTCGTCAGATAAATGATCATGGAAGGTTATGCGCACTAATGATTTTTGAAAGTATAGTTAAACGTAATTTTTCAAAATCAATATTTTGAAAATTGGACATTACGATACTTACTGAATAGTCCCTGCCAAAAATTTGGTCTGTAATTTCCCAAAATGAACGGCTTCCTCGCTCGCTAGCCCAGATTCCAAGTTTATTGACTCCACTTTCGGAAAAGCACTCTACTCTGTATATATCGTTCATTAGGATAACTTTGCGACCGAATAACCATTTGTATTCGAGAGATTCATTGGTGATTTTTAAATAAGGTTTGTTAAATAAAGCCATAGCTAGCCATATGTATCCGAAAAAAATGGCGAACGCTAGAAACAAAATGTTTACTATGGTTTTTTCTTGACCATCTCCGGGTATCATGATGAAGCTAATAAACAAGACAATTATAAAGCTATATAGAATGTGGAGCGACCACTTCAGTTTAGACTCTTGGTGCAGAGGTAAGGAATATAGGCCGTTTTTCTTAAATAATGAATCCTCCACATTACTTTCCTCCCGCTTCCGTTATTAAGATTAGTCTAATCATTTTTGTAATTGACTTCAATAACATAATGAATGTTGCAATTGTATCCTGTTTGCCAAAGCTTGGCAGCCTCTATAATAAGAACACAACGTTTGAAAGCGCATACATTAAATTTCGATGCTTCAACATTCAGGTGAAGGAGGAGAATGTATGAAACGAATGTTTTACAGTTTGACGCTTGTTGCGGCATTGTTAATGACTATTTTTGGAGTGAATGGTTCTGTGCCGCAGGTCAGCGCAGCACCTGCATTTGCGAAAGGTGCGGACATTAGCTGGGTAGCCGGCATGGAGGCGCAAGGGTATACGTGGAAGGATAAAAACGGCGTAACTAGGGACATTATTCAAATTTTGAAGCAGGATTACCAAATCAACTCCGTACGTATTCGAGTATTCGTCAATCCTTCTTCGAACTATGGCAACGGGTATATGAATAAGGATCGTGCTGCAACCCTGGCGAAGCGGGCGAAGGATGCCGGGATGAGCGTCATGCTTACATTGCACTACAGCGATTCGTGGGCGGATCCCGGAAAACAGAATAAGCCAGCTGCTTGGGCAAGCTATTCGTTCCAGCAGCTGATGGATGCTGTTTGGAATCATACGCGTGAGGTGATGACTGCTATGCAAAGCAAGGGAGTCACACCTGATTGGGTGCAAATCGGCAACGAAACAAACGATGGCATGCTCTGGAATGACGGCAAAGCATCCTTAAACATGCAAAACTACGCTTGGCTTATTAATACAGGCAACAATGCGGTCAAGTCTATTAGTACAGCTACAAAAACGATTGTCCACTTATCCAACGGCTATGACAACAGTTTATTTGTTTGGAATATCGGCGGACTGATCGCGAACGGAGCGACCTTTGATATTATCGGGATGTCTCTGTATCCTACCAGTGCAGACTGGTCGTCTAAGGTTACGCAAACGGTCAGCAACTCGAACAATATGATATCGCGTTATGGCAAGCCGGTTATGATTACCGAAATTGGTATGGATTATAATCAGCCTGCTGCTGCCAAAAGCTTCGTCGCTGATATAAAGACAAAAATACGCAATATTGCAGGCGGAAAAGGGCTTGGCGTGTTTTATTGGGAGCCGGAAGCGACCCCTGGTTATAACGGAGGTTATAATAAGGGCGCTTGGCAGGCGGACGGCAAACCGACGATTGCGCTTGACGGTTTCTTGAATTAATGAGTACGACCTATCCTAGTTCATTAGAGCTGGCGATAGGTCTTTTTTCTATAGCTATAATCTTCGAGAAATAACTTTATGTTTTCGTTATTTCGCAATGTTTCGTATTCATGCTACAATAATGGAGAAATTTAGTTGCAAGCTAGCTAAGCTGGCTTGAGGGGAGAGATGAAAATGGAGAAATTAACTATTATTGAAGGTGCGGCAGTCGGGGTCACAGGAATCCTCCTTTCAAGCGAACAATAATTTCGTTTCCCAGATGAGGATTCAACTGTGACTGGTTTTGGCGTTAGCCATATGAATAACCAATTACAGGGGGAATCCGCAGTGAATCAACAAACAACGAATACGGTATTACAAACATTAGGTTGGAATGAGTATTTTTCTAATCATTTTGCCGCTTATGCCAAACAAGGGTATAGTGCTGGGCGAATTATATTGGAGCATAAAAACATGTACCGTCTATTGAGTGAGCATGGCGAGCTCATGGGCGAGGTAACGGGTAAGCTGCGTTTTGAAGCAACAGGCCGAGAGGATTTTCCAGCAGTCGGTGACTGGGTAGTTATAAAACCGAGGCTGGAGGAACAGAAAGCTTCGATTCATGCGCTGCTGCCACGCAAGAGCAAATTTTCCCGTAAAGTGGCTGGAGACACGGTAGAAGAACAGATTGTAGCCGCTAATGTTGATACTGTTTTTTTAGTGAATGCCTTAAATAATGACTTTAATATACGCAGGATGGAACGTTATTTGATCCTCGCATGGGAAAGCGGCGCTGCGCCGGTCATCGTGCTGAGCAAAGCAGATTTATGCGACGATTTGGATGCGCGCATCGCAGAGGTAGAGTCCATTGCGATTGCTGTCCCTATTCACGTAGTCAGTGCTTCGCAGGGAGAAGGGTTAGATCAGCTCGAACCTTATTTGGGTGTAGGCAACACGATTGCGTTGATAGGTTCTTCGGGTGTAGGCAAGTCTACACTGATTAACAAATTGAGCGGTGTAGATCTGCAACGAGTCAATGATGTGCGTGGTGGGGATGATCGCGGTCGTCATACGACGACGCATCGCGAGCTTGTTCAATTATCGAGTGGAGCACTGATGATTGATACACCTGGTATGAGGGAGCTTCAGCTATGGGAGGCCGATGAGGGGTTCCGTGGTGCATTTGATGACGTAGATTCAATTGCAAATACTTGCAGGTTTAATGACTGCAAGCATGAGCAAGAGCCCGGCTGTTCTGTCCGAAAGGCAATAGCTGATGGATCTTTGGAGCAAGCTCGTTTTGAAAGCTATCTCAAACTCCAACGTGAGCTGGCGTATCTAGCACGCAAGGAAGATGCGCGATTGGCAGCCTCTGAAAAAGCAAAATGGAAAAAGATTAGCACAGATATGAAACAAAGAAAAGTAAAAAGATAAGTCATGCGACAGAGCCTTTGAAAAATTAGGGCTCTTTTTTTTATGACTTCAGCATAGATGCTAACTTGAGGGATTAAGCTGTAAAGTTGTGAAATATTCAACGGAATTCATGAAGCAAAGAAGTTGAATGTTCATTTCGTTAGTGTCATAATTTAGGTTATTGACAATGAGGACAAATGTTCGGTATATTTTGTAAGTAATGCGGACAATTGTCCGAAAAGAGAAGAGAAAATTGGAGGAGGAGTATTCTTGAACGGCCCTACTATGGAGGTTAACTCCAACCTGGATTTGAGCAAAATCAAGAAAGGACCGATCGTTGCCGCACTCATTATTGGCGCATTTGTATCGATTCTGAATGAAACCTTGCTGAACATTGCTTTCCCAGAGCTCATGAGATATTTCAGCATCACGGAAACGACTGTACAATGGCTGGCTACAGCCTATATGCTTGTAGTCGGTATTCTTGTCCCTATAACAGCACTTTTGCAACAATGGTTTAGCACACGTCAAATGTTTCTTGGGGCAATGATTTTATTCCTTGCGGGTACGGTAATATGTGCGACAGCACCAATATTTGAGTTTCTGCTTGTCGGACGTGTTGTTCAAGCTTTGGGAACAGGATTAATGATACCTGTATTGATGAATACGATTCTTATCATTTTCCCTCCAGAGAAGAGGGGCGGCGCAATGGGATTGATCGGTTTGGTCATGATGTCCGCTCCGGCTATTGGGCCTACTTTATCTGGTCTTATCGTTGACTCGCTTAACTGGAGATGGCTCTTCTATCTGGTCATTCCTTTGGCGGTCGTTTCTATCGTCTATGCAGCGATTTATTTGAAAAATGTAAGCGAATTGACGAAACCAAAGGTCGACATTATTTCTATCCTGCTCTCCTCCATCGGTTTTGGGGGCATCGTCTATGGCTTTAGCAGCGCAGGAGAAGGCTCGTGGTCAGATCCTAAAGTTGTCTGGTGCCTGATTGTAGGCGGAATCAGCTTGATTTCATTTGTATGGCGTCAACTTGCGGTGAAGGAACCGATGCTCGATATGCGTGTTTTCCGTTACCCCATGTTTTCGCTCGTTACAGTGCTAATGCTTGTACTTATGATGGCTATGTTCTCTACAATGATCATGCTTCCGCTATTTTTGCAAAATGTTATGATGCTTACTGCACTTAGCGCTGGTCTTGTTATGATGCCCGGCAGTATCTTGAATGGTATTATGGCACCGGTCTCCGGTATTTTGTTTGACAAATTTGGACCAAGGGTGCTCGTTATACCTGGTCTTATCTTGATGAGTGTATCCATCTGGCTGTTTTCTGGAATTGATGCAGCATGGACGAGCGGATATGTTGTATTCCTGCATATCTTGATGATGATTGGTATCTCACTAGTGATGATGCCTGCGCAGACGACAGGGCTTAATCAGCTGCCGCGCAGATTGTACGCGCATGGTACGGCGGTTATGAGCACGCTGCAGCAAGTGGCAGGTGCGGTTGGTGTGGCATTGTTCGTCAGCATAATGTCGTCAGGCATGAGAGATTATATGTCTACATCCCCGGATCCGACCAACCCTGCTGAAGGAATACCTGCAATGGTAGCTGGTCTTCACAGTGCGTTTATCGTCGGCGGAATTCTCTCAGTCCTCGCAATTCTCATTGGTCTCTTCATTCGCAAAACGAAGGCGCCTCAAGAGGATGAGCTGAAGCAGTCTGCTTAATCAGATTTGTTCGAGTCACTTGGATTAAATACATCTTACTAAAAATTAGAGGCAGCCAATAAGTTCAATGAACTTATTGGCTGCCTTTTTTAATCTTTTAATCACTCTACTACCTCAATCTTCGCTTTGCGATTAACTGGCTGAGTGCACCTGCGTTTACAAGGACGGTTCCACCAACAATTGTAATGATACCAAGCAGTGTAATCCATGAGATTGTCTCATCATAAAAGAGTACGCCGACTCCTACAGCAATCGGAGGAGAGATATAGAGCCATGTAGATGGGAAAACGGGATTCGTCTTTGCGACGAGCCAGTAGAACAAGGTGTGCCCAACCATGGAACCAATCACAATCAGATAAATTAATGAGCCTGCCGTCTGAAATGATGCAAAGGATTCAAGTTGCACCTCTTCGGTGAACAAAGATAAAATGAACATCATCGCTCCGCCAACCATCATTTGTGCCGCGTTCATGGCTATCGGTGAAACATCGGACATGCGGTTGATTACTTTTTTGGAATATAGCGCTCCTATTGCATAGCAGCATTCTCCTATCAGTATGGCCCCGCAGCCGACAAGCCACAAGGGTGAGACATCCACCGAAAGATTGGGCAAAACTAACAGCAGTACGCCGATGCAGCCAATAATGCAGCCGTATAGCGAGTGTTTGGGAGATTTTTGCCGAAGAATAGCCGTTTGCAGCAACAAAATCATGATGGGTCCCGTAGCCGATAACACAGCCGCGAGTCCAGAAGATACATATTGCTCTGCCCAGTACAGAGTAGAAAAGGTTCCAAACGTCAGCGTAGCCCCAGTAAACAGCATCTCTTTACGCAGCAGCAGGGAGAAGCTAGTCTTGTGTTTCCAAACCATCCAAAGAAACAGAATAGCGCCAGCCAGAAAAAAGCGAAGCCCTGCCGAGAAGAATGGGGGAGCACCGGCGTCTACTCCGATTTTAATAGCCAGAAAGGTTGTGCCAAATATAAGACATACGAGCGCATAAGCCAAAAAAATCATGTTCATTTCCCCTTTAGATGTCGGTTCGAAATTGTATTTTGTTAATCATATAGGGAGTAAGGCAGAACAGATTGTATGGAACAGAACAGAAGGATAAATATATCGTGTACAATAATGGAAATAGGTAGCCGCGAAGAGGTGTTATGAACAGATGAAAAAAGTGACGGGAGCGAAGCAAGCCCAACCGTTATTCCGGCAGGTGTATGATTATATCTTGAACCGTGTAGAGCGTGGGGAATGGATCGCCCATCAAAAATTACCGTCGATACGCTTGCTTGCTGAAGAAATCGATGTGCACCGGCTGACGGTATTTAAAGCCTATAGATTGCTAGCTGAGGACGGTAAAGTGTATGTAAAAGACAAATCGGGCTATTACGTATCGGAGAACGATACTCTTTCTGAAGGGTTGGAAGAGAGCGCCGTCGTTACCTCTTATGCAGTGAATAACTCGTTATCTGATATTCATCGAATTCCAGCTAAGTATCAGTTCTCTCAAGCACTGATTGATCCTAATTTGCTGCCGAATTTGTTCTTATCGGACTATGTGAAAAAAGTGTTTGATCTCTATCCTAAGGTTATGGGGACTTATGCCAATGTGCAGGGGGATGAAGAGCTTCGCGAGTCGCTGAGCAAGCATTTCAGAGAGCATCATCGATTGCAGCTGTCACCTAAGGAATTGTTAATCACATCAGGTGCGCAGCAGGCCATAAATTTGATTGCTCAGATAATGCTTGGGCCGATGGATGCGGTGTTGATTGAGCGACCGACCTACGGCGTAGCGATGGATATTTTTCGCAGGCAAGGCGCGCGGCTTATTCCTATTGCGATCACACCGGAAGGTTATGACTTGGCAGAAGTAGAAGTCTTGATGCGCAAGCATAAGCCGCGTATGTTCTATATGAATCCAACCCACCAAAATCCGACCGGTTATACTGTTCCAGCTTGGCAGCGCAAATTGCTGGTGGAATTGGCAGAGCGTTACCGCTGCCTTATCGTGGAGGATGATCCGTTCCGAGATATGTATTTTGTTGAGCCGCCCCCGCTTCCCTTATTCGCTTATGACACGGAGGGCTGGGTCATCTATATTAGCAGCTTCAGCAAATATATTGCGCCCGGTCTGCGGATTTGTGCTGCAGCCTGCCGCTATCCATTCATGGAGCAGTTAATCAAAGCCAAGGCGCTTGCGGATAACGGGACTCCGCAGCTTAATCAGAAAATATTTTTGCATTATTTCGCCTCACCGAGGCTGCAGCAGCATGTGGAAAAGCTTCGGATTGCGCTGCAGGTTCATAAAGAGATTATGGAAGAGGAGCTTGCCATAGCAGGCTGGGAATGGACGGCACCACAGGGCGGGCTTAATTTATGGGTTGAACTTCCAAGCGATATATCAGGAGAAGCTCTTCTTAAAAAAAGCAGAGAGCAATCCATTTCCTTCGTTCCCGGAGAAATATTTGATCCGCTCGGCGAGCTGAAATCGTGGATCCGGCTTAGTTATTCTTTTGCGAGTGAGGCATTATTGCGGGAAGGAATGCAGCGCTTAACGGCTTTATCGCAGACTTTATGATTGAAAGAAATATTTAGTTGCTTGAACATATTTTTTGTAACATTGGCGTAACACCCCTGATGTAGTCTGATTCAGGAGGTGCGAGACATGAAAAAAATAATAGCCATCATCATGCTGGCTGCAATCACAGCAAGTGTTCTTGCGGGGTGCAAGGACGAAAATAATACGCGAGGAGGAGAAGTAAATGCACAAATAGAAGATGTGGATTTTAGCTTTAACGTAGATCCAGAAACCTTCGCGCTTGAGGTCGTGTCGGGTGGAATGACTGAAAAAGCATCGGAACCAATGGACAAAATGAAAGTTTCAAATGTAAAAAACAGCGGAGACCAGATTAGCTGGACCTATCCAGAGAAACAAATGGACGTTGAAATTGAAAAAAAAGCGAAATATGTGGATGTAACGATCAAATCCAGCAAGGCGGAGGAAAATAGCTTTGCATGGCCAATCGTAACGGGTGATGGGTATATGCTTCCATTAAACCAAGGAAAGTATATTCCAAGCGATGATCAGACGTGGAAAGAGTATTTGAGCGAACAAGAAATGAAGGTCATTGAGTCTTTTTCGATGCCATTTTTTGCAGCTGATAAAAGCGAATACTCGTTGATGTACATTATTAAAAACGCATATAACAATGAAATTGTTTTTAATACCGATAACGCTATCCAGTTTACTTTTCATCATGATTTTCCAGTGATTAATAAACAAAAGGAATATGGATTTAGAATTTATGTAACGAAAAAAAATCCAACAGCTGTCGCAAAGACATATAAAGATTATTTGATTGAACAGGGTGAATTCAAAAGCTTGGCGGATAAGGCTAAAGAAAATAGCAATATCGAAAAGCTTTACGGAGCGCCGCATGCTTATTTTTGGGACAGAACGGTTATTTCAGAAGAAAATATACAATGGGCAAAGCTGAGGAGCAATCTTCCCGAAAAACTGAGATTATGGATTCAGGAGCTATTAAAAACTAAAGTGGAAGATGGAGCAGAGCTTTCATCCGCTTTTGACGATTTAAATCGTTTAGACTATGTAGACAAATACACGATAAACAGAATCGTAAAAAGTTTAAGTGCGGTCATGCAGCTAAAAGAATTTTATGATTCCAAAATATTTACTGACTTAGATGAAGAAACTCAGCGATTATTAAGCAGCGGTATAGAAAATTTGAACGCTGTTGAATTGATTGATCTGAATAAACGATTGTTAAAAAGCGTGCTTGGTGCTGCAGTTGATCCCATTGAGAAGTGGGCAGATGCCAATACGATTGATGTCATAAAGGATATGAAGCAGTCTGGGCTCGACAATATGTGGATTGGTTTGGATGATTGGCAGGAAGGGTTTATTAAACCTGCGTTTGTCAAAGAGGCAGAAAGTCTTGGTTATTTAATTGGCACCTATGACTCGTATCATTCAATCCATGAACCAGGAAAAGAGAAATGGACGACGGCTAAGTTTAAGGATACTTCCCTTTACGAGCATGCAACGGTAACCGATAAGGACGGGAAAAAAATTGTAGGGTTCCAAGGAGAAGGCAGAAAGCTCAACCCAACGCTTGCCTTGCCTAGTGTAGAAGAAAGAGTAACATCGATTTTCAATACAGGTTTAGCTTTTAACTCATGGTTTCTTGATACGGATGGTACTGGAGAAATCTTCGATGACTATTCGCCTGAGCATGTCACTACGGAAGAAGAAGATATACAGGCTAGAATAAAGCGAATGGCGTATTTGCAAAAAGAATGGAAGCTGGTCGTTGGAACAGAGGGCGGCAACGATTTTGCTAACCAAACGGTTGCTTTTGCGCATGGAATAGAGACGCCATCATTCTCATGGATGGATAAGGATATGAGCACAAATAAAGAAAGCGAATATTATGTAGGAAGATATTATTCGAGCAACGGCGGAGTTCCCGAACTATTTGCTAAGCAAATACCGTTAAAGGACAAGTACAAGAAGCTGTTTTTGGATACTAGCTACACGATCCCATTGTACAAGTTAGTTTACAACAATTCAGTGATCACGACTTATTGGTGGGGCTGGGGAACTTTAAAAATAGAAAATGAAATTTCGAATCGAATGCTGTATGAAATTCTTTATAATGTGCCTCCGTTATATCATCTAGATAAACACGAGTGGGAAAAATATAAAGAAACCATAGTGAATCATTCTAAGGTATGGTCAAGCTTTAGTAAAAAAGCGATAAAGGAAGAAATGACGGATTATAAAGTTCTAACAGAGGACAAACTCGTTCAGATGACGGAATATGGTAAAGCGTTGAAAGTAGTGGCTAACTTCTCGGAAGCTTCTTTTAACTTTCAAGGCGAGGTCATACCAGCGAAATCAGCGCTAATCCTTGATGGAAATGATAAAACGATCTACACACCGAAAGAGCCCACAATGAAATAAAAAAGTAAGGGGCTCTAATTTTTAGCTTTATTTATAGAGATTTCAACGATTTTTGTTTTCTTTTCAGTTGAAGTATACCAGTGTTTCACTGCTTCATAATCTGATGATGCTAAATCAGCCGACTCGATCATAAACCGATCTTTCTCAATCCATTGATAGTCGAGTATAGGCCAGATTGGAGTAGACATGTATTCGTTCGTTAACGCTGTAGATTCAAAAGGTATTTTTTCCATAGTTAATAAATCAACAGCAATCAGCGTATGACGAACAATTTCTCCGCCTTCACTATAACCGTATCGTAACAGCAGCTCTGTTTTATCTGGAGATAGTTGATAGTCTTGAAAAATGCCGTCACCCAAAGCGAGACTTGTAATTGTGGAGTTGCTTTCCTTCACTAAAATGGTTGAACATTGCTTATTTCCACAACTGTATTTTAACAATATGAAATGTTCTTGAGTGGAGAGAGTGAGCGCTTCGGATTGGGTCCGTTCGATTTCGGTCTTGCTATCCTCTTGCGATTGTAAATATTGCTTATACGGAGGAATATCGTTAATCTTTAGCTTTAAGTTTTTTCCATTTTCGTCCTTGACTATGAGTGTATCAGATGAATTCTCGGATGGTTTCTGTTCAATGGAAATGGACTTTTTTAATGGATCAGCTTGAAGGCTTTTTATGATAAATAACACAGCTGTTGCAATTATCAAAAGAATAAGAAGAGGTAGCAGTACTTTTTTTCTCATCTCGTTTTGTCTCCATTTTAATTAATAATGAACTACAATTCTAAACGTAGATTATTGTTTGTTTGTTGCAGGCTATTGTGATGTATACCATTCTCAATTACGCATAATCATGGTCAAACAAGTAAAAAGCCGTTAGCACAAAGCTAACGGCTCTTATTTGTTCTCAGACGCTTCTTTCTTTCAATTAATATGGTCAAGCTGACAAGCGTAACAAATATAGTCGCTCCCATATCGGAGAGAATCGCAATCCATAAGGTGAGCCAGCCGGGAATGGTAAGCAATAATGCGATTATTTTCAGTCCGAGCGAGACGCAAATGTTAAAGCGAATGACGCGATTGACCTTTTTGGCAATGGAAACGGCTTCTGGCAGCTTGCCCAAGTGATCCTGCATGAGGACGATATCGGCTGTTTCGATCGCACTGTCTGTTCCTTTGCCCATGGCAATGCCGAGCTGCGCAGAGGCTAGAGCAGGAGCGTCATTAATGCCGTCACCAATCATCGCGACATGGTGGCTTGCTGAAAGCTCTTTAATCTTCTTCACTTTATCTTCCGGCAGAAGATTGCCATAAAACTCGGATACTCCGACGGCGGAAGCGACTTTCTCCGCTGTCTTCTGATGATCCCCGGTAAGCATAATGGTACGCTTAATTCCCAGCTTGTGTAAGGATGCGATTACAGATCGGCTTTCCTCGCGAATTTCGTCTGAAATGCCAAACATACCGAGTACTTGCTGATCGTCTGCCACCAATACAAGAGTAAGGCCGTCATTTTTTAATTGTTCAATGCGATTTTGGACAGAATCCGGAATCGTAATATGCTCGATGCTTTTTTCATTTCCAAGCCAGTATGCAAGGCCATTAACCTTCGCTTTAATTCCCCGGCCTGATATCGTTTGAATTTCATCCGGTTCTGGTATTGTCATATTTCTGCTTGCTATTTCCTTCATAATCGCTTTCGCAAGCGGGTGGGAGGATGATTTCTCGATTGCTCCAGCTGCTTGGAAAAAACGTTCTTCATCATACGCTTCCAATTTGGCAACATGCGGTTCGCCTTTTGTTAACGTGCCTGTTTTGTCAAAAGCAAGCGTGTCGATCTTGCCAAGCTGCTCTAGAAATACGCCGCCTTTGACGAGTACGCCGTTCCGTGCATTTCTTGTAATGCCCGATACAATAGCAATTGGCGAAGAAAGAATTAAGGCGCAAGGGCAGCCTACAATTAATACGGATAAACCTTGATAAAGCCATGTAATCCAGTCTCCCTGAAAGAGGAGCGGAGGAATAAGGGCAACAAGCGCAGCAACAATCATAATGAGCGGCGTATAATATTTAGCGAATTTATTAATGAAAAGCTCCGTTGGCGTTTTGGTCTCCTGTGCTTCTTGAACGAGATGAAGAATTTTTGCCAAGGAGGAATCCTTGTATGCTTTATCTATTCGAACGAGAAGCAGCCCTTCATTGTTAATGCTTCCGCCGTAAACGGGTTCTCCAGCGTCCTTCTCAACCGGCAGTGATTCACCTGTGATTGCCGCTTCATTCACTGAGCTTTTTCCTTCAGAGACGATGCCGTCCGAAGGGATTTTTTCGCCTGGCTTAATTTTTACAAGATCGCCGATTTGAAGAGATGCAATCGGAACGATAATCTCTTGGCTATTTTCTACTTTTAAAGCTTCCTTAGGCGCAACTTGAAATAAAGCTTCCATGGAGCGGCGCGCCTTTTCCATGCCATAACCTTCAAGCAGCTCATTCAGTCCAAACAAGATGGCAACGAGAGTAGCTTCCTTCCATTCACCAATGGATACAGCTCCGATTAACGCAATCGTCATTAAGGTATCGATA
This sequence comes from Paenibacillus sp. MCAF9, assembly GCF_052114265.1. Classification (NCBI taxonomy): domain Bacteria; kingdom Bacillati; phylum Bacillota; class Bacilli; order Caryophanales; family Paenibacillaceae; genus Paenibacillus; species Paenibacillus sp. MCAF9. The sequence goes on from NZ_JBFREL010000011.1 coordinate 29,100, forward strand.
TTAAACTTCATTTTAATTAAATTTTTAAGTCCGCGGAAAAATGTGGTGTAGCCGCTAATAATCGTTGCGGTCAAATATAATAGAATGACAGCTTGTTTGTCGAGCACACCATCAAGGAATAATGCGGCAACATAGATGATGCCCGATACGATGAGCAATTTGAGCATATTTGAATGGCCTTCGGAATGACTGTGATCGTGATCATGATCATGTCCAGCATGACTATGAGAACTATGATCGTGTCCCTTATTCGCTTCCGAGCTTGCTTCGATATAGGCATTGTCTGATTTTAAAATTTTCTTAACTGCAGCCATGGAAATTTGCGGATCAACCGTTAATTTTCCTGAGTTGTAGCTGAGCTTTGCATCCGAGCCATGCTCCAATTGTTTAATCTCTTCCTCCATTCGGAGGGTACAGCCACCACAAGAGAGTCCCTTTATTCGATACTCATTCATAAGACATCCTTCTTCCAGTTGAATATATGAATACTTGTTCATATAATATGCAATTCCAACATTTATGTCAAACGTATTTTCTCCATTCCGCTATAAATTCATGTAAACACCATTCGGTTTGTTAGAAACTGTACACATCTGAACGCCATAAATTCAAGTAGACAAGGAATGGTAATTCCAATAGTATGAAACCAACGTTGTTATCATAAAGGCAAGCTGCTAGCCAGTATTTCAATCGGAGGAATGAATATGCATATATTGATCGTGGACGATGAAATGATCATTCGTAATGGCTTAAAAAATATGATGCTGTCGTACAGCAAGCCATTTACAAGCATCCGTACAGCTGAGAATGGGGAGCAGGCTTTAGCTTTCATTGCTGAGTATCCCCCCAATATCATCATTACGGATATTCGGATGCCAAGGATGGATGGACTGCAACTTTGCAAGCGCATTCATGAGATCTATCCCTTTATTAGAGTTGTTGTTATTTCCGGTTTTGCGGAGTTTGAATATGCGAAACAATGTATGGCGTACGGTGTGAAGGAGTATATGCTCAAGCCCGTTGTGAAAAAGGACATTCATGAAATGCTGGATAAATTATTGCCTGCTATGGAAAAAGGTGTCGTTGCGCCAACGCACTCGAAGAAATGGCTCGATGAGATGACGGAGCATATTTGGCAGCTGCGGTTGCCCGATTTGGATAAATGTTTGGATGATTGGCTTAGCTATTGCGGAGAAAGAACAGATCATCCACAGCAGTTAAATGAGCTATTGGAGGATTCCTTTCAAGCGGTATTGGATCGATTGCAGGACAAAGGTCATCAATACACGGGGATTGCTGCCGCTGCTATAGAGAAAAATGCTTTAACTGATGGAAAGCAAAGCTTTCGCGACAAAATCCACTCTGTAACGGATGAGCTTGCTTTGCGCAGAGGCGGCTTTAAGGATTTAATGACAGAGGTCAGAGCTTATATCGAGAAGAACATTGCGAAGGAAGTAACGCTAGAAGAGGTTGCCAATCTGGTTGGCCTGACGCCTAACTATTTTAGTTTGTACTTTAAAAAAACGACAGGGGTCACCTTCGTGAACTACCGAATGACCAAACGAATAGAAGCAGCGGAGCAGCTGCTCGCGCAGCCTCATTACCGAATTGTCGATGTCGCGCATGAGATCGGCTACGAGGACTATTCTCATTTTGCAAAAACCTTCCGGAAAGTGAAGGGCATCACACCAACCGAATTTCGCAGCAAGCTGGGGATTAAATAAATGATGAAGCGGCGAAAGGGACTATTTTTCCGGTTGTATATGTATTTCATCATCGTCATCCTTGTACCTTTATTTGTTCTAGGTGTGTACACCTACTATGGAGCGACAGAGAGGCTTCGCGATCAGGCGGAGGCGAACATGGCACAGGTCGTCAACATTACGTCGCACCATTTGGAACAATATATTCGGAGTTATGAGAACTCAACGTTGTCGCTGCTTACTAATTTGGATATTAAAGAATATTTGGATGTAGCGCCGGAGCTCAATTATGAAAATTATTTTTACTCATCGAGAATCAAGACGTATGCGTTTGAACCGATATTGATACGTCACCCTGAGGTGCTCGCTTTGTACGTCGTTGGAAAGGACGGACGCTCTGTCGGCGTGAATAATAATGCATCCCTCGACTTTACAAGCCCCTCTGCCAAAAAATATGTGGAAAATCTATTCTCAGACATTCCAGATAATGGCCAAATCGTCATTTTGAACGATAGCATCAGCTCCGTGCAGAAAGGCCAATCTATCACGCTTGCCCGTAAAGTAAGAGGACTTCGGTCGATGGATTATAAAGGTGTTCTCGCCATTGAGATCAAGAGCACGGAGTTATCTACGCTTTGGAAAGGCATCGATTTAGGTCCCCAAGGCTTATTTCATATTGAGGATCGGCAGGGGGAAGTCGTTTACCATACCGATTCAAGCAAAATTGGCCAAAAGCTGTCCTCTCAAGCGAAGCGTGAACTGCCAGAAGGAAAGGCTGTATCCWTCATAAGCAAGGAAGCCGGAGAAGAGAGATTTATAATTGCCCGCCATTCCAGCTATACGAATTGGGATTTGCAAATATCGATTCCGATGAAGGATTTGCGCCAACCAATCATTGGCATTCGAACGAACATTATATGGATCGGCTCAGTAACATTGATATTAGGGCTGCTGATTGCTTATCGGTTCAGCTACTCAATAACGACGCCTATTCAAAAGCTTAGACGCGGCATGAAGCAAGCAGAGAAAGGGGACTGGACCCGTATTCCGTTAAATGGAAAGCAGGATGAGGTGGACGAGCTGGTTGTAAGCTACAATTCTATGGTCAATAAATTATCGGACCTGATTGAGCAGGTGTATACAGCGGAAAGCACCAAACGTGAAGCGGAGCTTGAGCGCCAGAAAGCAGAACTGCAAGCGCTACAGCTGCAAATAAACCCTCATTTTTTGTACAACACGCTGGAGACGATTGTTTGTTTCCCTGCTGTACAGGATTCGGATGAGGTTTCGGAAATTGTGAAAAATATGGCTTATATGCTGCGCTATGCTGTCCAAACGAGTTTGGAGGAAATTACGGTCGTCAACGAGCTGAAGCATGTGTTGAATTACATGGCGATTCTGAAGCATCGGTTCGGCAAGGAGTTCGAGATCGATGTGGAAATTCCGCCAGATTATTTGCTGAAGAAGATGGTCAGGCTTACCCTTCAGCCCATCATCGAAAATGTGTTTCAGCATGCTTTTTTTGAAGGCATCGAGGACAAGCATCGGATCGAAATACGGACGGAAGAGACGGAGAGCTTTTTTGTAGTGTCGGTTAAAGATAATGGCTCTGGTATGAGCGAATCTACCCTGCTGCAGCTTCGAAGCCGCTTGGAGACGAAGAAGCTGACCGAAGTGAAGGAAGGCAAGGGAGGAATCGGCGTCCTGAATGTCCACCGCCGCATTCAGCTCGTATTTGGCGACGCTTATGGATTAGAGATAGAGAGTGAATTAGCAGTCGGAACGGTCATTCGAATGATCATGCCTAAATCGTAAAAAAAACCATACCGACAAAGATGGCGCCATCGTAGAGCCCTGTGCCATAGTGTACGATTGTCGTACAAACTATGTAAGGAGTTGACTCCGATGGCTAAAAGCAATATTTCACAATCTGAGCCCGGCCTCATGCTGTTTCGGACTGGAAAGGAGCGGTGGGCTTATTTAAATAAGTATAAAGCGTTATATTTTCTATCCATCCCAGGTATTCTTTATTTCTTATTATTTAAGTATGTACCGCTTTTTGGTTCGGTGATGGCCTTTCAAGACTACAATATTTTCAAAGGTTATTTGGGAAGCGCATGGGTAGGGTTTGACCATTTTCAGCGCATGTTTCAGTATCCTGACTTTTTGCGCATTTTGAAAAACACGCTCATTCTCGCATTTTACAGCTTAGGCTTTTCGTTTCCGATTCCAATAATTCTTGCTTTGCTGCTAAATGAGATTCGCAAGATGTTCTTTAAGCGGACGCTGCAGACGATCATTTACATGCCTCATTTTCTATCGTGGGTCGTTATCGGCGGCATCGCCATTGAGATTCTATCGCCGCGAAGCGGGTTTGTAAACAATATCATTACGATGATCGGCTTCAATCCGATTTACTTCATGGGGGAAGAGTCGTATATTCGAACGATCTTGGTTTCCTCTGGCATATGGAGAGACGCCGGCTGGGGAACGATCATTTATTTGGCAGCGCTAACAAGCATTAATCCGGATTTGTACGAGGCTTCAGAAATGGATGGAGCGACGCGCTGGAGACAGACATTGTCGATCACTTTGCCCGCGCTTATGCCGACCATTACCATTTTGTTTTTGCTGCAGATCGGCCATTTCATGGATTTTGGATTTGAAAGGGTTTCGGTATTTCTGAACACGCTTAACGCTGGTAAAGGTGAAATTTTGGACACTTATATTTATACAGTGGGCCTTCTCGAAAGACAATATAGCTACACGACAGCCATCGGTCTATTTAAATCCGTGGTCGGACTTGTCTTAATTATGACAGGCAACACACTCAGCAAGAAGATGACTGGTGAAGGTTTATATTAAGGAGGAGACCCCCATGGTAAAAATAAGCACCGGACAGCGGTGGTTTAACGTGTTCAATTATATTTTTCTTATCGTACTTGGCTTAAGCATGATTTTGCCAATCATACATGTCGTAGCGCAATCGCTCAGCAGCAATGCAGCAATCAACACGGGCAAAGTTTATTTATGGCCGGTAGAGCCAACGCTGACCAACTTTAAGGCGGTTATTGGGGAAAAGCTCATTTGGCGGTCGTTTGGCATTAGCGTGTACATTACAGTTGTAGGGACACTGATTAATTTGGTGATGACGGCAACACTGGCTTATCCATTGTCGCGTGCCGAATATGTATACCGCAAGCCTGTATTAATTATGGTTCTTCTGACGTTAATTTTCACTGCACCGCTTATTCCGAACTATTTGCTCGTAAAAGAGCTGGGCCTTCATGACACGTTATGGTCATTGATGCTGCCTGGAGCAATAAGCGCTTTTAATTTGTTTGTTATGCGCTCTTTCTTTATGGGGCTTCCAACAGAGCTGATTGATTCATCACGAATCGACGGCTGTGGCGAGATGCGGATTTTATGGAACATTATTTTGCCGCTGTCAAAGCCCGTTATGGCGACGCTCGGTATTTTCTATGCGGTATCGCACTGGAACAGCTATGCGAATGCGCTCTATTATATCAACGATAGACTGTTGTACCCGCTCCAAGTAAGGCTGCGCGAATTTATTATTACGGACAGCTCCTCCATTTCTGCGCCAGCCGAGGATGCCTTACTGTCTTCACCGGAAGGCATCAAAATGGCTGTCGTTGTTATTGCAACCATCCCGATTATGATGGTATATCCGTTCCTGCAAAAGCATTTTACGAAAGGAATGATGGTCGGATCTGTAAAATCATAGGCAGCGTAAAAAAAACCATTGCACCATAAGTTAACACATATTAACGATTTTTCGAGCGTGATAAGCTTTGTCTATGAAAATGAAAGCGTTATAAATTTGATGAGAGGGGATCTGTTTATGAAAAAAAGAATGCTTAGCTTATTGTGTGTTATTCTCCTTACGGGTCTGCTCACAGCTTGTTCGGAGTCAAACAACAAAGTAGAATCGACAACTAGCCCAGCACCTGACAAAGAAACAGATGTGACGGATAAGCCAGCAGAGCCTACGAAATTTTCGATCGCAAGAGGCACGTTAGCTTTGAAAGCGGTGGAATCGGTAGAAGACATTAATAAAGACAAGTGGGTTCTGGAGCTGGAGAAGCGGACAAACACCGATATGAATATCCAGCTGCTTCCGCATAAGGATTTTAAACAAAAGATTTCACTTATGTTCGCAGGCGGTGAATTGCCGGACGTGCTGACTGCCTATCAGTCTATGACGCCGGCAAGCAAAGATATGAAAGGCGCAGTAGAAGCTGGACTGTTCATGCCGCTTGATGATCTTCTCAAATCACATGGGCAAAACTTGCTTACTGCTATTCCGAAAGAAGCTTGGGATGAAGTAACCTATCAAGGAAAAATTTACTCCATTCCGCAATACTTAAGCGTGCAATCGCGCCGTGCAACATTTGTACGTGCCGACCTTCTTGAGAAAGCTGGAATTGGGGCGCCAAAAACGATTGATGAGCTGCTGCCTATGCTTCGTGAATTTAAGAAGCTCGGTATTGAACAGCCTTTTGGATTCCGTGAAAACTTCAAATATGCCGACTTCATTTTGGGAGCGTACGATGTGCTTCCTTACAGCACGATGTATGAGAAACAAGGCGACCAAATCGTTCCGAAGTTTTTTGATTCAGAGAACATGATGAAGGCGCTGGAAATGTATAAAGCGATGTACGACGAAGGCTTGATGGCCAAAGATTTTGCAACGATTACAGGTGCGATGTGGACGAAAAGCCGCGACGCTGGAAATCTAGGCATTTACAATGCCAATGCGAATCAACTCGGCATTTACCAAGGGGAACTGACGAAGACCGTTCCTGACGGAAAGCTTGAGATGATCGCTTCACCGACTGGTCCAGACGGCAAAGGCGGTATGATGCTTTACAACAAGACGCTTGAACAATCGTATTTGAACGCGAAGATGGATCAAGCAAAAGCAGAAGCCATTGTCAGCTATTTTGACTACATGGTTAGTGCAGATGCGAATACGTTCTTTACCTTCGGCAATGAGGGTGAGACGTATACGAAAGAAGGCGACAAAGTAAACTACACGGTTCCTGCTGACGAAGAGCAGCGCTATTCTGAACAACGTCGTGACTGGTTATGGCTGGTTAAAGACGGGGCCTTCAATAAGGATAGACTTCCGCTGGAAACGAAGGGCGCAGAAATGATGAATGGTTTTGAGAAGCTGCTGCCTAACGAGGGACGTGCCGGCGTATTCTTTGATCCCGACCTTGACAGCTATACACAATTCCCGGACTTGGCTCCAAAGTTTGACGAGCCGTCTAAGTTCATCCTTGATCACATGGTCAAAATGATTTATGGCAAAGAAAATATTGCGGATTGGCCAAAGGTTATTGAAGAGTGGAAAACAAGCGGCGGCAATGAAATTATAAAAGAAGCTACAGATCGTTTTAACAGTAAATCAGGCGTTGTTGTAGGTCCAGATGCCAATGCTTGAATCTTATGATTTTACAAAGGTGTTTGCAATGATCGTGCAAAAAGGAGAGAGCATGCTTCAGCAGATCGGTGATAAATCACCGCATGCTGCAAAGGCCGACGGCATTTATGACGATATGAGGCATGATTGGTGGACTTCGGGCTTTTGGCCCGGCATGCTGTGGATTTTGTACGATATGACGGGAAAGGAAGCATATAAGAACGCGGCCTGGGGCTGGGACGAGAAGCTGGAAGCTAAAATGATGCAGGAAAACAATTTTCATCATGACGTAGGTTTTCAGTTTTTACCGACAGCCATCATTAAACATAAGCTGACTGGCGATGCCGATGGGCTGCGCCGCGGTTTGTTCGCGGCTAATTTCTTAGCAGGCAGATTCAATATGGCTGGTCGATTTCTGCGGGCTTGGAACCAAGACAAGGTTGGCTGGTCCATCGTTGATTCATCTATGAATTTATCTTTGTTGTTTTGGGCAGCCGAAACGACCAATGATCCACGCTTTAAGCATATCGCAAGGGCGCATGCCGACACGGTTGTAGAGCATTTCATTCGCGCGGATGGGTCGGTTAAGCATATTGTGAGCTTTGATCCGGAAACAGGCGAGTTACTCTGTGCAATCGGCGGGCAAGGTGCGGGACCGGATTCCGCTTGGAGCCGCGGAGCAGCATGGGCTCTTTACGGTATGGCAAATTCTTATCGCTATACGGGCGATGAAAAATATTTGCGTGCCTCGCAGCGAGTAGCGAACTTTTTTATAGCGAACTTGCCTTCTGATCACGTACCGCACTGGGATTTCAGGGCTTCGGAGCATAGGGCAGAGGAACCAAGAGACAGCTCAGCTGGCGCTTGTGCAGCATCCGGCCTCTTGGATCTCGCTTCGATGCTGCCAGTTGCGGAGGGGAAGGTTTACCGTGATGCAGCTGAACGTATGCTTATATCCCTTCATGAGAATTATGCTGCATGGGATCTGCCGAATCATGAGGCAATTTTGCTTCAAGCAACGGGAAATCGTCCATCGGGTACGAATGTGAATGTTTCGTTAATCTATGGCGATTACTATTTTGTAGAGGCAGTCGCCAAGCTAAACGGTTGGAAAAATCATATCTTTTAAGCAGCAGTGATTTGAGAGGCTGCTCATGAGTTCAATGAACTTATGGGCAGCCTCTTTTTCATGAAATTTTATGATCGAATTGAGAATGATTGGATTTCAAGCCTTTTAAATTTTTAATTGGATATATTTGAGGTATACCGCCGAATAGACAGTGAAACAAATCTATACTTATAATGTTTTCGGGGGGCTGAAAATGAAAATTTCGCGTAAGAACTATATGTACGGTTCAATTATTATCATTATTTTAATTGTTATAGCCTATTCAAGCTTATTTATTTTGAAAAATAAAATAAATGCAACAGATCATAACAACCCCACATCACCAATGGCATCGGAGTATGTAAGCAAGGTGGATGGAAACTCTTTTTATGTATTGGAAAATGGACAATGGACGAAAACATTTATTAAAGGTGTGAACCTTGGAGCTGGAAAGCCAGGCGCTTTTCCCGGCGAGGTTGCCATTACATACGATGAATACTATAGATGGCTTGGCTATATTTCAGATATGAATGCAAATACGATCAGAGTGTACACGATACAAAGGCCGCAGTTTTATAATGCCTTATTTGATTTTAATCAAAATGCAGTGAAAAATGGCAAGAAGCCTATTTATGTGTTTCATGGCGTTTGGGTTAATGAGAGCGATATAGCAACAATCGATGATGCTTTTGGCAGCAATGACAAGATTCTAAATGATATGAATGTTACGGTTAAAGATACGATTAATATTTTGCATGGCAATCATTATTTGCCAGTAAATAAAGGCCATGCGGACGGCAATTATACCTCGGATGTTTCGAAGTATGTCATCGGATGGATTGTTGGTATTGAATGGGAGCCTTCGCTTGTCGTCAGCACGAATGAAAATAACGCAAAGCGCAGCCATTATGATGGCAAATACCTTTATACCGTAGGCGCATCTCCGTTTGAGGCCTTTCTCACTGAAGTAGGAGATAAGTTGATTGATTATGAAATGACAACCTATAACATGCAAAGCCCGGTTGCCTTTTCCAATTGGGTAACGACAGATCCGCTAAAACATCCTAACGAGCCTTATAAAAATGAAGACCTTGTAGAAGTAAACGTCGAGCATGTTAAATGGCATGACAGCTATAAAGCCGGCATGTTTGCCTCTTATCATGTTTACCCCTATTACCCCGATACGTTTAGTTATCAGACCGATTATATTCACTTTAAAGATGCCGAGGGAAAACCCAATCCTTATTTGGCTTATTTAGAGGAAATTAAGAAGTTCCATTCCATGCCTGTTCTGATTTCGGAATTTGGCATTCCAGCCTCACGCGGCAAGGCGCATGAAAATAAAATTACAGGTTTTAATCAGGGCTTTATAGATGAACGTACGCAAGGCGATATGCTGATGAAAATGATGAAGGATATTCACGCTGCTAATTTAGCAGGGGGATTGGTTTTTTCGTGGCAGGATGAATGGTTTAAGCGAACGTGGAACAACAATGATTTGGATTTGCCTGATTCAAGGCCATACTGGCTTAATGCTCAAACGAATGAGCAGCATTTTGGTTTATTAGCGCTTGATCCTGGCAACGAAAAAAGCATCCGTTATATCGATGGTTCGTTCGATGATTGGGCAAATGATACTCCCCTGTACGCTGACGATCATACCAAGCTATACGTAAAAAGTGATGAGGGATATGTCTATCTCATGATTGATGCTGAAGACTACGATTTTAATAAGGACACGTTAATCATACCGATCGATACGATAAAGGAACAAGGGAACACAAGCTTTTCACAGCTCGGCACCACATTTAGCAAGGATGCAGACTTTGCAGTGAAAATTCATGGTCCAACGGACTCGCATGTGTTAGTAGATGCCTATTACGATAACTACTATTTTAGATATGCGGTTCAAACGAGCCTCATCGACAAGAACCCAGCCTTTCATCATAAGAACACGGGTATTTTTAACCCCATTAGGCTTAGTTTAAATAAAAGCTACGTAGTTCCGCAGCTGAACAAGGTCGTTCCTTTTGCAGGATATGAGACGGGGCTGCTCCAATACGGAATAGGCAATCCGGATAACCCTGATTTTAATTCATTAAGTGATTTTTATTATAAAGATGGAAAAGTGGAAATGAGAATTCCGTGGCAGCTGCTGAATGTGATGGACCCATCTCATAAATATGTCATTGATGATATGTTTGCTCGTGGAAAAATATCAAAGCTGAAGGTAGATGGAATAAGCTTTGGCATACAGCATATCAAGACGGGCAGCACGCCGGAAACGACGCAGCAGCCTATAGCAATGGAGGAATATAGCTGGAAGGAATGGGAGCAGCCGACATTTCATGAACGATTAAAGCCTTCCTATTACATTTTGCAAAAAGGATTTCAAGCGATGAATTAATTCATATATAAAATGAGGAATACAAATGAAAAAAAGAAATATGAAAGCTCGCTATATCATTTTAATAGCTTTATTCATTGGTTTATTGATTCCTTTCATCGTTTGGCTGCTTACACCAAGCAAAAACCTTGATGTCGTTGTCATTAATAAAACCTTTCCAACTCAAGCATCTGAAACGAGCGGCATAAGAGAGCTGGATTACAGCAAGCAGCGCGGGTTGTTTTGGATCATGGATCATCTGCGCATAAATAACCCCGTAACGAATAAAGCTTATGACGCCAAGAAGGATTATTATGGGAATTTCCTCGCTGATGGGAAATTAACGGCTGTTCCTTTTGATAAACGAGCTAATGTGCCAGATCTGATCTATATTTCGGATGCGTACGGCACAGGCAATTCAAAGGTGAATGGTGTGGAACCAAAAGGGGTTTCAGGCCTGACGATTGATGAGGTTAGTTTAATAGCTACCAGCTATGCTAAAGGGACAACGGTTATTGGCGAATACAATATTGCAGGCGAGCCTACTGCGCCAAACGTATCCAAGGAGCTTGAAGCTATTTTTAACGTCGGCTTTAAGGGGTGGGCAGGCAAGTTTTTCTCGGAATTATCGTCGGCAGAAGATGTACCGAATTGGATAAGAGCAACCTATGAGCAGCAATACGGGAAAAAGTGGAGCTTAACGGGAGCGGGAATCGTTATTGCGGGCAACAATAGAATCATCATATTGGAGCGCGGCAAAGACTTTACAGGACAATCGATCAGCCTGTTCATGACTGAGGATCAAGCTGGCAGCTATCATACGGACACGATTGATTACTATAACTGGTTTGAAATCATTGAGCCAGCAGACGATAAGTCGGTAATCGCATGGTATGACTTAAACGCTACGGAAGCAGGCCAGGAGCAATTGAAGGTTTTAGGGCTGAATACTAGATTTCCAGCAGTTATTGCAAATAAATCCGGCAAGAAGAGCTCCTATTATTTTGCGGGTGATTTTAGTGATTATAAGGAGCCGGAGAAGATTAAACGGTTTTGGGGTGCTTCTACGCTATACAAAATATTCAGTGTAAACAGCGAAGGGGATCATTCGTATTTTTATTGGCATTTTTATGTGCCTCTTATGTCCAAGCTGTTGAAGGAAACAAAGCCACTAGATGAAAGCATTACATTCCAGGCGAAAGCAGAGGCAGCTTCAAATGGTACACAGCTCGTATCCAAAATAGTCGACAATGCATTTTCCGTTTATGAAAACGGAGCTTGGAAGAGCATGTTCGTAAAAGGGATGAATATTGGCACTGCAATACCAGGTATACCTGAAGGAAGCTTCCCGGAGGATACGGCTATTTATTCAGAGTGGCTTGAGAAGATTGGTCTAATGAACGCCAATACGATACGAGTATACACGTTGATGCCTTCAGGCTTTTATCGAGCGCTTGATATTTACAATACGAATCATCAAGATAAACCGCTGTATTTGCTTCAAAATATATCGGCGAGCAGTGAGCCGCCATCAGGCGACTTGCTGAATCAAGAGTACAATGCAGCCTACAAACAAGCGATTCAAGATACCATAAACGCGGTTCATGGGAATGCCAAGTTAAAAACCAAAGATGGGATGAACTCCGAGCTGTACATGAATGATGTGTCAGGCTATATCCTTGGTTTTTTAGTTGACCCAGGCTTAACCCCTCAAAAGGTAAAGGCCACGGATCAAGCACATTCCTCTTACAACTATAGTGGGGACTATGTTTCATCAAGCGTAGACGCAACGCCTACCGAGTCGTGGCTTGCTTCCCTATCGGATCGTATCTTTCAATATGAGCAAATTAATTACAACATGCAGCATCCAGCAGCGATTACCAGCATTCCAGAGCTAGACATTCTCGAACATGCTGCATCAAATCCAGAGACGCTCGATGACGCGGTTTCAGTGGATATTAATCATATTGTTATTTCTAGCAAAGTGATCAGTGGATTTTTTGGCGCGTACAATGTCTTTCCCGATCATCCGGCATTTATAGCTGGGGAAACGAAGGAAGCAAAACCTGACTATGCAGCTTATAAGCAGTATTTGGAACGTTTTATGAGCACTCAAAAAAAGTATCCGGTACTTATTAGCGAATTTGGATTGTCTACAAGCCTAGGTTCATCGCAAATATCCGCTTCTGGCCATAAGGACGGTCAGAACAGCGAGGCTGAGCAAGGAGAAGGCATCGTTGCGATGATGAAAATCATAAAGGACAGCGGCAGTATGGGCGGGCTTGTTTATGAATGGGCGGATCAATGGGGAAAAAGCAGCCGGTTTACCTCTTCCCTGATGATCCCTTATGAGCATGGAAGCCTCTGGCACAACGTCATTGATCCTGCTCAGCGATACGGTATTTTAGCGATAGAATCACCTACGCCGACAGAGTATGCAATGACCTTGCGGGGAACAGATCCTCTGCGCACCATTTCTTATGCTGCTAACGAATCTTATTTCTATATAACAGCCGAATTCAGTGAACTGCCGAAGTTTAATCAGAAGAACATTATGATCTATTTGGACACCGTTGACAGAAAAAATGGCGAATATATGCTGGCTCCTGACGTGAATGAAAACTGGTCTGGTGCAGAGTTTAATGTCAGCATTCAAAATGCGAAGCAAGCCGAATTACTCGTAATCCCGCAATATAATGCGAGCAAAGGCAGTTATTACACTTCCGTATCGTCTAACGGCATTTATGAGAAAATGATGCGGGATGGATCAACCTTGAATGCAGGCAGCTTTGACAACAGCAGCAGCCATTTTTATTTTGAGGGCAAGACGCTGTATCTTAGAATTCCATGGGCGAGCTTGAACTTTACTGATCCGTCCAGCTTGCTCGTATTAGATGATGAGAAGAAACAAGGGGCAATCGAGAACATAAGAGACGGCGTTGCTGTCCGAATGACGGATGGCATAGTCGCTTCACTCGTTATTATGGATAAAAAAACGCATAAGGTCGATTATCAGTTTCCCGAAAGCGTTACGTCATCCGGCTACCGAACCTTTACATGGAATACATGGACGAAACCCGAATACGTATCTCGCAATAAGAAAAGCTACGACATGCTTAAACAACTTTTTGCGCAGGAGGATATATGACAAAAGAAGCATTATATTTGCTGCTCATTTCATCAGCGTTATTTTCATTTTTTTTCATATCGATTATCGTCATTTGGTTTTTTCGTTACTTTAGCGAGTCCGCGACTAGCCAATTGAAGAAGCAGCTGGAAGAAGTATTCACATCCTACTTTTACACTGAAAATAAAAATAAACGAACGATCGTGCAAAAACTGAATAAAATCGTCGGAAAAAGTGCTAGAAAAAAAGAGCTGTTCATTAATATCGTCATTAATCACGATGCTGATTTTATCCATACCCATCATGAACAGTTGATGAACATATATGAATTAACAGGTACGAAAGCTTTTCTGCTCAAAAGACTGCAATCAAACAGCGTTCATATTCAGTCCTTAGCCTGTCGGCATCTAGGGGAATTGCAGCTCAGAGATACAACGGCATCTATCCTTACGCTTATTTCAAGCAAAAATAATGATGTGATTTATAATATGATGCTGGCTCTTGCGAAGCTTGGTGATTTGGAGGGGCTAGTTCATGTTCTAACCTATGACTCCCAAAATATGAACTTGTCTCATAGAGCTATTATTGAAATTATTTCTGCTTTTGACGGCTCAAAGGAAGAGCTGTTCCGACAAACAATTGATAGAAGTGATGACTATATGAAGGGCATTCTAATAAAAGCGGTTGCTGATTACAGTATTGAAGGCTTAAGCGAGCATTATATTAAATATTTGAATAGTGAGGATAAGAACCTTAGAATCGCATCGATAAGAGCGCTGAGCGAGCTGAATAATCCAGATTATGAAGCTTCTATGCTAACCAAGCTTGATGATCATGATTGGGAGGTTAGAGCAGCTGCTGCTAAGGGCCTTGAGAAGATTGGGACTAAAAATAGTTTAGCGGATTTAGGGAAAACAACAGGCGACAGTGTGTGGTGGGTAAGACATCATGCCGCCAGTGCACTTGTTCTCATTCCTGGAGGCATTGCTTACGCTTCAAGGATCATCGATGGAGACGATAAATTTGCTCGGGATGCCGTGATTAGTGTGATCGAAATGACTTCCTAATGACAACTTAGAAAAACGAGGATGGTTTTCAACAACATGTATATTCTCAGAATGTTTATTATTTATTTCAGCGAGTTTTGTATGCTGTATACGATTGGAATAAACATCTTTTATAATGGGCAAATGCTGATCGCTTCGTTAGATATGTTTAGTTATTTACGAAAAATGAAAGCTTCGGATTATAAAAGATACATCGATTCGAAAAATATGATTCCGATTTCTATCATTGTCCCTGCGTACAACGAAGAGAAAACGATAGTTGATAATATTAAATCGCTGCTAGCTCTAAATTATTTTGAGTATGAGATTATTATTGTAAATGACGGCTCCACCGATTTCACAAAAGAAAAGATCATAAACGAGTTCAATTTAAAAAAGGTAAACCAGCCCATTATGCAAAGCTTGCCTACGAATGAAGTAGCTGGCATTTACCGAAGCAATCAATACGAGCAATTAATATTTGTAGATAAAATAAACGGCGGCAAAGCGGACGCCCTTAATGCGGGCATTAATGTGTCTGTCTATCCTATTTTTGCATGCATCGATGCCGATTCCATCTTAGAAAATGATGCCCTTATCAAGCTCACGATGTTATTTGTGGAGAATCCTGAAACGATTGCTGTTGGAGGGATCGTCAGAATTGCCAACGGCTCGATCATTAAAGACGGCAAGCTTATGGAGATGAATATTCCGAAAAGCAATATGGCGAAATTTCAGATTATTGAATATTTCCGAGCTTTCCTGACTGGCCGTACGAGCTTCAGCAAGCTTAATTCCATACTCATTATTTCCGGTGCATTTGGTGCGTTTAATAAGAGGGTCGTTATTGAGTGCGGCGGGTACAAAGTGAATACGATCGGTGAAGATATGGATATTATTGTTAGACTTCATAAGGCGATGAAAGACCAGAAGAGGAAATACAAAATACAATTTCTAGCGGACCCGATTTGCTGGACTCAAGCTCCAGAAACAATGAAGGATCTAAGAAGCCAGCGGAGAAGATGGCAAATTGGTCTTTTTGATACGCTGATAAGCTATAGGAGAATGCTCTTTAATCCGAAATACGGCAAGATTGGCATGGTGACACTGCCTTACTATTGGATATTCGAATTAATTGGGCCAATTGTTGAGGCACTCGGCTATATCTTTATCCCACTTGCCTATTTATTTGGCTTGCTTGCATTTGACAGCTTTATTACTTTTTTTGTTATCGCGTTTTTACTCGGCACTACCTTATCAATGGGCAGCATCTTACTCGAGCAAATTACATTTCGCAAATACAGCTCGCTTAAAGAAACTTTGCTGCTTGTGCTGTTCGGTGTGTTGGAAAACCTAGGTTATCGTCAGCTTACTGTTCTGTTCCGTGTTGAAGGAATTTTTAATTTTAGAAGAGGCCGTCATTCATGGGGAGCAATGAACAGAAAGAAATTTGTTTCAAGCAAAGAGAAAAAAGATAACGATAAGTGATGCTGAAATAGCAATAGAAGAGTAGCTGCGTGCAGATGCGGATGCTCTTTTTTTTGCAATGGAACGATAGGAAATACTCTAAATAGGCAACCGCAATATGAAAAAGGATCAATTGGCTTAGAATCAATGAAAACGCATACATGTCATTCTTGAATAGACCACTCTCTGAGGGGGCTTGGGCTTGTATTCGGGGCGAAAATCGATTGGTAAATCTTGCGGTTGCCGATAAATAGGCGATTTATCAACAAAAATGACACATTTGAGAAGTTATCTGAATAGTCGCAGTAGTTCGCGAATTGATGTTTCCTCATAAATATAAAGCGCTATCATTCGATACGGGAAATGACATATTTACGAGAATTGTTATGTTCCGTATTGTTGTGAATGTAAGCGATAGCATTTCCGAAATTCCTGTCGCCAATCACCAAACAAAAGCAATTACAACGAAATGGGAAAGGAGTGATTTTATGCAGGAAGCAAGTCAAGTGGCAGCACCAAATATGCTTCCGGAACCGACGAAAGAGAAGAGCAGAATGTGGAAAAGACTCCTTCAAAATTGGGAATTGTATCTATTCATTGCACCCGCATTTTTCTACTTTCTAATCTTCTCTTACGGTCCGATGTACGGCATACAAATCGCATTTAAGAACTTCATACCAACGAAAGGGATTTTCGGAAGCCCTTGGGTCGGTTTCGACCATTTTGTCCGATTTTTTCATTCTTATTACTTTTGGGACTTGATATGGAACACGTTAAGTATTAGCCTGTATGAACTCGCTATTGGGTTTCCAATACCGATTATACTGGCGCTTGCCTTCAATGAGCTGAAGGGTGGTTCCTTCAAGAAGATGGCTCAGACCGTCACTTATGCGCCGCATTTCATTTCAGTCGTTGTTATGGCAGGCATGATCATTACGTTCTTGTCGCCTTCATCGGGAATAGTGACACATCTTATTGAGTGGCTTGGATTTGATGCTCCAGATTTCTTGACGGACCCGAAGTGGTTTAAGACGATGTACGTATTCTCTGGTGTTTGGCAAAGCGCAGGATGGGGAACAATCATATATTTGGCTGCGCTTTCAGGAGTAGACCCGGGTCTGCATGAGGCAGCCATTATAGACGGAGCATCACGCTTCCAACGGGTGCTTCATATTAACATTCCGACGATTATCCCTACGATGACCATTCTTTTAATTCTGAACATGGGAAGCTTGCTTGGGGTTGGATTTGAGAAAATATTGCTGCTCCAAAACTCGCTTAACATGGGAGCATCCGATGTCATTTCAACCTTCGTATACCGATCAGGGCTTGTCGATGCCCAGTATAGCTTCTCGACGGCGATCGGCCTGTTCAATTCCGTCATTAACGCCATTATTTTAGTGCTTGTCAATCAGATCGTAAGACGCACCAACGAAAACAGCCTGTGGTAGAAGAAGGAGGTATGACCGATGGTTTCCGCCGTTAAAGAGTCCGGAAGGGATAAAGTGTTTCTGATATGCAACTATATTTATGTATTTCTCGCTTTTATTGTAGTCGCCTATCCTGTCATTTATATGATTAGCGCTTCGATAAGCGATCCGAAATTGGTAGGTTCCGGCGAGATGTGGCTGTGGCCAAAAGGCATTACGTTTGAAGGTTATCAGAGGGTGTTCCAAAACTCCAGCATATGGACAGGTTACGGCAACACCATTCTTTATACGGTAGTAGGCACGTCGATCAATTTATTCGTTACGCTGCCTGCAGCCTACGCTCTAAGCCGCAAAGACTTTATGGGACGCAACTTTTTTATGGGGATGTTCCTCGTCACGATGTTTTTTGGAGGAGGGCTCGTACCAAGTTATTTGCTCATCAAGGAACTTGGTATGGTGAATACAATTTGGGCAATCGTAATTCCTTCGGCCGCTTCAATCTGGAACATCATTGTAGCGCGCACTTTTTTCCAATCCTCTATACCAAAAGAACTGCAAGAGGCTGCCCAAATTGACGGGTGCACCAACCTGCGGCTGTTCGTCAAAATCATTTTGCCGCTGTCCATGCCAATCATCGCCGTTATGGCTTTGTTCTATGGTGTTGGCAACTGGAACAGCTACTTCTCGGCACTCATTTATTTGAATGATGCCGCAAAATATCCTTTGCAGCTCGTGCTGCGGCAAATTCTTGTGTTGCAGGAGATGTCGGCTCAGGGCGGCGGCGCAATGGATGCTTCTACGGCGTCGGCTCTCAACAGTAAGGCAGAGATTGCGGCGCTGGTCAAATACGCGGTTATTATCGTAGCGACAGCACCGATTATCACCGTTTATCCATTTCTTCAGCGTTACTTTGTGCAAGGTGTCATGATTGGTTCCGTTAAGGGCTGATTTTGCTCATAAATCATTTAAAAAAGGGAGAGGGTTTAGGATGAAAAAGCTAAAAAAAGCATCATCTTTGTTACTCAGCATAACGCTGCTTGCTTCCGTATTAGCGGCATGTGGTTCACCGAACGAGGGTAAGTCAAATAACGGCAGTACGGGTTCCAAAGGATCAACATCCGTTGAAGCTTCAGGGGTAAGCAAAGACGGTTTCCCGATTGTTAGCGAACCGATTACGCTGAAGATGATGTCACAGGATGTTGGCGTTGCGGATTGGAACCAAATGCCTGTGCTTCAAGAGATGGAGAAGCTGACTGGCATTAAGCTGCAGTTCCAGAATGCCCCGCTTGATAGCTTTGCGACCAAGAAAAACCTAGTATTTGCAAGCGGCGACTTGCCGGATATGTTTTATGCAGCGGATCTTAAGCCGGCAGAGCAAGTAACTTACGGTACACAAGGCGTTCTTATTCCTCTTGAAAAATATATTGATGAAGGTTATGCGCCTAATATCAAAAAGATTTTTGATGAACATCCGGAAATTCGGAAGTCCTTTACAACACCAGACGGCCATATTTATGCGCTGCCTAATATTGATCTGGCAGCCGTCTGGTATCGCGGTCCAATGTGGTATAATGGCAAGTTCCTGAAAACCCTCGGTGTAACGGAGCCTAAGACGACTGAAGAGCTGTATGACTATCTGAAGCGTGTGAAGGAAGAAGATCCTAATGGAAATGGGAAAAAGGATGAAATTCCGTTAACTTCCGTAAAGCTGGATGATTTGCGCATGTACTTCCTCGGCTTCTGGGGCATCTATGATGAGGTCATCTATGCGGATAAGGATGGCAAAGTGCATTATACGCCTCAAGAGGAAGGATACAAAGGATATCTAACGTTTATGAATCGTCTATGGAAGGAAGAGCTGCTTGATCATGAGACCTTCTCACAAACCGGCGAGCAGAAGAAAGCAAAAGGAGAAAACAATCAAATCGCTGTCTTCAACGACTACTACCCTTACTTTACGTTAGGCGGCGAACCAAGCGGAGACAATCCATTGATGACGCCTGTGAAGAGTGAAATAGCTGATTCTCCAGTCTACGGCAAACATCCTGGCATATCGGCAAATGGTACTTTCGCTATTACAAGCAGCAATCCATCTCCAGAAGCAACGATGCGCTGGGTAGATTATCTATACAGCTATGAAGGCGCTACATTGTTCAATCAAGGTCCAGAGGATCTTCTATGGAAATATAAAGACAAAGAAAAACATGAGAAGGAATGGCTTCCTGTTCCGGGCGGCGGCGACCGTGAAGAATACCGCGGCAAAATAACACCAAATTACGGAATTCTTACGCCGGGCATGAACTCTGGCGAGCTTGCGATCGGACTTCGCAGCGAATTCGACTTATGGATCGATAAGGAAAATGCAGAGAAGCTTACGCCAATCGCCAAATCGCCTTACCCTAATGTTTATTTGACCAACGAAGAGCAAAATGAGGCTTCTGCTTTGTTATCTGATCTGAACACGTATGTGCAACAGATGGAAGCCAAGTTTGTTACAGGTCAAGAGTCGATGGCCAACTGGGACAAGTATTTAGAGCAAATTAAAAAAATGGGCGGAAATCGGATCGCTGAGCTTTACCAAAGCGCATACGACAGATAATTGACAGATAAATAAACGAACAAGAGCATGAACCCAGAAACAGCAAAAACCCGGTCATGCGAAATGCTGACCGGGTTTTGTTTATTATTCATCATCTGAATCAGAAAGCAATTGCGCCTGTTCGTTCTCCCAGAATTGCTTGCGATATTGACCAGGCGTATAGCCGGTTTCTTTCTTAAATTTGCGTATAAAGTTAGGCGTATCCAAATAGCCGACTTGAATAATGATGTCCTTAAGCGGTGCGTTTGTCGTTTTCAGATGATGCATAACCTCTTCCATTCTTTTTTGCCAAATGTATTGGATGAAGTTAAGGCCCATCTTTTCCTTAAATGAACGGCTCACATGTGATGGCGAAATGGCATACTCATATGCAATCGTTTCTAGGCTGAGCGTATGGTCTCTAAAATGCTCATCGATATAGGAAACGATCCGATCAATCTGTGATTGCTCCTCCTTCTGATTGTTGCGCTCCACTTGATTGCAGATTCGGGAGGCGAGATTCAGAAAGCCAGTCTCGATTTCATCCAAGGAGTGGCTGTAAATCATGTTAGGAGCCATGTCTTGAATCACATTTTGAATGCCAAGCTCGGACGCGGTTTTTAGCATCGTATTCAAAATGTCAAAGCATATGCAGCGTTTGAGCAGGGCAGACAGCTCGGATGATTGCAGGCTGCGGATCGACGGGCTGATCATTTGTGCAGCTACATCATAGCTTCCTTGCTTCAAGCTTTGAGAAAGCTTGAGCAGCGAATTATTCGGTATCCAAAAGGTATGATCAGGTGTATCTTGCAGCTTCTCAAAATAGGTGATCGTGCCATGACCGCTTGTCGCTTGCAGCTCAAAAGCAGAGCAAGCTTCAATAAAGGACTGATTCAGCTGGTCAGGGCTTGAATAGCAGGTTCCAACGCCAATCGTAGGCGTAACATCGAACGTCTCTAGTATCGTGCAGAGCACCGCTTCAGCAATGTGGCGCACAGGAACAAATTCCTGATCGGCTTGGTTCCTATTAAAGCTGATAATGAGTGCAAGCTGATCGAGCTGAGGGAGCTCTACGCCATAGGCATGAGCAGCCAGCTCCGGGAATTCGATTTGGGAGAGCAGCTCTATCATTTCTTGCCGCTCCTGTCGTTCCTCTTGCGTATCTTCGACTTCATCCCATCCAATTACCATAACAAAGTGATGAGATTGGTCGAAATGAAGATCGAAGGCCTCTTGCAGCTCTGGTGAAAGACTTTGCGCATTCCCATATTTCAGCAGCATGGACAAAAAGTGATTGCGAGCGTATGGCTCTTGAAGATCAACTCGCGAGCTGTATTGCTGCAGCGCTGTTCGTATTCGATCAAGCTCGTTTCCGTTTTCGATTGATTGATCAGCGGAATGCTTCGGCTTGGATTTGGAATTTGCGAACTCTACAAGCGTAGAGATCGGCAGATATTGCATTCTAGCAAGCACGAGGGCAATCGCCGCTCCAACGACCACAACGATGAGGAACAGCATGACGATGAAGCTGCGGACATGCACTACGCTGCTAAGAAACTGGGAACTTGGCATGACGGTCACATAAGTCCAGCCATTATTTTCTGATTTTACGGATACGATGGAATGCGGCTTGCCGTTTAAGGTTTTATCATGAATGCCTGGCGCGAGACTATATAGAGACTGCGCCTCTGCATTCGTTAAGGCTTCGCCCTGGCGATTGTCTACTAGAATTTGACCTTTGTTGTCCAAAATATAAGTCAAGCCTTGATAATTGCCTAGAATCGAATCAATTAAACTCGTAAGCTCTGATTCTTTAATTAGATACATAATCGTTCCGTGTGGATTAGGGTTGTATGGCGTAATGGGAACAAGATAAGCAAGCATCGAATCCTGCAAATTAGCGCTTAGGACTACGGTATCAGCTGGACGCATCGTTGGATATTTAACCGTATTCAAATCTTGAAAAATAGTGTCTTTGCTCCAATTGTGAAAGGTAAAGGTGTTTGCGAATACATCCATGCTCGATAGACCCTTCGCGGAATAAATATTTTCATCCTTGTGAAAATACAAGAACATCTCGCTAATGATAGAGCTGGTCGCTTTGTATTGATCCAGTGCTTGAATCGCTTCACCGCTGTAATAAGAATCGTGAACCCGA
The DNA here is from genome assembly GCF_052114265.1 of Paenibacillus sp. MCAF9. NCBI lineage: Bacteria > Bacillati > Bacillota > Bacilli > Caryophanales > Paenibacillaceae > Paenibacillus > Paenibacillus sp. MCAF9. The sequence goes on from NZ_JBFREL010000011.1 coordinate 51,552, forward strand.
AACGGAGTCAGCCTCTTGTCATACGAGACGCGTGAAGCAATTTCACTTAGCTCCTTCATCCGCCCGTCAACAATAACCTTGGCTTGCGTGAGCTGGCTGAGGCGGGATTGCTCAATTTCAGTACGTAGATTGGTTACTGCGTTTTGATAGATAAATATCGTCATAAGTACTAATGGGATAAGCAGAATAAACAAGTAGGACCAGATATATTTTAAAAACAGTTTGGATTTGAAGTAGTTTCGTTTCATCTCGTCTGCCCCCTATGATCGATCAATCCTTTTCGTCGCTACTAATCATAGCAACAAATTTACAATTTGGACATAGAGCAGAAGAAGGCAATGAACGTAACGCTTACGAAAGTCCTACTATACTTGGAGGTAACCATGAGCGAAATAAAGACGACAGAAGAAATAGAGCAAGTTGTTGAGCAGGGTGTCCACAATTACAGCAGCGAAGAGCAATGGGTAAAGCCAGAGGACCCGCTTCTGCAGGAGCGGCTGGAGTGGTTCAAGGATCAGAAGCTGGGCCTTATGATGCACTGGGGGCCATATTCACAGTTAGGTGTAGTTGAATCATGGGCGCTTAGTGATAAGGATGAGGAATGGTCACGCGATGGCATCGATTGGAATGTAGACGCAGAGGAATTGAAGCGGCAGTATTTTGGGCTAAACAATACCTTTAACCCGCTTCGCTTTCAGCCTGAGCTATGGGCAGATCTTGCTGCGGAGAATGGCTTTAAGTATTTAAATTTTACAACCAAGCATCATGACGGCTTCTGCATGTGGGATACCCATACGACGGATTACCGGATTACGAGCCCTGATTGTCCTTTCCATTCGCATAAGTACGCCGATATTTGCAAGCAGCTGTTTGATGCTTTCCGCGCAAAGGGCTTAGCTATATCTGCATACTTCTCGAAGGCAGATTGGCATACGCCATATTACTGGGCGCCAGGCATGGAGCGTGGGTCGTTTACCGCGCGGGGGCCTTCCTATGACCCGAAGCAATATCCGCATTTATGGGAGCAATTCGTGCAGTTCACCCATGCGCAAATTATGGAGTTGATGACGAAATATGGCCGCATCGATATGTTATGGCTCGATGCAGGTTGGGTGAACGATTACCGCGATCAAAACATCCGATTAGGCGAGGTGGTTGAGAAGGCGCGGGAAATTCAGCCTTGGCTGCTCTCGGCTGACCGCACGGTCGGCGGCCCTTATGAAAATGTCATAACACCAGAGCAGACATTGCCTGAGCGTCCGCTTAACGTGCCGTGGGAGAGCTGTATTACGATGGGCACCTCATTCTCCTTCCGTTATGAGGACAAGTATAAGACCGTTCGACAGTTGATCCATCTGCTCGTTGAAATCGTTGCGAAAGGCGGAAACCTGGCACTTAATGTCGGTCCGCAGCCTGACGGCAGGCTATCGACTACAGCCATTAGCCGCATCAAAGGGATGGGCGATTGGTTGAAGGTTTATGGTGAGGCGATCTATGGAACACGAATTTGTGAGCCTTTTTCTGCTGACAATTGCCACTTTACGAGAAAAGGAGATACGGTTTATGCCTTTTATTTGTACAAGGATGAAAAAGAGGCTGTGAAAGAGGAATTATACCTCCCTATACAGAAGTCTTTCAGCCAGATTGATCTCGTAGGCGGACAAGACCATTTGCAGTACAGCCAAGCAGAAAACGGCATTATTGTCCGTTTGCCAGTGAATGAATACTCAGAACAAGCACCAATCGCGCATGTGTTTCGGATTCGTTAATCGAGAGGGGTAGTCTGCTATGCAGCAATGGTTTAAGGAAGCTAAGCTAGGTATTTTTATACATTATGGCATTTATGCAGTAGATGGTGTCTCCGAGTCATGGTCGTTCTATAACGGAAGAATGAGCTATGACGATTATATGAAACAATTGGACGGCTTTACGGCTTCGAAGTTCGATGCGGACAAATGGGCTGATTTAATTGAGCAATCGGGAGCGAAGTACACAGTGCTTACGACCAAGCACCACGACGGCGTAGCATTGTTTGATACACAGTACAGCGACCTTAGCGTTGTGAAGAAAACGCCGGCAAAGCGGGATCTGATCAAGGAATATGCGGAAGCCGTCACGAAAAGAGGGATTCGACTTGGGATGTATTATTCGCTCATCGACTGGTCGCATCCCGATTATCCATCTGTGTTTGAAGGCGGCAAGGTGCCGGATGACTTGTCTAAGGTTAACAAATTTTCGAGCCCGATAGATGGTGTTCAGGATGAAGAAAAGTGGAATGCTTTTCTGAAGTTTAACAATGATCAGCTGCGGGAGGTTTTAACGAACTATGGGAAGGTTGATCTTCTTTGGTTCGACGGCGATTGGGAACGCAGCGCTGAGCAGTGGAATTTGCCCGAATTCAAGCAGTATCTGCAATCGTTTAACCCAGACATTATTATCAACTCGCGCCTGCAAGGTTACGGGGATTATAAAACGCCGGAGCAAGGGATTCCGATAACGCGGCCGGAGGGGCCTTGGGAGTTTTGCACAACCATTAATAGTTCGTGGGGGTATGTGCCGACGGACGATAAATATAAATCATTAAATCAAATCATTCGAATGTTCTGTGATTGCATTACCTTGGGCGGCAACATGCTGCTTGATATCGGGCCGATGGAGGATGGAACGATAGATAAACGGCAAGAGAATATTTTGCTGGGATTAGGCGAATGGATTCGAACGCACGAAGAAGCGGTATTTGGGACAGACGAAGGCATTATGACCCGCTATTATTTGGGCGGCAGCACCATATCCAAAGATAAAAAGTCACTGTATCTGTTTGTGTATGATGATCCGAAAGAGAATGTATGCCTAAAGGGATTATGCAACAAGGTCAAAAAGATTACGGTGCTGCATTCCGGCAAAGAGCTTACGCATGAAATTCATGGCGGGGTGCCATGGTTCAATATTCCGGGGACGACATGGATTCATCTGACAGCGGAAGACACTCACAAGCAAGTGACCGTGCTTAAGCTGGAATTTGATGAGGAGCTAGATATGTATGGTGGTTCTGGCGCAGTTGTAACGCATAACTAATCATGTGATCAGTCTACTTAGGAGGAAGAAACGATGAAAATTGGATTAAGTTCTTACAGCTTGCTAAGCGCCATAAAATCGGGAGAGATGAGCATTCTTGATGCTATCTCTTGGATAGCGGATAACGGCGGCGAGCATATGGAGATTGTTCCATATGGCTATACGCTCGTTGACAACCCTGAGCTGGCGGATGCTGTACGCGAGAAAGCAAAGGAGGTTGGCATTGCCCTCTCCAACTATTCGATGCCGGCGAACTTCGTGCAGGATACGGAGCAATTGTTTGAAGAGGAAGTCGCGCGGGTCAAGCTGCATGTTGATCTTGTGCATCGACTCGGCATGAATCATATGCGGCATGATGTAACCGCCTTCACCATTCCGCAGGAGAAGATGACGATACGGTGGTTCGAGGAGAACCTGCATCTCATGGTGAAGGGCAGCCAGCTCATCGCGGACTATGCCGCGCAATACGGCATTACAACGACGATAGAGAATCATGGCTTCAGCGTACAGTCCAGCGACCGGGTTCAACGTGTTCTTCATGCGGTAGACCGGCCGAACTTCAAGACGACACTCGATATCGGCAACTTTATGTGCGTGGATGAGAATTCGATCATCGGCGTTAAGAAAAACTTGCCTTATGCATCACTTATCCATTTCAAAGATTTCTACTTCCGTCCATATGATCAGCATCCGGGTGACGGTGATTGGTTTTTGACCTCGAACGGTAACTACTTGCGCGGGGCGATTGTAGGACAAGGGGATATTGAGATCCGTAAAATCGTCAAGCTTATTAAGGAATCGGGTTACGATGGTTATATGACGATCGAATTTGAAGGCATGGAAGAGTGCAAATCCGCCTCCCGTATTGCGATGGACAACCTGCGCCGTTTCTGGCATGAATGTGTACTTTAAGCGAGCTTCATCGTTTTCATAGATTCATAGCAATTCAAACGGAGGGATAACATGAATTTAAGCGGATTGCAGGAGCCTAACATCGAATATGCACCCAAACATTATGTATGTCGCCGCGCGGCGGAGCCGCTCATTCTTGACGGGCGAGTTGATAAGCCGTTCTGGGCAGCGGCGGACTGGACGGATGATTTTGTCGATATTGAAGGCGATCTCCGGCCCAAACCTGCGAAGCAGACCCGCGTGAAAATGCTGTGGGATGACGACTATTTCTATTTTGCGGCAGAATTGATTGAAGACGAGATTTGGGCGACGTTGACGGAGCGGGATTCGGTCATTTTTTATGATAATGATTTTGAAATATTTATTGATCCCGATGGTGACAGCCACAATTATTACGAGTTTGAAATTAACGCGCTGAACACCGTGTGGGATCTGCTGCTGGTTAAGCCATACCGCGACGGCGGTCCGCCGATTAACGGCTGGGACATTAGCGGGCTTCAGACAGCCGTACATATTGAAGGCGAGCTGAATCGGCCGGAAGCAGCGAATCGGAAGTGGAGCATTGAGGTAGCGATGCCTTGGAAAAGCTTGCGCGAATGCGCGCCTGAAGGCAGAGCGCCAGTTAATGGCGAGTTTTGGCGCGTCAATTTCTCCCGCGTTGAATGGCGCGTTGAAGTGAAGGATGGCGAATACCGCAAGATCATCAATCCGGAAACGGGCAAATCCTATCCAGAGGACAACTGGGTATGGTCTCCGATGGGACTTATTAATATGCATTATCCTGAGCTATGGGGTTATGTCATGTTTGCAGGGGAAGATGGCCCGGATTCGTTCGAACAGCCGCCGGATGAACGCATAAAGTGGGAGCTGCGCAAGCTCTATTATCGTGAGCGCAATTACTTCGCAAATCACGGTGAATTTACTGCGGATGCGGAATCGTTGATGCATGGCGGAGAGCAGTGGAGCATATTGCCTGTCATTGAGACGACCCGCTCCATGTTCCAAATCACAACGCCGTCTAGCGATGGGAAGTCGAGCTTCTGCATTAGGCAAGACGGAAAGCTATGGAAGGAGTGAGTTAGCATGACATTGCAAACCTCTGTATTCTCATTAGAGCAAGCGTCGATGGAGCTGATTGAACGCAAGTTTCGTGAGAAGCAGCTGCTCGCTAAGGCGAGAGAGCATGAGCTGTTTGATATTTTTCAGCAGCCGCTGACAGATGAAGAGACATGGGCGCTCAAATATTTGTACGCCTATATGCCTGTAAACGATATGGCTGATTATGACGGTACGTTATTTCTAAGCCATGTGCGGCAAACGCTGGACATTCGGGGAAAAGTGCCTTGGGGGGAGCGGGTGCCGGATCATCTCTTCCTGCATTTTGTGTTGCCCTACCGTGTGAACACGGAGAACATCGAGGATTCACGCGGTATCTTATACAGTGAACTGGCGGAGCGTACCGCGTTTTTGTCGATGGAGGATGCGATTCTGGAGACGAACTACTGGTGCCATGAGAAGGCGAACTACATTGGCAGCGATCTGCGGACGATCTCGCCGCTTACGATGATTCGAAATGCTCGAGGCCGGTGTGGTGAGGAATCGACGCTTGCTGTTGCAGCGCTTCGGAGCATTGGCATTCCTGCTCGCCAAGTGTACACCCCGCGCTGGGCGCATTGTGACGATAACCATGCTTGGGTAGAAGCTTGGGCTGACGGGCAGTGGCATTATATCGGCGCATGTGAGCCGGAAGCTCGCCTTGATCAAGGCTGGTTCACTCCTCCAGCCCGGCGGGCAATGCTGATCAATACTCGAGTATTCGCAAATTACCCGGGCCCTGAGGACATCACGCTTGCGGATAATTGGTTTACAGAAATCAATTTGCTTGAAGGTTATGCGCCTACTCGAAGCATCACTGTCGCTGTGAAGGATAAGCTGAACCAACCGGTCAGCGGCGCGAATGTTTATTTTGAGCTCTATAATATGGCTGAATTTTATCCGATTGCTGAGCTGAAGACAAACGAGCAGGGTGAGGCAGCGTTTAAGACAGGCTACGGAGATCTGTTGATTCGTGCTGTGATGGATGGCAAGTGGGGAGAAAAGAAGATTACAGTTAGTGATCGTGTGCGCTTCGAGATCGTTCTGGATCAAGTGCAGCAGCCCAAAGGGATAACTGACTTTGATATGGTTCCACCTCCTGAACGAAATGGCAAAGCTCTCGATGTGCTTTCCGAGGAGAAGGTTCAGCGGCATAATAGCCGCCTGGAAGAAGGCACGGGCATCCGCAGCGGCTATGAACAAACATTCCTAAGCGAATCGCAGGCGTCGGATATTGCCGCGGCTGCTGGTCTTCCACAGGAGCGGGTGTGGGATGTGCTGCACAAGGCACGGGGAAATAGCCGCGAGATCGCAGCCTTCTTGCAGGAACGCTCCGCTGAATTTGGAGAATGGCCGCTTAAGCTGCTGGAGAGCTTGAACGAGAAAGATCTTTCCGATTCGTTCCGCAAGGAGCTTGACGATCATCTCATCGGTTCTCTGTCGCAGCGCGGCGAGCTTCCCGAAGACATCTTCTTGCGGTACATCCTTTGTCCGCGAGTGTTATATGAAATGATCGTGCCTTATAAGCATTTTTTCCAAGAGGTGTTCACGGAAGCACAAGTAGCATTGTTCCGGCAAAATGCTGCTGAGCTTGTACGCCATCTGGATTCAGAGTGGTCGTTGTGGGAGGACCTTCCCAATCTGAAGGGCAGAGGCAACCCTGTTGGTACCTTTCAGATCAAAAAGGGGGATCAGGCTTCTCTCGATATTATGTTTGTGGCAATCTGTCGCAGCATAGGCATTCCAGCACGCTTGCATCCAAGTGAGCAGAAGCCGCAATACATGACGATGGCTAACGGCTGCTGGCAGGATGCGTTATTTGCAAATCGAGCGATGCAGCAATTGGAGCAGAAGGAAAACGGCAAGCTGCGTCTTCTTAAAGATAACGAGTCATCCGATGAAGCTCCGGCAGCTTCGTACTCTGAGAACTTCACGTTCGCCCGGCTGGAGAACGGCATATATAAAACGTTGGTCTACCCTAATGGGAAATCTGATGTATACGATGAGCCGTTCGAGCTTGCGCAAGGCAGCTATCGATTGACCACAGGTATTCGGTTAAAAGATGGCACCGCATGCGTTCGCTTTTCCTATTTCGAGCTGCGTGCAGGAGAACAAATGGATATTCCGTTGACTTTCCGAAGTGCGAAGCAAGGTATTCCAGTACTAGGGACGCTGAACAGAAACGATACGTTTACGATGCTGGGTGGTTCAGACCAAGCGATTGGTGAGCTTATCGGCATGAATGGGGCAATTGTTGCTTGGCTGGAGCCGGAGCGTGAGCCTACCAAACATTTATTCCGTGAACTCGGTGAGCTTGCTGAGCCGTTGAACGAACTTGGAGCGCCGATTGTGCTTGTCGTAGGTGATTCCGAATGGACGGCATCTTTTGATCCTTCTCGTTATAAGGGGTTGCCTTCGCGTATCGTGTTTGTTCGTGATTCCACTTACGCGGCTTTGCCGGACTTTATAGCAGAGCCGCCAGCTAGCGAAGCGGGTTTCCCGCATCTGCTCGTACTGGATAACCAAGATCAAATTCGTTATACAGCATCAGGATACAAGATCGGTACGGGAAAAGAAGCATTGCAGATTCTCACTAGCATATGGCAGCAGCCAACGAAACGGAGTGATACGTAATGGCAAGTCGAAAATATATTGTGGCGGGATATGCGTCAGATTCGAAGCTTCCAGACATGACGCGGGAAGATTTAACGAAGCTTACCCATTTGAATGTGGCATTTGGCCATGTGCGCAATGATGAAATTATTACAGAGCATTTGAAAAATATTGATGTTCTTCGCAGGATTAAACACGAGCATCCAGAGCTGACTATTCTATTGTCTGTCGGCGGATGGAGCGCAGGCGGGTTTTCTGAAGCTGCATCTACCGCTGAAGGGAGAAGCCGCTTCGCAGATTCGGCGGTTCGTGTATTAACCAACTTTCCATTTGATGGAGTCGATCTCGACTGGGAATATCCTTGTTATGGTGAAGCGGGCATAGCGTCGAGTCCAGATGATAAAACCAATTTCACTCTGCTGCTCAAAACCATTCGCGAAGCTTTGGACGAGAAGGGCGCAAGTGACGGAAAACATTATTTGCTTACGATTGCCGCAGGCGCGGACCAATATTACGTAGACGGTACGGAAATGGATCAAGTCCAGCAATATTTGGATTTTGTTCAGCTGATGACCTACGATATGCGCGGTGGGTTTCAAATTTTGACGGGGCATCATACGAATCTGTATACACCAACTGGAGATTTATTCCGAATCAGTACGGATGCATCTGTTAACTTGTTCATCCGAGCAGGCGTGCCGAAGGAAAAGATTGTGATAGGCGCGGCGTTTTATACTCGGGTTTGGCATAACGTTCCTAATCGCGCGAATGGGCTTCATCAAATGGCGGGCACCACAGGCGGATATGGACCAGATTTCACCAAGCTTGCAGCAGAATACATTAATAAAAACAATTATGTTCGCTATTGGGACGATGAAGCGAAGGCGCCATACCTCTACGACGGAAGCAGCTTTATCTCCTATGACGACGAACAATCGCTGCATCATAAATGTGAATATGTGAAAGCAAGTGAGCTTGGCGGCGTAATGTTCTGGGAATACAGCTGTGATGAAACGCACCGTTTGCTCCACGCGATATATGAAGGGCTTAAGGAGTAGCTGGATTGGAAGTTGCTTTGCGGTATCGGTGCGGCTCTGAAGCACAAGAGGAAGTCAGTTTTTCAAAATAAACCTATTTTCTAGACCTATTTCCGTGAAAAGCTTATGTTTGTTGAAAATAGCTCTAGATTCTAGCGCTATTTTTACTGAATCAACGCATAGAGGGGCATTTGGCGGGTTATGAGTGGAAATAAGGCTATTAACTAGTCCTATTTCTGCGAAAAGCTGATGTTTGTTGAAAATAGGTCTAGATTCTAGCGCTATTTTTACTGAATTGACGCATAGAGAGACATTTGGCGGGGTATGGGTGAAAATAAGCCTACTTTCTAGTCCTATTTCCGCGAAAAGCTCATGTTTGTTGAAAATAGGACTAGATTCTAGCGCTATTTTTACTGAATCGACGCATAGTGGAGCATTTTGTGGGTTGTGAGCAGAAATAAGCCTACTTTCTAGTCCTATTTCCGCGAAAAGCTCATGTTTGTTGAAAATAGGTCTAGATTCTAGCGCTATTTTTATTAAATCGACGTATAATGGGGCATTTGGAGGGTTATGAGTAGAAATAAGACTACTTTCTAGTCCTATTTCTGTGAAAGTTGCATGTTTGTTGAAAATAGGTCTAGATTCTAGCGCTATTTTTACTGAATCAGCCAATGGTGGGGGATTTGGCGGGTTATGAGTAGAAATAAGACTACTTTCTAGTCCTATTTCTGTGAAAGTTGCATATTTGTTTAAAATAGGTCTAGATTCTAGCGCTATTTTTACTGAATCAGCCAATGGTGGGGGATTTGGCGGGTTGTGGGCGGAAAAGTGTATGAGGAGGTTGTCCCGCAAGTAATATGATCTTGTGGGGCAACCTCCTCTTTAATCATCCGATCAAACTTTTCATCAGCGCTAAACCTCGCCGTCTCCCGCACCAAAACCTAGCAGTTTCGGCTGGCGAAGCAGACCCGTATCGGTAAACTCGAGTGCGGTCACCCTGCATGGGAAATGTACGGCAAGCCAGACTACGTCTGATTTCTTCATGCCTTGCGAAAGCGACGGGAAGGGGCAATCTCCAGGGTGGTCATGCATAAACTGGAGCAGCAGTTTTTTGGACGCGTTGTCGAGCCCTGACACATGCCCAATATATTTATTCTCATATTGCAGCACGAGGCTCGACACGAGGCCATCCCTTAATTTCACCCCAACAACGTCCGCGACGATTCGTACTTCCTTCCGTTTCTTGAACCAATCCTTATGGCCTTTGCCCTCGCTGTAAGGACTATCCAGACGCTTCGATATGAGCCCTTCCCACTCCCGCTCGATAAGCCATTCCCATAAGGACTGACCATCATCAAACAAGTCGGTGACGAACAGGCGCGGCGATTTTTCAGGAAACTTGGCAGCAAGCCGGCTGTAACGATCACGGAAGGGAAAGCTGCGCAAATCTTCACCGTTATCATTGAGCATATCAAACATGACGAATAAGAGATCATCTTTGCCTGACCTTTTCTGTACACCTAGGCGGCTGCGCTGAAAGTTTGGACGAGTTCCGTCAAAATAGACGATTTCACCATCAAGGATGCAAGGCCCAACGCGCAGCGGCGACAAGAGCGCAACAATTTCAGGGAATGTGGTATTTCGCGGCTCTACTCGTTTGGAAAATAGTTCAACACCGCCGTTGCCGTCTAATCGAGCGAGTGTGCGAACGCCATCCCATTTGATTTGATATCCCCACTCCGAGCCAGTAGGGATAACGGGCGAAGTGACTGGCGCCATAGGCACCTTCGGTAGAGGAAGCAAAGACATCGTGTTCATTATCCGGCATCCTTCGTTTTTCTAGTGGTACTCTTCCTTTTCTTTGGAGCAGCAGGCGGTGTTTTGGCCGCTTCAAGGGAAGCTTGCAGCGCAGCCATCAAATCAATGACATTCGTCCGTCCAACAGCCGGAGCAGAGACCATATCAACGCTTTCGCCCGCCATTTTATGCTGAATAGCTTCAAGCATGGCAGCCCGGTAATCATCGGTATATTTTTCAGGATGAAACGGTTCAGACAGCTGTTCAATGAGCTGCTTTGCCATTTGCAGCTCTTTTTCATTGACATTAGCCAGTCCAGGCAGGTTAGGCACCTCTGCGAGCGGACGAATTTCATCTGGATAATGCATCGTCTCCATGCATAAGCAGTTTCCGACAACGCGAATCGCGGCCAAGCTGCTTTTGCTTCGGATCGATATTTTGGCGATGCCGATTTTACCTGTTTGCTTGATCGCTTCAAGCAGCAGCGTATAAGCTCCAGCCCCTGACATGTCGGGGGAGAGGTAATACGCTTTTTGATAATAGAGAGGGTCAATATCCGATAAATCGACAAAATCAAGAATTTGAATAACCCGTGCAGATTCAGGCTTTAGCGCTTCAAGCTCTTCTTCATTAAAGAGCACAAACTTGTCCTTCTCGTATTCAAAACCTTTAGCGATATCCTCTGGTTTAACCGCTTCATCGCAGTGAGGACAAGTCTTCACATAGGAAATAGGCATGCCGCAAACCTTATGTATTTGGCGAAAATGAACATCCTTATCTTCTGTAGCCGTAAACATTTTTACAGGCACATGAACCAACCCAAAGCTGATCGCACCTTTCCAAACTGTATGCATACAATCCCCGCCCTGCTTTTTTTCCATAGGATGCGCGCGTTTGGTTAAAGTATACGAGGAATGGACAATCTCACCATAACAAGTTGAAAACAAAAAGACCCTTCGCAAGCTCATTTGAACTTGTAAAAGGTCTCTATGCTAAAGCTATTTATCGCTTTTTTGCTCGTTTTTGGCCAGCTGCTGCCGAAGCTCTGCATTTTTTGCAGCTAATTGTTTCGTTAAAGCAGCCTGCGAAGCGTCAATTCTGGCTACCTCTTCGTTTAATTTCGTAATTTGAGTCATCTTGCTGCTAAGGTCGGTGGGGGAAGAGCTCATTTTGATGTTTTTTTGCAGCTGTTTTATTTTAGAGAGAGCTTTCTCTTTTTTGCTTTTATCGTTGCTGGTTTGCTTTTGCATGTCAGCGATTTCTCTTTTTAAGCGGCTGATAATGGATGTTGTGAAGCTAATGGACATAAGGGCACCTCATAATCGTATAGTGTTGCATCGCCCCATTTTACTATAAAACGCTCGTTTAAGCGAGAAAGAAAGACCCGGAAGAATGCCACCAAAATAAGGTGCTCTCCCGGGTCTCCGTTCATGCAAACGGTTTAGGCTGCTGCTAGCTTATTGATTGAAATCTTGTTTATGTTCCTGGCTGTCCATGTTGTTCACGCTGTTCATGCTTTTCTTGCGAATGGTCGGTCTAATAAATCGTCCAAGAAGCATAAATAATGGCGAGGTTTCGAGTTCGACAAGATTGAGCATCTCCGTCCAGTTAAAGATGACCAGAAACGGCAGTAATCCAATGGCCAGTATGCCGAATATCAGTCCGACGGAAACATTTCGAAGCATTTTACCAATTGTCATGCTCTCATCTCCAATCTTGCGGATTCTCTCACCTTTACATTATACGCCCCTTCCGAGGCGCCATTCAACCGTACCCTTCAATTGCCGATTATTAAGGAGCATACTTGTGCCAGCAAATCATACTGAAGTATTATTAAACCTTGTACCCCATATCGTGAACTCCGATCAACCTATAGAGCAACGATCATTCACGGGAAAGGAGCTTATTTTGAAGGCAAAAAGCTTGTACCGCAACTATGTCAAAAATAATCTTTTCATGAAAATGATTTTGTTGTTTGCATTGATTACAACGGTGACGATCGTAACTTTTTCGTATTTTATGTTTAATGTCATGTCGGAATCGATTGTGCGCAATGAGCTTGAAAATCAGAAAAAAGCGATCGACAGCGTAAATAACTATATGACACGTAAATTCGAATCAGTGGAGTCGATCATGCTCGACGTGTATAGGAATGAAGCCTTATCCCTTCATCTTACTTATTTCCTTCAAAATCCGTTCGAGGATTACATCAATTATCAATTGGATCAATATGCCTCTTCTATTAATATCGACATGCCGAAGGGGCTGGATTATTTTGAAAATAAGGTTGAAAATGATGCCGATATCGAGAACCTGCTGCTATACAGCTCGGAAAAACAGTTTTTGTACGCATACAAGCAGGGGCATGTAACGAAGTTAATATCTACGAATGCCGCACATTCCTATATCCCGGATGCCATGGCGATGGAGGGAAGTAAAGTAACGCTGCCGAATGCATGGGTACGAACGGCAATTGGACAACAGGATCCAAAGCTATTCGCGATACGTGTTCCCATTACGGACAAAAATACGTTAAAAAACCTAGGACAGCTGCTCGTTTATTTCAACTCAGAACGGATTCAAAAAGCACTTGAGAGCTATAAAGAGCAATTAAAGGGCTACATTCTTGTCCTTGGACCAACAGGGGAAGTGCTCTTCGATTCCTCAGACAACTTTTATGGTAAACGGTACCCTTATATCGATAAAATTGATTCCTTGAATGACACTGTGATGCTTGAGCAGGAATCTTATGTCAAGATGTTCACACAAACCGAAGCGGGTTATACCGTAGTTGGTGTAGCGCCGAAGGCGGAGGTAGCTGCTGCCTATCAAGGCTTGAAGCACACGATAACATTGATTAGTATCATTTGTATCATTATGGTGCTGCTGGTTCCGACCTTGGTTGTTATCAATTTCGCGAAACGAACGAATAAAATCATACGATTTATGCGCAAGGTGGAGAACGGCGACTTGTCCGCACGCATCCAAGACGAGAAAGAGGACGAGCTTGGGCAAATTTCCAGAAGCTTTAACGATATGCTCGGCGAGCTGACAAAGCATATCGACCGCGTCTATAAAGCGGAGATTAAACAAAAGCATACAGAGCTTGCTGCTCTGCAGGCTAGAGTGAATCCGCACTTTTTGTACAATACGCTTGAAGTGATTCGAATGCGGGCCGTATCGCAAGGAGCGAAGGATGTAGGCGAAATGATATACAGCTTATCAGTGTTATTCAAAAGCTTCGTTCAGCCCAAAGGTGAAAACACGCTCAAGGATGAGCTAGAGACTTCGCGCCTCTATTTGGAGCTGTTTCGGATTCGTTATAAGGACAAGCTGTCTTATGAAATTCATTGCGATCAGAGCTTGGCTAGCAAAAGTATAATGCGAATGGCGCTGCAGCCGATCATTGAAAATTACGTTGTACATGGTCTAGAAGCGCGCAGGCCGGATAACCAAGTGAAAATAAATGTTCGGCAGATAGAGGATCGCATACAAATTCAAGTCGAGGATAATGGCAGAGGTATAGCGCCTGGGCGACTCGCGTCCATTCGTGAGTCGATGGACATGCTGGAGGAAAGCGGCGATTCTTTTGGTCTTCGGAGTGTGCATGAGAGACTGAAGCTGCTGTACGGAACGGAATATGGTGTTGAAATTAACAGCACGCCAGGCGTCGGAACGATCGTAACGATTGAATTCCCAGTAGCAGAGGAGGCGCAGCATGTATAGAGTATTTCTTGTAGATGACGAGCCGTTTATTATTGAAGGCTTGTACGACATTATCGATTGGGCGGCGTTTGGCCTTGAAATCGTAGGTTCAGCGGAAAATGGCCAGGATGCGCTTGAAGCGTTAAAGGAGTCATCGGCTGATATTTTGCTTACGGATATTTCAATGCCAGTGATGGACGGCTTAACTTTGATTCGCGAAGCAAGGCAATTCCGCCCGGATTTGAAGGTCATTATTTTGAGCGGCTTCAACGAATTTGACTATATCAAGTCAGGGCTTAAGCTTGGTGTGGAAAATTATTTGCTTAAACCGATTAATATTGACGAGCTGCAGGAGACGCTGGCTAATACTATCGACAAATTGAACACGACAAGGCCAGACCGATTATTTAGTGATTATGATATTCGCATTCTTAGGGATAATATATTGTATCGGTGGCTGACTGGACGCATTGCGCCAAATGAGCTGATCGAACGTACCGATATGCTTGAAATCCGGCTGGATGCTCCTTATCTTGTGACTGCGATTATTCGAACGGAAAGTCAGTTCGAGCCGTCCTATGAAGCACTACAGCGGCTTGCCATGGAAGATCCGTCGATGCTGCCGTTTGTGGACATTGATGGCGACTTGGTTATCGTGTTTATGCTGGAGGACAAGGAACAAGGTAAGGAAAAGGCGATGAGCATGCTTGAAAATATGCAGAAACGGTTCGCTCCGAGCCCGATGCGTATTTCGCTTGGCAGTGTGGAGGCGGTAGGCGAGGGTGCGCCGCAGAGCTACGCGCATGCGAAGAAGGCGCAGGAATATTTCTTATTATCCGACGAGCCGGCTATTTTGGACTATAGCTTGCTATCAGAGAAGAACAGTATTGAGAACGTAACGTCGCAGCCGCTGAATTGGTCCTTATTCTCGAAGTTGATTAAAGCGAAGGATCTAGAGCAGCTTCATGCGGCAATTGATGCTGAATTTGAGCATTATCAGACGCTGGACGGCGTTACGCCGGAATATATTCAAAGTATGGCCATTGAGATGATGATACGGTTCAAAATGGAGCTCAAAGAAATTAAGCAGGCAGATCAGCCTGAGCTGTTCAAAGCAGGATTCACACAAATCATGCAAGCCGAGACGATTGAAGGGCTCTCCTCCGTTGTCAAAGAAGCAGCTACCTTGACGGTGGATTCGCTTATGCGCGACGTGAAAAGCCCGATCATCCAGCTACTGCTCGGATATGTGCATGAGAACTATGCACAGGCGCTGTCGCTAAAATCGCTCAGCCAGCAATACAACATCCATCCTGTTTATCTCGGACATCTGTTTCAGAAGGAGACAAATGAAACCTTTACCGAGTACATAAACAAATATCGAATAGGCAAAGCTAAGGAAATGTTGAAGGAGACAAATCTGAAGGTGCAGGAAATTGCGCTTCAGGTCGGCTACTGGGAAACTGGATATTTTTATAAACAATTTAAGAAATATGTAGGGATTTCTCCTACAGATTACAAAGGACTACTCTAATGCAAGATAGAGAAGTCCTTTTTTTCTTTAATTTGTACACCATACCTTTAGTTTGTTCCCTATATGAAAACCGTTACATCCGTTATTTTTAAGTTAGCCCTAAAACGCAACGCGAATTAAGGGCAGAGCAATAAAGTAAGCGTATGCTTACGCAATTGAATTGTGCTTCGTAACTAGACATAGGGAGGACTTACAATGATTAGAAACAAAAAGAGATTTATGCCGGCGCTTGCACTGATGCTGGTCATGTCAATCGTGCTTAGCGCGTGCGGCGGAAGCAAAAACGAAGGTGAAGGCACTGCCGAGAAACCAGTAGAACTGCTCTGGTACACAATTGGTACGCCTCAAAAAGATGTGGACAAGGTTATGCAGGAAGTAAGCAAATATACAGCAGAAAAAATTGGTGTTACGGTCAAAATGAGCATGATTGACTGGGGCGATTACTCACAGAAGCTGCAAGTTATGACGGCTTCCGGTGAAGCAGTAGACATTATGTTTACGTCTTCATGGGCGTTTGACTATGTGCAGAACGCAAGAAAAGGCGCATTCATGCAAATCGATGATTTGTTGAAATCGCACGGTCAAGGTATCGTCGATACACTTGATCCTGCCTTCCTTGAAGGCTCCAAAATTGACGGCCACAACTATGGTATCCCTGCAAACAAAGAGCTGCCAGCGCAAGAAGTATGGCGCTTTAACAAGCAGTATGTAGACAAGTACAAAATCGATATTTCAAAAGTGAACACACTTGAGAGCCTTGAGCCATTGCTCAAAACGATCAAAGAAAACGAACAAGGCGTATATCCTTTCGCGGTTGATAAAAACCAAATGCCTTACGTGCCATATGACTATGTAATCGAGAAGCTTCCAATGGCTGTTTCCCTCGATACGAAGGATTACAAATTGGTTAACGTTCTAGATACACCAGAAATGAAACAAGCTTTGACTACAATGCACAAATATTATAAAGCTGGCTACATTCCAACTGAAGCAGCAACAATGGATTCGATGACAGATGTTCAAACGACTGGAAAATGGTTCTCAGACCGTGCGACAACTCAGCCTTTCGCTGACAACCTATGGTCTGCAAGCTATGGCTACCCAGTAGTTTCAACTCCTGCAAGCAAAGCGCTTATTTACAACTGGTCTGTTATGGGCTCGATGCAAGCTATTTCGGCTAACTCGAAATATCCAGAAAAAGCAATGGAATTCCTAAACTTGCTGAACACAGATCCTGTGCTTCGCAACATGATTGATTCCGGTATCGAAGGCGTTCACTACAAGAAAACAGGCGACAATGTTATGGAAAACCTTGATGAGTCAAAAAACTATGACATGCCAACATTCTCACTGGGTAACGTAATGCTTACGTACTTGAATACAACAGATCCTACGAACAAGTGGGAAGAGTTCAAGAAGTTTAACGATGCAGGAACACCAGCACCTCTTCTTGGCTTCAACTTCGATCCGTCGAAAGTAACGACTGAAATTGCTTCCGTACAAAACGTAAGAGAAGAGTTCTGGGCACCGCTTATGACAGGAACAGTTGATCCTGAGACTTACATCAAACGTGCAAACGAGAAATTTAAAGCAGCTGGACTTGATAAAATCATGGCTGAAGCACAACGTCAGCTTGACGAATGGAAAGCGGCGAACAAGTAAACATGAGGGAGGTATGAAGCGAATGCACGGCATTCGTTTCATACCTTTGCTTATTAATCTGACAACTGAGAGGTGATCACGTGGGAGCCATAGGACGGTTTTTTAAAGATATTAATAAAAATAAAGCGATGTTGATTATGGTGCTGCCAGCAACAATCTGGTTCATCTTCTTCTCTTACTTGCCGATGGCCGGTATGGTTATTGCGTTTAAGGAGTACAGATACAGCCGGGATGGATTTCTTGCCAGCATTATCGAGAGCAAGTGGGTAGGCCTGCAAAACTTCAAATTTCTATTCAGTACCAATGATGCTTACATCATTACACGCAATACCGTCGTTTATAACATCTTCTTTATCGTGCTTGGTCTAGTCATTGCCGTTGCAATGGCGATTATGCTGGCTGAGATTACGAACAAGAAATTAGCAAAAGTATATCAAACAGGTATGTTTCTTCCATACTTCCTATCATGGGTTATCGTCGGTTATTTCGTATTCAGCTTCCTGAGCTTGGATAAAGGCGTTGTGAACCAAGTGTTCAACTGGTTCGGCATCGATCCGATAAACTGGTACTCTGATCCAACCTATTGGCCGATTATTATCGTCGTCGTATTTCTTTGGAAATCAGTCGGCTACAACAGTGTCATCTATTTGGCAGCCATCATGGGTATTGATAAATCCCTTTATGAAGCGGCAATGATCGATGGCGCAAATAAATGGCAGCAAATTCGCAGCATTACGATCCCGATGCTTACACCGCTCATTACAATATTGACGCTGCTTGCAATCGGTAAAATCTTCTATGCGGATTTCGGACTGTTCTATCAAGTGCCAAGGGACTCTGGAACACTCTACAGCGTAACGAATGTTATCGATACTTATGTGTATCGCGGCTTGAAATCAACTGGTGAAATCGGCATGAGTACAGCAGCAGGCTTGTATCAGTCGATCATTGGATTTGTACTCGTTATTACATCGAACGGAATTGTTCGTAAATTCAACAAAGACAATGCTTTGTTCTAGTCTAAAGGCTTTACTGCAGGAACAAGCATTGCGCAGGGAGGAAAACCGCTATGTCCGCTCAAACGAAAACCCGCGACTTTCATAGGTTGACGCCCATTTGGAATATAGGATTCCATTCCGTGGCTGGTATTTTTGCATTGTTATGTGTATTTCCTTTTCTATTCGTCACCATCATTTCGTTTACGGATGAGGCGACGCTAGCTAAAAACGGCTATTCGCTTTTTCCTGAAAAATGGAGCTTTGAGGCTTACAGCTATTTATTTAAAGCGGGGGATCAACTGCTTCGCTCTTATGGGGTAACGATAGCTGTTACCGTTATTGGTACTGTCATTGGTGTTGTATGTACAGCGCTTTTCGCTTACGCAATCTCACGTAAAAGCTTTAAATATCGCGGTTTCTTCGCATTTTTCGCCTTTTTTACGATGCTATTTAACGGTGGTCTCGTGCCGTCTTATATTGTTGTTACACAGCTGCTTGGACTTAAAGACTCCATTTGGGCGCTTATTTTACCGCTTGCGGTCAACGCTTTCTACATTATGATCCTAAGGACATTCTTCTCGACCATGGTGCCAGATGCTATTATAGAATCAGGCAAAATCGATGGTGCGGGAGAATTTGGAACCTTCTTCAAGCTGGTGCTGCCTTTGTCGCTTCCAGGGCTTGCAACCATCGCTTTGTTCAGTACACTAGGCTATTGGAATGATTGGTTTAACGCCTTGCTGTACATTAACACGCCGAATTTAGTGCCGCTTCAGTCGATGCTGATGCGGATCGAGAATAGTATGCAATTCATTATGCAAAACTCGCAAAATGCGTCGCTCAGCACCGGTTTGCTGCAGTCGATGCCGCAGGATACTTCGCGTATGGCGATGGTGGTGCTGGCAACAGGCCCAATCGTATTCGCTTATCCGTTCTTCCAAAGATATTTCATTCAAGGCTTGACGGTTGGTGCCGTTAAGGAATAATTACGAATCCTATTTCTAAAGGAGCAAATACGATGGAGCAATTTAGATTACCGAAAATTCCGATGCCTGAGCTAACGCTGCCGCAGGCGATTCAAGACGTGCTGAAGGAAGCGGAGCAGAAGCTGGCACATCGCCCGAAGCTGCTTCAATTGTTCAAAAATTGCTTTCCGAATACGCTGGAAACAACGACGAAGCTGATGGACGATGGCACGACATTTGTAATCACGGGCGATATCCCTGCGATGTGGCTTCGTGATTCCGTCGAGCAAGTGATGCACTACGTTCCATTCGCGAAACATGATAAAGATTTGCAAAGAATTCTTAGTGGTTTGATTAAACGCCATATTTCCTATATTCAAATCGACCCTTATGCGAATGCGTTCAATGAGTCCGCTAATGATTGGCACTGGAATACTACGGATGAAACGGATATGTCTCCATGGGTATGGGAGCGCAAGTTCGAGCTTGACTCCATTTGTTTCTCCATGCGCCTCGCGCATGCTTACTGGAAAGAAACGGAGCTGACGGATATTTTCGATTCCGGCTTCAAAGCAGCGATGCGCCGCATCGTAGAGCTTTGGAAGACAGAACAGCGCCATTTTGAACAATCGCCTTATCGTTTTACTCGTGATAATGGCATTCCAACTGATTCACTTCGCAATTCTGGTCTAGGCATGCCTGTAAACTATACGGGTATGATTTGGTCAGGCTTCCGTCCAAGCGATGATGCATGTGACTTCCATTACAACATCCCGGATAACATGTTTGCGGTTGTTACGCTTCGCCAAATGGAGGAAATAGCGGAATGGGTATTCCGTGACATGGATTTCCTTAAAGAATTGAAAAAGCTGGAAGAGGATGTCAACCATGGCATTCAGCTTTACGGTATTTATCAGCATCCGGAATTCGGTCCTATTTATGCTTATGAAACGGATGGTTTCGGCAATTACTGCCTGATGGATGATGCAGGAACTCCGGGCTTGATCTCGATCCCATACCTTGGTTATGTGGATGCAGAAGACCCGATTTATGTGAATACGAGAAAGTTTGCTCTAAGCAAAAATAATCCTTTCTACTATGAAGGAACGGCAGCAAAAGGTATCGGCAGTCCGCATACGCCTCCAGGCTACATCTGGCATATGGCATTGTCGATGCAAGGAATTACAGCTACTAGCAGCGAAGAAAAGCTAGATTTGATTGCGATGCTGGAAGCGACTGACGCGGACACAGGCTATATGCACGAAGGTTTCCATGCGGATGATCCAGCTGTGTTCACGCGCAAATGGTTCGCTTGGTCGAACAGTCTTTTCTCACAGCTTGTCTATCAAGCGATGAAGGATGAGATTCTATGAGCATGATTATTTTCTATGACCCATCGTTTCCGATTGATACACGTCTAAGCTCGGAAGTAGAAGGACAGCTTCTGCAATTCGGCAGCGTCGTTCGCGCGAATAATCTAGGAGCGGCACTCGCTGCTGCAGATGGCGGAAGCTTTATAAATATGCATGCGCCGTATTTCCCAAAGCAAGCATGGTCTGAAATTTTAGCCTACTTAAAGCGCGGTGGAGGTTTAATCAGCATCGGCGGCGCTCCATTTAAAAAACCCGTTTCAAAAAATGAAGCTGGCGTTTGGAAGCCAGAATCTGAGCAAACCGCCTATCACCGCGAGCTTCATATTCATGAGGCTTTGCCTGTAGATGCAGCACCGATTATGAAATTGCGTGCAATGGAAGATCTTCCGCTGCTGCAAGGCAAAGAGTCCATGTTTGAGGTTTCAAGCACTTGGAATCTAGTGCCGCATGTAACGAAAACGAGTGATTTGCCGCATCAGATGGGTTCTGCTGGGCCGATGGACGCACAATTGTACCCGCTTCTAAAGGGTGTTTCAGCAGAAGGAAGAGAAGTTGCAGCACCTGTCGTACTATGGGAGAACACGAAGGGGATGTTCGCAGGCGCGCGCTGGTTGTTCGTAAATCAGCCGTTAACGGAGCTATTCTGGCAAAGCGGAGGAGCGGACGAGCTTCGCCGTTGGTCGGAATTCTGCTCAGCAGGCGTAACAGAGCTGTGGCTGAAACCTAATTATGCGTCCTACGAGCTGGATGAGCGTGCGATGCTGACGCTGCAAGTACAGAAGCTTAGCCGCTCTGCTGCTGCGACAGATTTGCCAGCTGTAAGCTGGAACTTTTCAATTACGATCAAGCATGAAAGCAAGCCAGATGAGCGGTGGACAAGCAGTATCAATGCGGAAGCAGCGAGCAAACAGCTTATCGTTCGTATTCCCGTTCCTCTAGCAATCGTGAGCGGATACTACAAGGTGGACTGTATCGCGGAGTCATCGGATGGAGAAGTACGCATTCTTCGCCAAGGCTTCTGGGGTTTTGATGATGAGCTGCTTGCAGAGGGAACTCCGGTTACGAGCGAGCGCGATTATTTCGTAAAAGACGGCAGACCGATGCCGGTTGTCGGCATGACCTACATGACTTCGGATGTTGCGCGCAAGTTTTTATTTTTGCCAAACGCATCGGTTTGGGATCGCGATATGGCTCAGATGCGCAAAGCGGGCATCAACTGGATTAGAACCGGCATATGGACGGCTTATCGCAATATTATGCAGGTTGATGGCCATGCATCGGAAGAGGCGCTTCGCTCCATTGATGCGTTTCTTCTTACAGCCAAACGCCATGATTTGCAGGTAACCTTTACTTTCTTCTCATTCACTCCGGAAACTTGGGAAGGCCAAAATCCTTATCTCGATCCGCGGAGTTTAGAAGCACAGAAACGGTTCATCCGCTCGATCATTTCGCGCCACAAACAATCGAAGCATGTCGATTGGGATTTAATTAACGAGCCGTCAATGTTTGATCCTCCTCGTATTTTTTCTGACGGACCAAGATCAGCACGCGATCCATTCGAGCAGGCGGCCTATGCAGCTTGGCTTAAGGAACGCCACGAATCTGTGGAGAAGCTGCAGAAGCTATGGAATATGACGCCAGAGCAGCTGCCGAGCTTTGAATCGGTGAAAGTGCCTGAGCCAGAGGAAATCAACTTTGACGTTCAAGATATGCATCAAGGCAAGAAGGGTACGCGCTGGCTTGATTATGTATTGTTCTCCATGGATATGCACAATCGCTGGGCACAGGAGCTGTACCAGGCCATTAAAGAAGAATGTCCAGATCATATGGTTACGGTCGGACAGGATGAAGCGCTTGGCGCACAGAGACCATCACCATTCTTCTACGGCGAGGCTGTCGATTATACAACCGTGCATTCCTGGTGGTTGAATGATCATTTGGTGTGGGACAGTATATTTGCTAAGACGGCAGACAAGCCGAATTTGGTGCAGGAAACGGGCATTATGTACGTGGAAACACCAGAAGGACGGGCGAAACGTTCAGAAGCTGAACTACGCGATATTCTTGAGCGCAAATATGCCTATGCTTTTGCAACAGGTGGCGCAGGTGCGGTGCAATGGATTTGGAATACAAATTTCTATATGGACAATGCGAATGAATCGCACATCGGCGCACTTCGAGCAGATGGCACGGAGAAACCTGAGGCAAATGTATCTTATGATTTCGGACGCTTCATGGGTGAAATCAGAGATTTGTTCAGAGGGCGGGAGCTTGAGGATACTGCAGTCGTTTTCCCTTATTCCAATGATTTTTCCAATCGCAAGCTGGCGTTTGATGCAACAACAAAAGCTACGCGTGTGCTGGCCTATGAGCTGAACAAGCCGTTCCGCGGCGCTTCGGAATATCACCTGGACGAGCTGGAAGCAAATCCGGTTAAGCTCGTTATTGTACCAAGTGCTCATAATATCGAAGATGCTGCAATGAACCAGCTGCTTAGCTACGTTGAACGTACAGGAGCAACTTTGCTGCTGACAGGTCCAACAAGCCTTGATGCATACTGGCGTCAAGTCGATCGTCATGCTGAGTTGTTTGGATCAAGAGAGCTTGTCAATGTACGCCGCGAAGAACTGCTTCGCATCGGTGAACGTTTGCTGCCTGTTTCTTATGGCAATCGGAGAATTGCTCAGGTATGGAAGGAAGCGCAAAAAGGAACTTCTGCAGCTGAAGTCGATCAGATTATCGAGCTATCGCACGGCAAAGGAAACATCCTTTGGTGTCCGCTGCCAGTAGAGCTGAATGATCGCATTGAGCCGATCTCAGCAATTTATGAGTTTGCGCTCACCTATGCAGGCTGCAGCGTGGAGCTGGATTGGATTAAAGGCGGACAGCTGCCAGGCGTTTATGGTCGTAAACTGTCATTCCAAGACGGCGCGTTATTCACATTCGTATCTGAGTTCAGCTTGGATGTCGATATTGAGGTGAAAGACCCTGTAACCGGCGTTTCTTACGCTTTTACGCTGGAGAAGGAGCGGTCTGTACTCTTTGCAGTGGGTAAAAACGGTCAGCTGCTGTCCGTTTACCGACCTGATCAGGTGAATGTGAACGTAATTCCTGCAAACAACGATTAACAAGAAGAGGTGTTCTAGTGATGAAAGACAAACGAACAGCCCATATCATCTCGCATACCCACTGGGATCGGGAATGGTATTTGCCATATGAGAAGCACCATGTATTGCTAGTAAAATTGATGGATACGCTGCTTCATACACTTGATACGGATCCGGACTTCAAAAGCTTTTATTTGGATGGTCAAACGATCATTTTGGAAGATTATTTGCAGGTTCGCCCCGAGAATCGTGAGCACCTAGAACGTTATATTAAAGAAGGCCGTATTCCGATCGGGCCTTGGTATATTTTGCAGGATGCCTTCCTGACGAGCAGTGAAGCGAATCTTCGCAACTTGCAAATCGGGCATCAGGATGCGAGCCGTTATGGAACGATTGCCAAAGTAGGATATTTTCCAGACACGTTCGGGAATATCGGTCAAGCTCCGCAAATTTTGCGTCAAGCCGGTATCGATAATGCGGTATTTGGCAGGGGCGTGAAGCCAACGGGCTTTAACAATACAGTAGCAGATTCCGATTATGAATCTTCCTTCTCGGAGCTGATTTGGGAAGGGCCAGACGGTTCGCAAGTGCTGGGCGTATTGTTCGCCAACTGGTACTGCAACGGCATGGAAGTGCCTGCAGACGAAGCAAGCGCCAAGGAATATTGGGAGCGCAAGCTGGCTGAGGCAGAGAAGTATGCTGCTACAGGCCAATTGCTGTTCATGAACGGATGCGACCATCAGCCAATTCAGCAGGATCTGTCTGCTGCGCTGAAAACAGCAAGAGAGCTTTTCCCTGACACAGAATTCATTCATTCGAATTTCCAAGATTATTTGGCGTCGGTGAATGCTTCGCTTACACGCGAGCTGTCTGTCGTGAAAGGCGAGCTTCGCAGCCAACGAACAGACGGCTGGTCAACGCTCGTGAATACGGCTTCCGCACGGGTTTACTTGAAGCAAATGAATCAGCTTGGTCAAGCCATGCTGGAGAAGGTAGCGGAGCCGCTTGCTGCGCTTGCTTATTCACTTGGCCACGAATACCCGCATCACTTGTTTACTTACGCTTGGAAAACACTGATGCAGAACCATCCGCATGACAGCATTTGCGGCTGCAGCGTGGACGAGGTTCACCGTGAGATGGTGACTCGCTTCGATAAGAGCCGTCATATTGCGGAAGCGATTATTGACGATAGCAAAGTGATAATTGCCAATGCGGTTGACACTTCCATATTTGAACAATATGGCGAAGATGCACTGCCGTTTGTTGTGTACAATACAACGGGCTGGGATCGCAGCGGAGTAGTAGTGGTTGAGCTGGACATCGCTCGCATTTACTTCCGTGATGGTTTGTCGCTGGATGAGATGAACAAGAAAATGTATGCTGTCGATGTAACGGGCAGAACGCTTGTTGATCGAAACGGTGAAGCCATTGCGCATACAGCTTCTGACATGGGACTTCAATTCGGTTATGATCTGCCAGATGACAAGTTCCGTCAGCCATATATGAGCCGCAAAGTGAAGCTGACATTCGAAGCAGAGGAAGTTGCTGCGCTAGGCTTGGCAGCTTATGGTTATGTTCGAAATGCGAAAGCAGAATTGCAGCCATCACAATCGCTGGTTGCTGGCGAGCATGCGCTTGAGAATGAATGGCTTCGAATTGATATCGCGCAGGACGGATCGTTTAACTTGACCGATAAACGCAGCGGTCAAATCTATCGCGAGCTTGGCGTGTATGAGAATACAGGCGATATCGGCAACGAATATATGTATAAGCAGCCAACCGGAGAGCAAACTTTGACTACAAAGGGTATGCCTGCAAGCATTCGTCTAATCGAGAATTCTGATTACCGTGCGGCATTCGAAATCGTTCATGAATGGGCAGTTCCTGCGTCAGCAGAACCATACTTCGAGGTTGAGAAGCAAGAGGCTGTTTATTTCCCTGAGCGGAAGTCACAGCGTACGGAAGCGACAGTTCCGCTTACGATTCGGACTGAAATTGCAATAAGCCGCAAAGGCGAAGGGGTGGAATGGAAATCCTCCTTCAACAACCAAGCGAAGGATCACCGGGTTCGCGTATTATTCCCAACGGATCTAGAAACGGCTGTTCATCAAGCTGATTCCATCTTCGAGGTTGCAACGCGTGATAACGAGCCGGCAGCAGAGTGGATCAATCCTAGCAACGCACAGCATCAACAAGCGTTTGTCGATGTGAGCGGTGATAAAGCTGGTTTGACGGTTGCCAACCTTGGCCTGAATGAATACGAAGTATTGCGCGATGGACGCAATACCATTGCGATTACATTGCTTCGTGCAGTTGCTGAGCTTGGCGATTGGGGCGTATTCCCTACACCAGAAGCACAATGCTTGGGTGAGCAAAGCTTCAGCTTGACGATCCTTCCGCATAACGGCGACGGAGTTGCATCCGGCGCATACGCAGCGGCATATCAGTTCCAAGTGCCGTGGACGGTTAGTCAGACAGGCGTCCATGCCGGCAAGCTTGCTCCAAACGGCGCTTTATTCGCTTGGGACGGCAGTGGGCTAGCATTCTCCTCTATGAAGGTGAATGAGCAATCTGGCGATTTCATGCTTAGATGGTATAATATGAAGCCTTCTGAAACGGCGCTTAAGCTGTCAGAAGCAGCAGCTGTATCACTTGAACAAGCTTATAAAAGTAACGTGCTTGAGCATGAAGTCGAAAATCTTGCTGCAGATGGACAATCGCTGCTTGAAGTATCGGTTGGTCCTTGTGAGATTTTGACCATTGGAATTAAGCATTCATAAAATAGGAACGAAGCCCTCTGTTATGGACTGCCATACGGAGGGCTTCTTTTTATTTAAGGGAGAGGCTCAGGCTATGATCTCGCATTCCAATAATTGTTGCTGAAACTCTCGCAATATCGCTAACAGAGACAGTTGCGGCATGCTATAATAGATATATTCGCGTAACTTAGATCGATAGGAACAGGGTCTCCTCGAGCGGAGGGACCCTTTTTTATTGAAAATACGGGTACATACCTAGCAGGAGGGGAACAAGTTGGCAAAAGGACCAAAAAGGCCTACTAGAGATGAATTTGAGCTGGAAGAGCTGGGCGAGCGGCTGGTTGAAGCAAAGCAAGAAGGCACAGAGCTGCTTCTTACGATATGGGCAGCAGAGCAAGTAAGAGGCGTCATTACGGTGCTCGATTCAAGAACAAAAAAGGTTCATGTGGAATACATGGGCAGCGTAACAAAGGTTCCTTTCATGGATATTATGAAGGTGGAAAGCCCTTATTAATGTCATAAACGGGCAGCAATAACATATGAGTTTTCTATAAAGGGCTTCCCTCGTTCATTTTCATTCGTTGAACGGTGGGAGGCTCTTTTTTATAAACAGTTATAACTTGTTCTGCTGAGATTAGGATATACAGATTATAACCAGTTTCATCGAATTAATCGTTTTGCTTGCACAGCATCATTTGAGCAATTTATCTTGGCGGATTATAATAGAAGAAGGTTATCGCTTGAGAAAAAATGAACTGATTATGAAGGAGGATTTACATACATGTATCCAACACCAAAGCAATTAGAAAATTACGCAGAGCTGGTCGTTAAGGTTGGCGTCAACGTGCAGCAGGGACAAACGGTTGTTGTCATGGCACCTATTACAGCAGCTCCACTCGTACGGCTTATTGCATCTGAGGCTTATAAGGCAGGCGCAAAAAATGTCCATGTGGAATATAACGATGAGGAGCTTTCCCGCATCAA
The DNA here is from genome assembly GCF_052114265.1 of Paenibacillus sp. MCAF9. NCBI lineage: Bacteria > Bacillati > Bacillota > Bacilli > Caryophanales > Paenibacillaceae > Paenibacillus > Paenibacillus sp. MCAF9. The sequence continues at coordinate 79,168 of NZ_JBFREL010000011.1, forward strand.
ATACAAGCAGGCTCCTGAAGAGGCTTTCTCGGAGTATCCGATGTGGCGTGCCAAAGCTTGGGAAGAGTTTGTGGAAAATGGCGCAGCGTTCATCACCATCTACTCTCCGAACCCGGACTTGCTTAACGATGTAGATGCGAAGCGCGTTGCGACTGCATCAAAAACAGCTTCAACTGCGCTTAGCGGCTATCGCGGTTCACTAATGAATCATACGAATGCTTGGTCGCTAGTATCCTATGCTACTCCTGAGTGGGCAGCTAAAGTATTCCCGAATCTTACGCAAGAAGAAGCGGTGCAGAAGCTTTGGGAACGCATTGTTGATGCTACCCGGATTGGCCTTCAAGATCCTGTTCAAGCATGGAAAGCGCATAATGCCAAGCTGCTTCAGATGGTTGAGCTGCTGAATAGCAAGCGCTACAAACAGCTTCAATATGAAGCGCCAGGAACGGATTTGACGATAGACCTGCCGGATGGACATATTTGGCTAGGCGGCTCCAAAGCAAATGCAAAGGGCGTTTATTTCAATCCAAATATGCCAACGGAAGAAGTATTCACCATGCCAAATAAGGATGGTGTGAACGGAACCGTTCGCAGCACCAAGCCTTTGAATTACAACGGTCAAGTCATTAATGGCTTCAGTTTGACCTTTAAAGATGGCAAGGTAGTAGATCATTCCGCTGAGCAGGGATATGAGGCGCTCACTAATTTGCTGAACACGGATGAAGGGGCAAGACAGCTCGGTGAAGTAGCGCTTGTGCCGCATGATTCACCGATTTCGAACTCCAATGTCACGTTTTTCAATACACTGTATGATGAGAACGCGTCCTGTCATCTTGCGCTGGGTCAAGCGTACCCCGTCAATATCCAAGGCGGTACAAAAATGTCAGCTGAGGAGCTTCTTGCTCATGGCGCAAACAGAAGCCTTACGCATGAAGACTTCATGATCGGATCGGCTGATATGAATATTGACGGTGTGACGCAGGATGGCACTCGCGAGCCTATCTTCCGCAACGGAAATTGGGCGATTTAACTAGACTGATTTCATGACGTCTATGTAAAAAACTGCGTGAAAGTCTAAGTAAAAATCTATGTAAAAAGGCTCCTATTCCGCAGCATTGGCTGTGGTATAGGAGCTTTTTGTGTATATTGGTGCAGCTGGGAGTTCGTATGTGATTTGTACTCGAAGTAAAGGGAAAAACTCCTGTTAAATAATCAGCTTTGCTCATTTAATGCCCGTTAACAGGAATTTCTCCAGCTAATTCAGCCAATCGCAAGTAATTACGGCTATATTCACGATATTAACAGGAGTATTTCCAGTTAAACGCGGTAAATACGCCAATTTCAGCTGGATTAGCGGGAGCTTTTCCTGTAAGTGTGAATTTGCACAGCAGCATCCTCATCGAACAATGCAGAATACAGCTAATTAAAAATAAAACTTCTGCATTTCCGCAGGCACGCCATTTCTTCGAAGCAGCTCTTCAAGCGTCTCGCTGGGAGCAGGAGAATCGCCTGCTGTCAGCAGCCTTACGGCAAACTTGCTGGCTTGTCGCTCATATTTTCCAACATTAAAAAACGATTGCTCATCCAGCCAAAAACGGTTGAAGCCAGGATGCAAGCGGTCATGCCCGAGCTCATGCGCGCATACGAAGCGGCGCCAATTATCCGGAAGCGAATCGTGAATGACAATAAACCGGCGGCGCAGTTTTTTGAAATAGAGACCACGCGTGCCTTCTCCGAGGTCGGCGTAACGGATATGAATGCCAAGGCCCTCAGCGATGATGAATGGATCGTTAGTCTTATATTTTCGAATGAGCTTCAAAATCATTTTATCCATAGCAACACCTACCCTTTGGCATCATCAGGAGCATCGTTAGTCGGCTCGGTCTTTTTTTTGTGCTTATTCATATGCTTAGCTTCCCAGAACAACCCTGTAAGCACATCCATGACGCGCTGACGATCGGTAGCACTAAGCGGCACGCCGTCAAACATAATTTCCCCGTCTTCCTCAAGCAGCTTTTTAAAGTCGCGCTTATCTTTATACGTTGCCCACTCAGGTATAGTTGCCGAGGCTGCATCGCGGCCAAGCAAATAATCGGTTGTTGTTAGTAAGATATCCGCCATTTTTTGCAAATCTTCACTTGTTGGTGTTACCCGATCATTCTCGATATGACCAAAGTTAGAGCGGCCCATCTCAAGCTTTGCGGCGACATCCTGCTGCGTTAATCCGCGCTCAACCCTCAGTTGTTTAATTCGTGCACCCAATGACATTATAAATACCCTCCGTTTTTGAATATTGGTATTTTAAATACTTGACGGTAATTAAAATACCAAATACAATGAGATTCATCAGACGAACACTTAAAGAAATGTATCAGCAGATCATTTTCGCTATTTTAACTACTTAAAAGTAAGTATATTTTTGATTGGGAGTATTGTCAATACCGGAGATATCGCTATATTTTTTTGTTGTGAATGGTATTTAAAATACTCAATATTCATTAAAACCTAGGGGAGGTTATTTGAATGAATGCAGAACAACAGGTGATTGATCAATTGCATGCATATAAACGGCTAAAAGCGAGAAAGAAACAGCTGGAGGGTACCTCGGTAGGACCAGGCATGCGTCTTAGCGCAGTGTCTGAGGATGATCATTTGCAGGAGCTTCATCGGCAGCTGCGCAAGCTGCCTTCCTATATGTACTTGGATGAGCAGGATCAGCGTATCGAAGCAGCGGCGCATGCGAATCTATCGAAATATCCTATTGGAACGAAAGCGCAGCTAAACGAAGTAAAGAAAAGCCGTGCAACAGCAAGTCCAGCGGATGAGAAGCTGCTGCGAGAGCTGGAGAAAAAGATTGAGAAGGTGCTTGAAGCGCGAGAAGGCTCCGGCGGCTTTGAAGGTTATATGGGCGTCATCGATAAAATAAGCGAGCTTCAGGATATAGAGAAGCAGCTGCAATCTATCGATCAAGCGCTTGAAGCGTTAGAAGCATATGCGCCCGATTACGCTCGGCTGCTGAAGCTTCGTTTTATAGAAGGAAAGCCTACAGAGTTTGTTGCTTCGGAGCTGGGGATCGTTGATCGCACATTCCGAAGATGGAAGCAAAAGGCGCTTCAAGAAGTTGTCCGCTTTCTGTCCGCCTAATGTCCGTTTTCGCTCAAATAACCGTGATATTATGATATTGTACCAAAGATCATAAACGGGGACGAGCGGTGGACGACACCGAGCGTCCCTTTTGTTTTATCCAGATGAGGAGGTGGCTCAGATGTGAGCGCGGGTGGGTGAAATGGTGCAAATCTTAAGAGGGCGGAGGCAGAACAAAATGAACAAAAGCAGATTGCAGGAAGCTGAGCTCGAACCAAGGTTCATCAAGGAGCAGCTAAAGTCGGCTAGACGGTATACGCCTTCCCAGAAGGATATACTATCCGCCGTGCTGTTGGAGCAAGAAACGTATACTCACGAACAAGCGTTATCGATGATAACAGCCTATTTGAAAAAGGAGGTCATGTAGAACATGGCAGGAGGAACTTATACATCACAAAATAAGGTGCGCCCCGGCGTTTACATTAACCTGGTTGGCGAGAAGAAAACGGTAGGCAGCATGGGAGAGCGCGGAACGGTGTCCGTACCGCTAAACCTTAACTGGGGGCAGTCGAAGGCTGTTATTGCGATCAACGCTGGCGATGATCTGCGAAGCTTGCTTGGTTATGATCTAAGTGCGCCTGAGCTATTGCTGGTACGCGAAGCATTTAAGAAAGCAAAAACACTGCTCTTATACCGACTAAACGAAGGAACAAAAGCGACGGCTGTCGCTGGCAGCCTAACGCTTACAGCTAAATTCGGCGGAGTTCGAGGCAATGACATCACCGTTGCGGTCAAACAAAATGTTGACGATGAAGCACGATTTGATGTCATCACTTTTGTTGCTAAAGAGGCAGTTGACTCACAAACAGCAGCGAATATCGCAGAGCTGAAATCGAATGCCTTTGTAAGCTTTGGCGGTACAGGAGCATTGACGTTAGCAGCAGGCGTTCCGCTTGTTGGCGGCTCCAATGGTACCGTAACGAATCAAGACCATACCGACTATTTGGCGCAAATTGAGCTGAAGGATTTTAATACCATTGCGCTAGTATCCGCCGACTTGTCCTTAAAATCGGTATATGCTACTTTTGCCCGCCGTCTGCGCGAGGAAGAAGGCCGCAAAATTCAGGTCGTGCTGGCGAATTATCCATCTGCTGATTCTGAAGGGGTCATCAGTGTCAAAAATGGCGTCAAGCTGCTGGATGGAACGGTTCTTGATGCACAGAAGGCAACGGTTTGGGTTGCTGCGGCAACTGCCGGAGCACCGATGAATAAATCGCTGACCTATGAAGCCTATGAGGAGGCTGCTGATGCGGACATTCGTTATACGAATTCGCAAACGGTGGAGGCGCTGCAAGCTGGTGAGTTTCTGTTCACGGTAAGCGGCGGCAGAGTCATTGTTGAGCAGGATATCAATACGTTTACTGGCTACTCACCAGAGAAAGGCAAAGCCTTCTCCAAAAACCGAGTTATTCGTGTGCTGGACGGTATTGCGAACGATTTTAAACATATTTTCGAGTCGTTTTATATTGGAAAAGTTGATAATAACGCAGATGGCAGAAGCCTGTTCCGCAACGAGTGCTTGAAATATTTGAACAATCTTCAGTTGCTCAATGCTATTCAAAACTTTGATGCCCAAGCCGATTTATCGGTTGCAGCTGGCGTCGATACGGACAGCATTATTATCGAGGCACATATCCAACCGGTTGATAGCGTAGAAAAAGTATATATGAAAGTGACGGTGAAGTAATATGGCATTTTTGAACGCAGGAGATACGATTTCGGGCCGCGAAGGACGGGCTTATACCATTATTAATGGTTTGCAGGAAGAGATGTTTTATATCAAGACGCTGGAGGCAAGCATTGAGAAGCAAAAGGCTGAGATCAAGACGCTTGGCCACCGCGGCTTGCAGCATAAAGCGACGGGATGGTCGGGTACAGGCACGATGACCATTTATTATGTAACGTCAAAATTCCGCCAGATGATGCTGGATTATGTGAATACCGGCGTGGATGCTTATTTTGATATTTCCATTATTAATGAAGATCCGTCCTCGGCTACGGGCAAGCAGACGGTTTTCCTTCATAAGGTGAATCTGAATAAGGTTATTATCGGTAAGCTGGATACGGAAAGCGAAGCTCTTGAAGAAGAGCTGGAATTCACTTTTGAAGGATTGGATATTGCAGAGCAATTCTCAGCTCTTTCTTAAGGCGAAATTAAATATGATGGAGGCAAGAGACAATGAGTGATTTAAGTGTATTTTTTGCACAAAATGCGGCTGTGGAGACAACGCAGCCGTTTATCGTATCGGATCGGTTTAAGGATGCAGAAGGGCAGGCTGTCGCTTGGGAGCTGCGCAGTATGACGGAAGCGGAGAACGAGGAGTGCCGCAAGTCATCTACCCGCAAGGTAAAGGGGAAAAATGGCGCATTCACTCCAGAAACCAATACAGACGAGTATTTGGCTAAGCTTGTCGTCAGCAGCATTCAATTCCCGAACCTAAAGGATGCAGATTTGCAAAAATCGTACGGCATCATCGGTGCGGAGAACCTTTTGCGCAAAATGCTTCTCCCTGGTGAATATGCCTCACTCGTACAACGAGTGCAGGAAATCAACGGCTTTAACCAAAGCCTAAACGATTTGGCAGATGAAGTAAAAAACTAATAAAAGAGGGCGACGGAGAAGCGAATTACGCTTATTACGCCCTCCACGAGCTTCGTATACTTCCGCATGAGCTCATGACCATGACTCGGCGGGAGAAAGCGGCGATCTATGCGATGATCGACGTTCGTATCGAGAACGAGAAGAAACAGCGCGCCAAAGCAAAACGAAAATAAGGACGGGCCGCGCTCCCATGAGGGAGCGCTTTTGCCCGTGTGAAGGGGGTGGAAGGATGGCGAGTAATTTAATGACCGTTAATAGCTCTATAAAAGTTATTAATAGCATGACCAATTACTTGAAGAAATCGTTGCTGACACTTAATAAATTCGACAAACAATTGAATAAAAGTGTTAACTCCACAAAAGCAATGAACAGAACTAGAGAGCAAGTATTAAAAGTGAATTCTGCTTTTACTAGCATGAACTCAATACTAACTAGCAATATAGATAGGTTTCAAGATCTTGAAAAACATCTAGATAGCTTATCTAATAAAATTCGTACAGTTATACAAATCCAAAGTGAACCTAAATCTAATACATTAGGAAGTGAAAAGCCAGCATTCATGAGTATGATGTTGGCTAGAATGTCTGCGATTGAAGGAAAAACGAATGATGCTTCTAAATTTTCTGCGACAGCTCCGTCTAGCCCACAAGTTTCAGCTGGAACAGGCAGTTCCTTGGCTAATGCTGGGAAAGATATACTCGGTAGACTAACAGGACAGTTGAATAGTTTATACGACAAACCTTTTAAAACGATCTTGCAAATGTCCATTGAGGGAGCATTAAATGAAGATGTGATCAAAAGCATTATGACTAAGCAAATGGGAAATGGTGCGGAAGTTGAAGCTCTTTTTGCAAGTATTAAAAGTAATGCTGTAAATTATGGCATGGATCAAGGAGGAGCAGTCCGAGGTGTAATGTCAATGAGATCTATGACTGAAAATCATGATCAGCTTGATAAATTATCTGAGCTATCGCTTCGTATGGCCGCACTTGATCCTGGAGGAAGAGGGACAGAATATGCTGCTAATGCCGTAAAATCAGCATATATGGGAGACACGAGTACATTAACAAAACAGTTTAATGTAAAACAATCCACCATTGATTCAATGGATTTAAAGACTTCAGCATCCCCAGAAAAAATGGATGGTTTCATCGCAGCATTTGATGAAATTCTAGAACAATCGGCAATGGGTGAAGAGGCAATTAATAGAATGCTTTCGAGTCCCGCTAAGCAAGCAGAAATATTAAGCCAAAATATTAACGCCGCATTCGCGGGTGCGGGAACAGGAGCAATAACTTTACTCGTTCCAATGTTACAGCAGTTAAATGCTGCATTTAAATCAGAAGGGTTTCTGATCTTCTTCGAGGCAGTGAGTATTGGATTGGCAGCACTTGCCCAAGGGTTGATTTTTGTCATGCAAATTGCTGGTGGTTTAGGGGATTTGTTAGTTGCTTCACTACCAGTTGTAGGTCCAATTGTGCTAGGGATAGTTGCAGCTTTTTGGGCGTATAATGCGGTACTTAAAGCAGTTTCTATTGCAACAGCTATTTATAGTGGATTAATGACGGCCTATAGATTCATAGTTATGGTAGCCACAGTAGTGCAGCTCGGATTATCAGCAGCTATGTGGGCTAATCCGATATCTGTAATTATTGGATTGGTCGTTGGTTTAATCGTTGCTTTCCTAGGCCTAATAGTAGCTTTAAAACCTGTTCGAGATTTTGTTGCAGATGTTTTTCGTACGCTAGGAGATGTGATGGCAAAAGCTGTTGGGTTTTATATCGATTTATGGACAGGTTTTATTAACGGGTTCATTGAGATAATCAACCTATTTTTAGAAGGTGTTGATCAGGTTGTTGGCACTATCGGAAAATTTGTTGGGATTGAAGTAGGTGTCAAACTACAACTTGACAGTGTAGACAGCAGCAAGTTTAAGGCGGGTATTCAGGATGGTATTAAAAACACTTTTAATGCAGTAGGAGATTTTACAGAAAACTTTGATGTGGATTTTATTAAGAAATCCGTTGGTCTAGATAATTTAACGAAAATGGCTGGGGACAAAGATAAAATGACCGCATCTAAGGACTCTACAGCGTTTACGATTCCTAATGTTGGGTCTGCTTCGAACATCGACCGAGTCGGCGAAGTTGGAAAAATCAACGATTCTGTCGAGATTTCCAGCGAGGATTTGAAGACGATGCGGGAGCTTGCGGAGATGAAGAACATTCAGAACTTCGTGTCGCTGCAGCCTACGGTCAGCGTGCAAACTGGTGATATTAACAATGGCTATGATATTGATACGATTATCGGGCGTATCGAGCGTTCATTGAACGATGAAATTGCCTCATCTGCGGAAGGGGTGTACAACAGATGATTTCAAATGCGCATTATGATTATGAAATCTGGCTTAGCTACAATGATCAAAAGCAGGGCTTCCAGCTCCCGGTCAATCCTCCAGACATTAAAATTAATGATGGTGCTGGGGGCAAGACCTACGAGGTATCCGGTTTAGGCGAAATCAATCTCATTCAAAGCTCGAAGCTCACGACGATCTCCTTTGAAAGCTTTTTCCCAAAGACGAACTATCCGTTTGTCGTCAGCAAAACATGGTTAGACCCTGCTTTTTATGTCATGGTTATCCTCGATTGGATGGAGAAAAAGTGGCCGATCCGTTTTGTTTATACCGGGGCAACCTTCGATATTAATTTGCCGATGAGCATTGAAAAATTCGAATGGAAGGAAGCGGCGGGCTCTGGGGATATCGAGTACAGTATTTCACTGAAAGAATTTGCTTTTTATGGTGCCAGGCCCGTAGTGTTTAAAAAGGGAGAAGCAAGCGTGAAGCCTAACTCACGGCCATCGGATAAGCAAGCTCCAAGCACCTATAAGCTGGTTGCAGGGGATACGCTTATTAAGGTAGCTCGCGTTCAGCTTCACAAAGAAGAGCGTTGGCGGGAAATTCAGAAGCTGAACGGCATTAAGGATGCACAACTCAAAAAGCTGCCCATCGGGATGACGCTAAAGCTGCCGAGGTGATCATATGCTGGAAATATTAATTGATAACCGCAATGGTAAAGTGTGGAATATTACGAGTCTTGTTCCTTCGCTCACCTACAAGACGAAACGAATTGGAGCGGCGTCTAGTCTGGATATGACGGTGCTTAAAGGAAGTCCATTTCAAAGTGCTTCATTTGAGGTGAACAATGGCGATGTCATTCGTGTCCGCAAAGATAATATTAATGTATTTTACGGATATGTATTTGAAGTGAATACCGGTATGGATGAGAGAATCTCGATAAAAGCCTATGATCAGATTCGCTATTTATTAAGCAATTATTTTTATAAATTTCAAGGGGTTACCGCCTCTCAAATCGTGAAGAAAATTGCCGATGATTTTGGCTTGGAGACAGGCGTGCTCGTGGATACCAAGTACAAAATTCCATCCATGCTGGAGGATAATAAAAAGCTGCTTGATATTATTTGTAAGGCACTTGATCTAACACTCATTCATTCAGGCGGAAATTTTATACTTTTGGATGATTTCGGAAAGCTTTCCTTGCGCAATGTGGAGGAGATGAAGGTTGATTTTGTCATTGGCGATTACAGCCTTATGTTTGATTATGGAATGAAGCGATCAATTGACGGTGACACATACAATCAAATTATGATTTATAAGGATAACAAAGATATAGGCGTACGTGAATATCACGTAGAGAAGGATAGCGCATCAATTGCGAAATGGGGACGGCTTTTGCTCTATCAGCAGGCGGATGAGAAAATGAATGAGGCACAAATAATAGAACAGCTTAGCCAACTGATGATGCTGAAAAACCGTGAGCAAAAGAGCATCAGTATTGATGCCATTGGTGATTTGCGAGTTAGAGCGGGATGTTATGTACCCGTAGTGATTGATGAGCTCGGCATTCACCAATATTTTCTCGTAGATGAATGCTCGCATAAATTCGAAGGAGATTCGCATACGATGAAGCTGGAATTGAGGGTGATTTAATGGCATTATTGGAGTCGATCAAGAAAGCGGGAGCCGCAGCCTACGCTGCAGGGAATCCGCTAGCCGTCATGGTAGGAAAAGTCATTCAAATCAATCCTCTGGAAGTAAACGTCGATCAACGTTTTACTTTATCAGAGGATTTTTTAATTATACCGGAAAGCCTCGTTAAGTATGAAACTCAGCTGAAAACATCTGAAAAGCTGGTCATCCGCACAGGCTTGGAAGCGGGAGATGCGGTGTTAATGCTCCGCGTACAAGGCGGTCAACAATTTGTAGTACTCGATAAGGTGGCTAAGCCATGATTCCACAGGGAGCAAATGTTGCGGAGGTAACGACGGTAGAGGAGCTCGAAACGAGCGAGACCTATAAGCTTGATTTAGCAAGCAAACGGATCGTAGGCAGGACTGACGGGTTAGAAGCGGTAAAGCAGGCTGTATTCAAAATATTGCAAACGGAGCGATACCGCTATTTTTGCTACAGCACCAATTATGGTACCGAGCTGGAGAGCTTGCTTGGAGGATCGCCATCTTATGTTCAATCAGAGCTAAAGCGCAGCATTCAAGAGGCGCTTTTGCAAGATGAGCGGGTGAGTGATGTCATTGATTTTCAGTACGACGTTAAAGATGAAGCTATCGTTGTCCAGTTTACTGTCGTAACGGAGTTTGGAAGCTTCGGAGAGGAGGTAAGCCAAAATGTATGAAAACATGACCTTTAGCTATTTGCTCCAGCGAATGCTGGATCGTGTACAAGGTAATGTAGATAAGCGGGAAGGCAGCATTATTTATGATGCGCTGGCACCGGCGGCTGCAGAGCTTTCTGAGCTTTATGCTAAGCTGGACGTCAATATTGATTTAGCTTTTGCAGATACATCGAGCGGGGAATATTTGTCTAGGCGTACAGCTGATTTTGGCGTCAATAGGCAAGCGGCTACGAGAGCGAAGCGGCTCGGTAAATTTTATGGCTCCAGCGGAGCGGCAATGGACGTGCCGATTGGAAGCCGTTTTTCGGCAGAATCGGTTAATTACATCGTAAGAGAGAGATTGAAAGTGGGCTCTTTTGTTCTCGAAAGTGAAACAGAGGGAGCAGCTGGTAATCAGCAGTTTGGCGATATGCTGCCTATCGATTATATTAGCTCGCTTGCTCGTGCAGAGCTAGTCGATGTGCTGGTACCAGGTGAGGACGAGGAGTCGGATACACAGCTGCGCAGCCGCTTTTTTGCCGAGGTTCAAAATCCGGGGACGAGCGGCAATGTATCAGATTATATGAGATGGGCGCTGTCGGTTCCCGGTGTTGGCGGAGCAAGAGTGATGCCCTTATGGGATGGTCCGGGGACCGTGAAGGTTGTTATCGTCAATTCGGATAAGCAGCCAGCGAGCGAGGTGCTGCAGCATGCGGTGCTTGATTATATTAATGAGAACAGGCCGATCGGTGCAGAGGTTTCAATCGTTTCGGCTTTGAGTGTGCCCATTGGCATCAATGCTAAGGTTACACTTGCAGCAGGATATACGATTCAGCTTGTGAGCACGGCTTTTGCTAAAGCACTCACTGTCTATTTAGATGAAACGGCGTTTCGCATTAATTATGTGAGTATCGCTAAGCTCGGTACTTTGCTTTTAGCTATACCGGGGGTCTTAGACTACGATCGACTTTTACTGAATGGCGGAAGCGCAAATATCGGACTTGAAATTGATGAAGTACCTATTGCGGGGCTTGTTGAATTGGAGGTGTAGCCTATGCGATATCCTGCGGAGGTAGATCAATTTACGGTGAAGCTGAACAAAAAGGAAGGTAGCGAGCTGTACGTTATAGAAGAGCAGCTTGCCGTTCTTGGAGGGCTATTTGAGGGAGACCTTGCACATGATGACATACGCAAGGACAGTATTCAGGTCTATACAGGACCCGGCCTATCGGGCGAGAAAATACACAATTATTTTCTGACTGTACCGGCTGAGACGCCTTGGAGGCTCCGAATTAAGCTTTTTGCGCAAGCTGAAGCCGTCTTTGTTACCTACGAGACGCCAGGCGATCGGGTGGAAGCAGCAGATATTAATGATTTGCAGGTGAGTATTTCTGCAACGCAATTAGAAGTAGAGAGATACAAGAAAAGCGGAAGTATCGATGGCGGATCATTTTTGAGGAGGAATTAAATGTCACAGACGATTCAGATCAAGCGTGGAACAAAAGCAGAGCTAACTGCATTCGGCGCTTTATTGGCTGGCGAAATGGGATTTTGCACAGATACGAAGGAAGTTTATGTCGGTGATGGGACAACAAATAGCATGGTAGGACGCGCGTTATCCGGCACAGAAGCAGCTAGACCAGCCGCAGCAGCCATGGGTAGGTTGTATTACGTGAGCAGCGGTACAAACAATGGATATTTGTATGCTGACGACGGTACCGCATGGAGAAGAATCAATGCGCAGAAGCTTACCGATTTGACGGGAACGCTGGATGACATTTCAGAAGGTGCAACCTATGCAAAGGTGCTAAAAGCTAACGTAACCAGCGGCAATGTAAATAAGGTGTCCGATGGAGTGAACGTGAAAACAGCTGCTGAGATTAAGACGCATCTGGACGATCCAACCAAGCACAGGCTTATTAATGATGCGGGCTTGGCTATCACCGATTTGTGGTCAGCGCAAAAGATTAGAAATGAAATTGAGCTTGCGAAGCATAATATCGAGCCGCAAGCTTCGGTTAAGGATAAGGACTTAGTGACCCCGCCAGCTTCACCTGTTTTAGCGGATCGTTATTTGATTCCTGCAGGCGCAACGGGCGTGTGGGCTTCGCAAGTTAACAAAATTGCCGAGTGGAACGGTACAGCTTGGGATTTATACACGCCGCAAGTAGGCTGGACATGCTACATCGATGATGAGCAGAAGATTTTTAGCTGGAATGGTACCGCATGGGTGCGAACTGGCGGCGCGCTTCAGACGATTACAGCTGGCAGCGGACTTACAGGCGGAGGGCAGGCCGATACCGTCACCCTTAGCGTTGGAGCGGGGAACGGGATTGCGGTGGCAGGTGCAGCAGTTAGCGCAAAAGCTGGCAAAGGCGTGCTCGTTAATGCGACAGGCATAGAAGCAAATATTGATGCAGACAGCATCGTTTATGATGCTGCGAACGGAAATCGCTTAAGGGTTGCCGTCATTGATGGCGGTACGTTCTAAGGAGGCGAGCAGATGCCAAGAAAAGTACTCATTCAATTGAGGCGAGGTTTGGAAACGAGCATTGGGCTGCTTGAAGTCGGTGAGTTAGGGTACTGCACAGATACCCAGAAGCTGTACATTGGTACAGCCGGCGGGAATATTGTGCTTGCTGCAGCGCAGGCGACGGGCGACATGCTCAAAAGTATTTACGATACGAACAACAACGGAAAGATCGATAGTGCGGAAGCAGCGGACAGCGCGCCTTGGGCTGGTATTAGCGGCAAACCTGTAAGTTTTGCCCCGGCTGCGCATGCTCACGCGGCTGCAGATATTACCTCGGGTACCGTTGCCGTGGACAGATTGCCTGCTGCGTCGGTAACAGCTGCTGGTGTTGTTCAATTAAACAATGCGGTTAACAGCACGAGTATTGTACAAGCGGCGACGGCCAATGCGGTGAAACTCGCTTATGATCTAGCCAGCGGAAAGCTTGGACCGGGAGTAACCTGGAATCAGCTAAAGGGGGTGTAGGTATTGTCCTATAGTCTAGCTTTATTTGGCGAACAGACGTATGGGGAAGATAGGGACGACGGGGAGGAGATTCTCCATACGGAAATAGATCTCATGAAATATTTGCCTTCCTATTATTATGAAATCGTAGAAATGCTAGCTATTCAATCTAAGCTTGGCGGCGAACTAGGGGAGCAGGCTGAGACGATTGAAACGGCATTTGACCAATATTTTGTACATTCGGCTACGTGGGGACTGACGCGATGGGAAAATGTGCTTGGATTGAAAAGCGACTCCTCTTTGCCGGATGCTCGACGACGCGAGAGTATTTTAGCCAAGCTGCGCGGAGCTGGTACGACGACTAAAGTTAAAATTATCCAAACAGCTATTGCTTTCTCTGGCGGTGAGGTGAATGTAGTTGAATATCCGGCAGAGAGCCGTTTCGAGGTCGTATTTGTCGGGACGAAGGGGATTCCGCCCAATATGGCTGGCTTTATCCAAATGCTAGAGGATATTAAGCCGGCTCATTTAGCTTTTGCATTGAAATACACCTATACAGTGTGGAATCAGATAGGAACGATGACATGGAATCAAGCGCGAAGCAAGACATGGAGTGAATTAAGAGTTTACGAGGGAGTGTGAAAATATGCAAACGACAGGGAATTTAGGATTGAAAAAACCGGAAGGAACTGATGTTGTCGATATTGCGGATTTAAATGGGAATGCGGATATATTGGATACTGCGGTTAGTAACAAGGTAGATAAAGTGGCTGGAAAGCAGCTATCTACAGAGGACTATACGACAGCGGAGAAAACGAAGCTGGCAGGCGTTGCTGCTGGGGCGAATGCTTATGTGCATCCGGCTAATCATCCTGCATCCGTTATTATTCAGGATGCGAGCAATCGATTTGTGACTGACGCTGAGAAAACGGCTTGGAATGCTAAGGCAAGTACGGCTGTAGCTACTACTTCCACAGCTGGTCTTCAGTCTGCGGCAGATAAGGTGAAGCTGGATGGGATTGCAGCTGGGGCGAATAACTATACGCATCCATCGACGCATGCTGCGTCTATGATTACAGTCGCAGATGCGGGTAATATTTTTACTGCAACAAACGTCGAAGGTGCATTGAGTGAGCTTTTTATATCTGCCAGTAATGGGAAAACGGCGGTTGCAGCTGCTGTTACTGGCATGGGCCAAGCGGCAACAGGTTCCGACACTCACGCTCAACTAGCTGCTAAGATTAGCGCAATCAGTACTGACGCTAATGCCCCTGTCGCCGAAGTGCTACTAGGGAAAACGTACTATCAAGGTGGCACTAAGAAAACAGGTACTATGCCAAACCGTGCCATGTCTGTTATGAACGGGGGGTATACGACTGCCCTTTCAGTTAAAGCGGACGCTGGGGGTAATCTTGTTATGGAGACGCCCACAGGCTACTATACAGCAGGTGTGAATGCTAATGGTTATGGTTCCGTTATTGCAAATGATCCCGATTTTATAGCTGCTAATATCAAAGCTGGCGTAAATGTGTTTGGAGTTAATGGCACATATACCGAAGCATCGAACGGTCAATATGCAAAGACAGTTCTAGCCGGAGAGAATATATCGGTTAATGATCCTATCTATTCAAGAGCCAATTTCCCAATGCAGTATAACAGGCCGGGGAATTACACAGCTAATAAGCCGGAATGTCATTCCGATATATCCAGTGATGGAAACTTTCTCGCAATGTGTACAGGTTATACAGATGGCCCGACTTATGTATGGACAGACGTCATCAACGGGACTTTCACTCCATGTACTATAAACGATATGTTGGTGGGAGCGTTAAGGGTTTCTTTTTCTCCTAATGCAAACTATATGTTCTTGAGTGGCTATTACGCGCCGTTTGGTGCTTGGTACAAGAGAACAGGAAACACGTTTAATAAGTTAGCAAATCCGGCCTCATGGCTTCTTGGATCGGCTACAGGAGCGTCATGGTCGCCTGATGGTAACTGTTTAGCAGTTACGTATGAATCAGCTATTCCATACCTTCATGTTTTCAGGAGGTTTGGAGATGTACTGGTTAAGTTGGCGGATCTACCGAGTCTACCCACTAGCACAGCAGGAAGCGCCTCACCTCCTGTATGGTCGCCTAATGGTAAGATGTTGGTTACTGGTTTGGATAATAACGTAATGTATCTATACTATAGGCCGAATATGGACAGCGACGCATTCTCGTATAGGCCTAGTCCGTTTTACGGGTCGTATGCTCGCGCGTTTGCGTTTTCGCCTGATAACGGGTTTATAATCATGCTAGGAAACAATAGTTCCCCGCGGCAAATGGCGAATATAGATGCTAACGGAAACATGTATCGCTTTCCTGATGATCAAGTTGTATTAGACGGAAGTTTCTACCAGTGGTATATATGGGATGCTGAGTTTTCCCCTGATGGAAATTATCTTTACGTTCTTGGTTCAATGGGGAATGGAGCTCAAGGTGGGTTGCTTGTTTATAAGAGAACAGGAGCGTCGACATTCATTCAGACGAACCTATCGAAGTTTCAAGGCAAGTTTGATGGATCTAACACAAACGGAAACTCAGGGATCGCTATCAGTAAGTTGCTCCCTGATGGCAGTCACATAATCGCACCGTGGCATAGTGCCAATTTCTCAACTCAAACTACTTTTTTAGTTCATAAAGTAGGCGATTGGGCATGGCGTTCCTCCGGAGGGAATTGGGCTGGTGTAGCGACTTTAATGGGCAAGGCTCAACAAAACATCGGACAAGGCACCACAGGTACAGCAGTTATTACACATAATTAGGAGGGAAATATAATGGCTAGTAAGACACATTATTTTAAGTTGGACGAGGATAGCATCATTCGGGATTACATCGAATATGAACATGAGGGCTACGTGCCATATACACATGATGGTGAACTGCCGTTCAGCGTAAACGGTGGTTGGTATAAGCTTCTAAATGGGAAGATCGTAGCTGTTCCTGAGTTGAAGCCTTTAAGCGAGAATGAATACAAGGCAGAGATCAATTCTATAAAAGAGACAATCCCTATGCAAAACTCCCGAATCGCGGATATAGAGCTAGCTTTAGCTGAACTATTTACATTGTAGCAGTTCCCCATTGGGATCTGTTTTTTTATTGAGAAAGGAGGTGTGGAATTATGGCAATGTCTTCATATAAGATTCGTATAATCGCAAACGCCTGTATAACTCGATATGACAGCGCTGAGGGTACAATGATCGACATTATTACTAATTACAATTTAGCCAAGGAGGATCGTGTTCTTGTAATCTCTGAGGTAATAGCAAAGCTCCCAAATATCCAAGTATAGAAAAATATAAGGAATCAGTCGCAAAAGAAAATAACGAAGACGCGGGTTTCCAAAGCTAGAGTACAAGCTGTATATTTTGATCTAACTGATGTGCCAGAGGGGGCGATAGATGCGTAATACGTAAATCTACATTATATTCCTATACCAATACACTACGGCAACACGTTAACCGGAGTACTATGGTATGAATATGAAGACCGGGAACCAACACGAGAAGAAGAGTTCGAAATCATAAAGACACAACTAGCTGGTAAAGAAGCTCGTTTAGCAGATATTGAATTAGCATTAGCTGAATTGTTTACAAAAGCGTAAAAGCCCCTCACAGGGGCTTTTGATTTTTAATGGAGAGGTGAAAATCTTGGCAATGCCATCTGATAAGATTCGTATAATCGCAAACGCTTGTGTGACTCGATATGACAGCACTGAGGGTGCAATAATCGACATTATTACTAATTACAATTTATCCCAGGAAGATCGCGTTCTTGTGATCGCTGAGGTAATCGCAAAGTGCCCAAATATCCAAGTATAGAAAAATATAAGGAATCGGTCGCAAAAGAAAATAACGAGGACGCGGGAACGTCATAGGGGGTATTTATGGAGCAATCATCTATAATAATGCTGCTATCAGCATTGGGAGTTATAAGTGGGATAACTATTGGCTGGTTGGGCAGAAACCGAACAGCTAGACAAGATGTAAAAGCAGAGGCTGGCGAGGACGCAATTTTGCGAACGGATGTAAAGTACATCATGCGTGGCGTAGATGAGGTTAGGTTGGAGCAACGAGCGCAAGGCAAACGATTTGATATGCTATCAGAGCGCGTAACGAGGGTGGAAGAGTCGGCCAAACAAGCCCATAACAGGATTGATCGACTTGATAGTAGTACAATCAAAATTAAAAAGGGTGTTTAATATGGAATGGAGAACTATTTTTCAATTGATCGATCCAAAATTATTAATTGTTGTTGCTGCTTGTTGGGTGCTTGGTTATTCTCTTAAGCAAACGCCTCACGTGCCAAACTGGAGTATTGTATACATCGTTACTGGTGCTGCTGTAGGGCTTACGGTATGGTTGATTGGTTGGGGGGCTGAAGCTATTATTCAAGGCTTATTAGCTGGAGCATTTGCGGTGTTTGGTCATCAAATCGTCAAACAGACCTTAGTTAGGGTTGAAAATGATGATCCAAACCAATAAATATACAATCGACCACATACCCCCATCCACCCCCAACAATCGCCGCCCAGGCCATTTGCTTCTGCCGCAATCTATTACCATTCACAACACAGGCAACCCTACCAGCTCAGCGAGAAATGAAAGGGCGTGGCTCACGAACCCGACTAATAATCGCACCGCATCCTATCATCTTGTTGTGGACGAGTTTGAGGTTATTGAGTGTTTACCGCTGAATGAGAATGCGTGGCATGCGGGCGACGGGAGCGGCGCTGCAAGCGGGAATCGAACATCGATAAGCATTGAGATTTGCGAGAGTGGAGACTATGAAAAAACACTATCCAATACTTGTGAATTAGCAGCAAAGCTGCTCAAGCAGTACGGCTGGGGAATCGATCGCCTGCGTCGCCATTACGATTGGAGCGGGAAAATTTGCCCAAGATTGATGTACGATAATGGCAAGTGGACAGGATGGGACCATTTCAAACAGAAGGTACTGGAGAAAATGAAACTGCCAACCGACAATCGAAAATCAGATCTGAATCTATCAGAAGCAGAACAAAAGCTTTTAATTAACACCCTCGGACAATTTACGGAGCAAAAGCTTCTACAGGACACCAAATGGAGGGAGAAAGCGGAGCAAGGTACGTTAACGCTCTCGGAGCTGGCATGGCTGAATACAATGATACTCTCGCGAAAATAAATGAACCCCGCCGACCTCTAAGGTCTGCGGGGTTCATCATTTATTTTAAGACATATTCAGCCAAAACCTTCTGTAGATCGTAGATGTTCAGGTTTTTGTTAAATGTTTTTTGGATGGGCGCGACGCTGCCTGATATCCAAATCTTCAGCTCGGCATCCAGATCATAGTTTCCGGCTGTTTCGATGCTGAAATGAGTAATGCTTTTGTAAGGATAGGAATGGAAATCGATCTTTTTGCCGGTTATTCCTTGTTTATCAATGATGATGAGACGTTTGTTCGTAAAAATAAACATGTCGCGAATTAGCTTGTACGCTCTTTCTACATTCTCCGATCTACTGAGCAAGTTGCCAAATTCTCTTTGCGCCTCGTCAGGATTGACTTCAGAGGCGTTCCCCATTAATGCGTCCAAAAAGCCCATTTTAACACCATCCCTCTAATTCCATATGTACCTATAAAAAAGTTTCCTTCGTTTACTTTATGCACAGACAAGCAATAATAGATGGCCTTTTTAGGCATCTGCTCATTTCCTGCAAAAGCCCATACACTTTTGCCCCAGAATCATAGGATACTGTGTAAGTCAACAAAAAGGAGATGAACAAATGAGCTATGGAGTAGCAGGTGCTAATGTAGGTCCTGGAAACTGCGCACCTTACCCAGTTGCAGGAGTAGGCGTAGGCTGCGGCGGCGGATTCTCAAGTATTGGATTTATTCTTGTCCTTTTTATCCTTCTTGTCATCATTTCTCGTTCTTGGCTGTAAGCAATAATTTAGCCAAAGCGTAAACGCAAGGCTTTCCAAACGCTTTCTAACTAAATGAAAGTATAATAACATCCCCATAGGCCTGAGCCATGGGGATGTTATAGTTTATCATATGGGACAAGTTGCTAATGATACTTATTATTCTACAATGGAGCGAGCGACGAGAATAAGATCTAATAGATCGATGACACCGTCTTTGTTAACGTCAGCTTGTTTTATTTGTTCCCAATCCGCTGCTCCTTCGCGTTTGCCGTAATGAATAACGATGAGGGCCAAATCCGAAATGCTGACTTTGCCGTCTTGGTTTTGATCGGCAGGGTTTGTCGTTTCTTTTGGCGTTACTTGGATATTCAAGGTGAATGGAGCAGCATTAACTTCAGTTTCGCCGTTTGAAATTAAGATCGAATCCGCAGTCACTTTACCTGTAGTAACCGTTTGTATTTCTTTTGCTTTAAAAGTAAGCTCCACAACCTGTTTACTTCCGGTAACCGCGTTTTCTACCCCTTCGCTAGCAAGAATGAGTCGGATTTTGCCCTTCTCATCATGGATGGCATTCACAATTTGAACCCTTTCAAGAAGTGAACGGCTAGCTACATATTCAAATGCATTCGGGTCATAGTTAAATGAGATATCTTGTGCATAGACGTTGTCCGAAACATCATTCAAGCCTAGCTTAATCGTAAAGGTTGAACCGGATACGACAGACGTTTTTCCTTCCAATACAGCAGTTGGACCGGATGTTTCTGTCCCTTCTTCTTTAACGGAAGCGGTGAAGTTAGGCAATGACTCTTTTCCTTGTCCACTTGCGATCATCGCTTGATGAAGCACCGCTGATGCACCGTTATTTTGGGACTGCGTTACTAACCGTACAATAGGCTGATCCGGCGAGATGGCGGAATCTGCTGTGAGGACGATTCTTGTTTTTCCATTGGCACTTTCATTTCGTAATACGGTAATGCCAGCTTGAAGCGGCTTAATCGATTGGACAGTTAGATCGCCAGTCTCTAATTCGATATCCAAGGCTTTAGCATCTGTGTTCAGATGACTAACGGCGAGCTCATAACCTTTTAATTGTTTAGAAGTGGTGTCAACAATTTTGGTTAACTGAAGATTCGGAGCATCCGGTTTGTTCTGATCCTTCTGAGGGACGAACATGCCGTCAATCGTCTTGGAATCGCCAATCGGCGAATCGACCTCCAGTGCAGCTAATATCGTTGCAGCGATATCCTTCGTTGTTCCTCCTTGCAAAAGCTTCTCCTTGCCTACATCCGTTGCAATTGTTCTTCCGTTTGCTGCGATAAATACCGTTTTGGCAAGCGGCGAATCTTGTCCATGGGCAGTAGCGCTGCCGAGCGTATGATCTGCGTTTTCTGTGCCGCCGCCATGATCGGCTGTCATTAGAATAAGCGTATCGTCCAGCAGGTTTTTGCTGTTTAACGAGTCATAAATCGTTTTTACAAGGTTATCTGTTTCCATAAGTTTTGCGTAATAATCCTTCGTATAGAAACCGAGCGAGTGTCCGACACCGTCCACATCATCCAATTGGAAGAAAATAAGGGATGCATCGTATGCTCTGCCGTCTGCCGCATATTTTGCAAAAGCATTTACGTTTGCTTTATCGCCCGCAGAATATCCTTCGGCACCAAGGGAAGGTTCAATATGTCCATTAATGATGTTGGACCAAGTTGTAAAGGCAGCAAGCTTAGTCTCCGGGAATTGTTCACGCAATTTTTTGAAGACGGACGGATAAGGCGATGTTTCACTATAGGTATTATTTGCGCTAATCGTATTGTCAATTTGATGCTTGCTGTAGTCCACACCATTTAACATGGCACCCCAGTTAGGAGATGAAACGGTAGGCAGCGTCGTTGTGACGGAGTAACTAGCAGCGCCTTTCTCGATGATGCCGCGCAGTGCAGGCAAATTTAGGCGGTCGCCTACCGTTTCCTTCACATAGCTTGGCGTTTCCCAGTATGGCGCATCCTTCGATACCGACATGCCGGCACCGTCAATGCCGATAACGACAACTCGTTTGTAAGGCATATATTTTACTTTATCAGCAATATTGGTTAGTTCTTGAACGGATTTCCCTTGAGCCAAGGCAACATCACCGATCGTAATATGACTGTCTTTGTTAATATCCTCAGATGCTTTTGTATTAATCTGAACAGTTTGCGCAGGCGTGTTCAACGATTCCTTCACATATTTATTACCGCCTACGAAAAATTCAGCAGAAGTCACTTGAATCGTGCCTTGTCCACTAACATCCTTCGCAAAAAAGTAAACATCGGACAGTGTAGATGACGCGAATTCTAAAGGGTTGGTTTTGTTATATACACTTCCAGCTGGGAGCTCCAGCTTAACGATGCCTGGTGTTGAAGTGTCTACTTTCGTTGCTTTCGTTGCACGTGAGAATGTGAATTTGCTGCTGTCATAGGCAATTTCTACGCTCGCGCCGTCGATCGCTGTTGTCATGGAAGGGGTGCGCAGGTCGAGCATCTGCCTAAATTCTGTGCCAGGAGCTGTGGCTGTTGCACCTACGAATTTCAGCGTGCCATTGAATTTATCGCTGACTACAATGGGGGGAGCACTATTGAAGATTTCTGTAACCTCTTCAGGGGTGATCGCACGATTCAAAATGAGAACCTCATCGAGCTGCGCTTCTAACGCTGCAGAATATTTGCCAGTGCCATCATTGCCGAGCATTGTGGAAAGGCCAGAATCGATCGTTCCTGTGCGGCCAGTAATGCTAATTGCGCTAGCGATATTATTGAATTTGGTCCCGTTCGAAGTAGAGACTGCAACAGGCACGCCATCTTTATAAAAATCTACGCGTCCAACGGTACGGTCATGCGAGATGACGATATGGTGCCAGCTCCCATTAGCGACGTTTGGAATATCAGCATCTATGCGTGTTCCGCCTGCCGTGTTGAAATTCCATCTTAATTTCTTATCGGAATGAAGAGAGAGGTTGTAGCCAACATTAGCTCCGCTGTTCCAGTCTTTATTGGATAAAATGGAAGGATCGGAATCTACGCCGGAGGACTTCACCCAGAAGGAGAAGCTGAAGCTTTTATCGACTCCGAATTGGAGCTGTGATGGCTTGCCTAGATTTACGTATTGTTTATTGGCGCTAGTTGAACTTAAAGAAAGGGCTTGTCCGATTCTTCCGGGAACGTAAGTAGGAGTGCCGACAATGTCAGCCGAGAGATTGTTTGTGGAACTATCAGCGGCATTGTTCTCAAAGCTGAATTTTGCATGAAGGTCGGCATTCACGACCGCTGCAAAAGCGGTTTGGCTGAGCGGAACAAATCCTCCTGATGCGGTAATTAATGTAACGGCAGCAAGCGTAGATACAAATGCTTTTTTTATCGTCTTATTCATGAATAATAACCTCCAATTTTTCGAATAGGTGTCTCGTGAAATCGATTAGGGGACAGTAGATTTACTTTTATGGCATAGGGGCCATAATCCAACATCCTTCCCACACATAGATTAAAAAAAAAACAAATAATGTCATTAAATAATGTGATTAATTGTTTTTGTGTGTTTTTGATTCTTCTTTATCATAAGGTTGTGTTGTTAAACAGGTGTAATCGCAATATGAAGAAATTACTAAAAAGAGGCTCCACCTCGTCGAAACGACAAGGTGGAGCCTCTTTTTATAGTATTAAAAACAACTTATAGAGGAAGCAGCGCTTCTATCTCTCTCAAGGATTGTATCTCAAAAGTTGGACGCGCAGCACCTTCTGGCAGTTGCTGTCTCGATCTATTTAGCCAGGCGCTTGCTATACCAGTTCGGCTCGCTCCCAAAATGTCGGTAAACAAATTATCTCCTACCATTAGACATTGCTCTGGTTTTAGCCCCGCGAGATTCATCGTGTGCTCGAAAATTTGCGGAGCCGGCTTGCCGCAGCCGACCTCTCCCGAAATAACGATATGAGGAAAATAATCGGATAATCCGTTAATGCCATAGAGCTTCTCTTTCTGTAAATCAGGTGTTCCATTGGTCAGCAGCATAAGCGGGTATTTTGCAGATAATGCTTCGAGCACCTCAAATGTTTCTTCATATACATAAGGGCGCTTGCGCCGCTCGGCTGGAAACTGTTCAGCTAGCTTGACTGCAAGGTCTTCATCGTGGATGCCGAGCTCTTGTAGTCCTCTCTCCCAAACGTTTTTACGAAAAGCAGGCGCTGCCTCTTTCATTATTTGCAGCTCTGCTGCTGCTCCATCATCAAACCGAGCCCACATCGCTTCCATCGCAGTTACTTCAATATTCGCTAAGTAAGCGTAACATTCCAATTCACGAAATACAGAATGAGCAGATCGAATGATAGATTGCTTTAAAAGTCCTATTTGTAAGCCCAATGCTTGCTCGGCTGCTTCGCATGTTGCATCGAGTGCCTCTTCTGTACTTTTCTCATCCCAAATCAGCGTGTTGTCCAAGTCGAAAATAATCGTTGTCATAAGTGTAGAACCCGTCCTTTTTTTAGTTTGTTGTCTTTGCTAAAGAAATGAAAAAAAGGTTGTTGCACATAAAATACAGCATTCGGATCTTTAAAACAACTTAAAACCATAATAAAAGCAATTAAACACACAATCTTTACTTGTGTTTGACACTCACTTAACAAATCTATTTTAAACTGCTAATAGATCAACGATGCAAATGCTTTAACTTCATCATACCGTTCTTGAACGATTATTACGAGAACACAAGGAGAATGAGAATGAAAAATGAAGGATTAGCGATTAATGGTATTCGCAAGGCATTTGGCAGCTTTCAAGCACTCCATGATGTCAGCGTTCATATTCCGAAAGGGAAATTCACATGTCTGCTCGGCCCAAGCGGCTGCGGCAAGACGACATTGCTGCGTATTATCGCGGGTCTTGAGCAGACTGATGCCGGCACCGTTATCCTTGATGGGAATGATATTACGACGCAGCATACGTCCAAACGCAACTTTGGCATCGTTTTTCAATCGTATGCGCTATTTCCAAATCTAAGTGTGAGCGACAACATTGGCTACGGTCTCAAAGGGAAGCAGCCGAAGCGTCAAATTGAAGAACGCGTGAAGGAGATGCTGGAGCTCATTGGACTGACTGAGGTGAGGGATCGGTATCCAGCGCAGCTCTCCGGAGGCCAGCAGCAGCGGGTGGCGCTCGCAAGAGCAATCGCCTTATCGCCTGATATTTTATTGCTGGATGAGCCGCTTTCTGCGCTTGATGCGAAGGTGCGGGAGAAGCTGCGCGAACAGCTATGCGAGCTGCAAGAGCGACTTGGCATTACGACGGTTATGGTTACGCATGACCAAGAGGAAGCGCTGACGATGGCGGATCAGATTGTCGTCATGGATCAAGGACGGGTTGTCCAAATTGGCACGCCGCAGGAGGTATATGACAAGCCGAATACGCCTTTTGTCGCTGATTTCATTGGGGCTATTAATTTTTTTCCTGTAGGAACTGAAAGATGGATGGGGGCAAGCCCAAATGATTTGTTAGCTATAAGGCCGGAACATATCCAGATTGATGAGGAAAAGCATACGGTCGGCCTATCTAATGATAGCGGAATTAGCGGATTTGTTCAGCATGTGGAGTTTCGTGGCGCATTTTATCGTGTAAGCTTGCAGCTTGCGAATGAACACGGGAATCACTCGGACATAAGCGTAACGGTAGATATATCCGCGCAAATAGCTAATCGATTTGAATGGTCCCGCAATAAGCTGTTTCATCTTCAATTGCCGCAAGAGCGTATGCTTCATTATCCTGCGGCAATCGCTGGGAACGTGGGGAGGTAGAGAATGAAAGGGAAAATAGATCAAGCTCTGCCCTCGCAGTGGGTGAGAAAAAGCAATCAAAAGCTACGGGAGAGCAATGGGGTTATTAAGCTCTTGCTAGTGCTAGTCCTGCTCACACTTATTACTGTTATTGTCCTGCCGCTGTTCGCGATGTTTAAGCAGGCGTTCATGGATTCGGATGGAAATCTGGTTGGCTTCACTCATTTTTCATCGTATTTGCAGTCAAGATCACTCATTCAATCGATGCTGAACACGATTACCGTATCCACAGCTACAACCGCGATTGCAGTGCCGCTTGCCTTTGGGCTGGCGTTCGTATTGACTCGCACCAATATTAAAGGTAAGTCCTTCTTCAAAGCTCTTGCCATGCTGCCCTTATTCGCACCAACCATGATGCACGGGCTCGCGCTTACTTATTTATTTGGTCATCAAGGCCTTATCTCTACGGGGTTGTTCGGAATGCTTCCGTTCGAATGGCGAATTCCGCTCTATGGAAAAGTAGGCATCATCATTTCTGAGGTCATCTATACGTTTCCGCAGGCGTTTCTTATTTTGTGCGCGGGGCTTGCCGTCAGCGATTATCGCTTATATGAGGCAGCCGAGTCGATGGGCGCGAGCAGCTTGCGAAAAATGTTTACCGTAACGCTGCCGTCTGTGAAATATGCGCTGCTCAGCGCAGTCGTCATTTGTTTTACGCTCAGCTTCACTGATTTTGGCGCACCGAAGGTCGTAGGCGGACAGTATAACGTGCTGGCTACTGATATTTTTAAACAGGTTGTCGGTCAGCAAAATATGTCTATGGGAGCTGTAGTCGGCATCGTGCTGACCATTCCCGCCATTCTCGCGTTTATCGTGGATCGAATCGTCACGCGGAAGCAGCAGGCGTACGTCACATCAAAGTCTGTTCCTTATTCCGTGAAGAACAATCGGCTGCGCAATGTTTGGGCGTATACGTATGCGATTGTTTTATCAGCCATGATATTGCTGTTAATGGGAGCTGTTCTGCTTGCTTCGGTCGTGAAAAAGTGGCCGTATGACATGTCGCTAACGTGGAGCAACTTCGACTTCTCCAATGCAGCGGCAGGTGGCTTCGATCCGTTCTGGAACAGCATTGAGATGGCCGCCTGGACAGCGGTAATCGGGACGATCATTACGTTCTTGTTTGCTTATTTGATCGAAAATGGACGTGTCTATCGTCCGATCCGGCAAGCTGCTTATTTCTTGTCGATTTTGCCGCTGGCGCTTCCAGGGCTGGTCATCGGATTATCTTTTATTTATTTCTTTAATCATCCGGCCAATCCGTTTCACTTTATTTATGGAACGATGATCATTCTAGTTTTGGCTAATGTTGTGCATTTTTACTCCGTTCCATTCATGACGGCGACCGCAACTTTAAAAATGCTGGACAAGGAGTTCGACAACGTCTCGGAGTCCATGAATGTCTCGAAGCTGCGGACATTTTCTCGCATTACGGTGCCATTGTCCTTGCCGGCCATATTAGAAATGGCAGTTTACTTTTTCGTAAATGCAATGGTGACGGTATCTGCGCTGGTCTTTCTGTATGCGTCGGACTTGCGAATTGCCTCGGTTTCCATCGTCAGCATGGACGATGCGGGTGATACGGCAGCGGCGGCAGCGATGTCAGTGCTCGTTGTGCTACTCAATGTTGTCGTTCGCTTTCTATATGAAGCGGGCACGGCAAGGCTGAGACGCAAAATGTCAGCTTGGCAGAAGCGATAAGGCGATGCCAAAAACAATTTTTCAAAAAAACAATTACACATTATGCGATGGAGGTTTTTACTCATGATTAAAACAGTCATATTGGATTGGGCAGGTACAGTGGTTGATTATGGAAGCTTTGCGCCGGTAGAAGCGTTTCGCCGCTTATTCGAAGAAAGAGGCATTGAGGCGTCGTTTAAAGCGATTCGGAAGCCGATGGGTCGCATGAAAAAAGATCATTTGCGCGATATTTGCTCCGATCCTGCTGTGTCTGCTGCATGGCAAGCGAAATTTGGCAGCATGCCAAATGAAAATGATATTGATGAAATGTATGAAAAGTTTGAACCGATGTTGTTCTCCATTCTTCATCAATATGCAACACCAGTGCCCGGAGCACTAGCACTTATTGAGAGACTGCGCGAGCAGGGCATCAAGATTGGAACGACGACAGGATATACGCGTCCCATGATGGACATTATTGCGCCGGAAGCTGCGAAGCAAGGATATTCGCCAGATAGTACAGTAACGCCAGATGAAGCAGCCGAAGGGCGCCCGCATCCATGGATGATTTTCCGCAATGCGGAGCTGCTTGATACGTATCCGATGAGCTATATCGTCAAATGCGGCGATACCGAAGCGGATATGAGAGAAGGCCGTCATGCAGGCGTATGGTCAGTAGGCGTTATTTTCGGCGGGAATGAAGTGGGTTTGACACAAGCGGAAACGGAAGCCCTGTCTGAGGGCGAGAAGGAGAAGCTGTTTGTTGAAGTTTCGGATCGCTTGATGCAAGCGGGAGCACATTTTATCATTCGTGAGATTGGCGAGCTGGATGGCGTTATTTCACACATCAACGAAAGACTGCAAGCGGGGGATCGTCCATGAAATCACATAATGATGCATTATTGCTAACAGAAAATCCATATCTACTTCTTACGCCAGGACCGCTAACGACGACTCGAACCGTGAAGGAAGCGATGATGAAGGATTGGTGTACGTGGGATGATCAATACAATCAGCTGGTATCTTCGATAAGAGAGCGGCTCGTGAAGCTTGCTGCACAAGCGGCGGCAGAAGACTATACTGCTATATTGATGCAGGGCAGCGGGACGTTTAGCGTGGAAGCCACAATAGGCACGGCGATGCCGAAGCAAGGCGGTAAATTGGCTATTGCCGTTAATGGAGCTTATGGCGAGCGAATGGTTCAAATTGCCGACGTGCTTGGAATTTCAGTTACGCTAATCCGTTTTGACGAGCGCAATCCTATCGATCCGGAAGTCATCGAGAAAGCACTTCAGGATGATCCGCAGATTACACATGTTGCCATCGTACATTGCGAAACGACAACAGGTATCCTTAACCCTTTGAATGAAATAGCTCAAGTTGTTAAGCGCCATAATGTCACGTTTATTGTTGACGCTATGAGCAGCTTTGGTGGTGTAGCTATGGACATAGATGAGCTAGGCATTGATTTCCTCATTAGCAGCAGCAACAAATGCATCCAAGGGGTACCGGGTTTTGGTTTTGTAGTTGCCCGCCGTGATGCCATTGCCAAGTGCAAGGGCCATGCGCGCTCCTTATCGCTTGATTTGTATGACCAATGGGACATGATGGAGCGCTCGAACAGCAAATGGCGTTATACCTCGCCGACACATGTCGTTCGCGCATTCGATCAGGCTCTGAAGGAGCTGGAGCTTGAAGGCGGAATCGCGGCTCGTGAAGCTCGATACAGCAGCAATCAACAAGTAATAACTGAGGGGATGGAGGCTGCTGGTTTCAATGCGCTGCTTCCTCGTGAGTGGCAATCTCCTATTATTACAGCATTTCGTTACCCAAGCGCTAACTTTTCATTTGAATCATTTTACGGAAGCTTGAAGAAGGAAGGTTTTGTTCTGTATCCAGGGAAGCTGACCTCGGAGCCGACTTTCCGAATTGGCAGCATCGGTGATGTTAATCCAGCAGATATGGAACGATTGGTTCATGTGATCAAAAGCATTTATTCATCCTTTGACAAGGAACAGTAGGAGAGTGAAGACGATGAAAGTATTTTGTCTTGGCGGTGCAGGTCGAATTTGTATGGAAGCGGTGCTGGACCTTGTTCAGTACTCCTCATTTGAGGTCATTACGATCGGTGATTTCAATCTGGAAGCGGCGCAGCAGCTTGCTGCCTCACTGAATGATAAACGTGTCAATGCAGTCAGAGTGAATGTGCATGATCATGCGGCAACGGTAGAACAGCTTCGCGGCTACGATATTGTAATGGATGGAACTACAATTACATTAAACGGCTTGTCGACGGCATGTATTGCAGAGGCTGGCTGCCACGGCATTAATTTGAACGGCTTTGGCGAAGAAGATGCAAGTCACGATGTATTTGTCCGCAACGGAAAAATGTGTTTGCCTGGCTTCGGGATGACGCCCGGTGTAACGCAAATGATGGCGATGCATGCTGCTAATCAGTTGAAGGAAGTACATGAGGTACGGGTTAGTCATGGCTCATACCGGCCGATTGCATTCTCCAAATCGATAGCGGAAACAACGGTTTATGAGTATGATCCGAAGCTGCCGGGCCGTGTAGTTTATGAGAAAGGCCAGTTTATACAAGTCGAGCCTTTTGCAAGGCCGCGAGAAATTGAGCTGCCAGAGCCTTACGGCAAATCGATTCAATACATTATTCCGCACGCAGAGACACGAACGCTGGCAAAAGCGCTTGAGAGCAAGGATGTTCAGTTAATTGAAGTACGCGGTACATGGCCTCAGCAAAATATGAGACTCGTCCGTGCGTTATATGACTATGGGTTTATGCGCAACGATCGTATAAACATTGCAGGCCAGGAAATTGGAATTATGGATGCGATTGGGCAATACTTATTCGAATCGCAGGAAGGCCATGAAACGGAATTATACGGCTATTCTCTTCATATTGAAGTAACGGGGATATCGGCACAGACTGGCGAAGCTTGCAAACATACACTTACCCATACACATCCTGCATCGGATGGTTCAGCAGAAGGCTGGGAGAAACTCCGTGCGTACACTAGAAACGTCGGCATTCCACTTGCGATAGCGACGGAGCTTATTGCGAGAGGTCAGACGTTATGCAAAGATCAAACAGGAATCATCACACCGGAAGAAGCTTTCGAACCGAGCATTATATTTGAACAGCTAAGCAAGCGCGGCATTCTCATTCATGAAAAGATTGAGAGTTTAGTTGAAGTAGGCTAGAATACGATTAATAATCAAAACAGTAGACTAAGCTGAAGACGAAGGGGAAATAGAGATGTCGCTAGCCGGAGAAGAGCGGAAGCAGATCATCATTAATATGCTGCAGCTAAAAGGAAAGGTTCGAACGCCGGAGCTTGTGCAGGCGCTTGATGTATCATCGGAAACGATCCGCCGTTATTTGGAGGAGCTGGAGGATGAGCTTAAGCTGAAGCGAGTATACGGCGGCGCCGTTAAGATTAATGTGGAGCGGGAAGAGCCCGCTTATGTTCGGCGCGAGGTGCAGCAGGCTGAAGAGAAAAGAAGGATCGGACGAGCTGCATCCTCTCTCATTCAGGATAAAGACGTTGTTGTCATCGACGATGGAACAACCACGCTGCAAATGATCGATTCACTTGCTTACAAAAAACAACTTACCGTTCTTGTTACATCCGTTTATACCTTAAACTTGCTGATTGGCTACAAAAATCGCAATATATTCGATGGTGAAATCGTGCTTATTGGCGGTCGCATTAACCCGAAGCATTACCGGACATCCGGTACGCTTGCGATGGAGTTTATGTCCAATTTTAATGTGGACAAGGCTTTTATCGTTGCTGACGGCTTACAGATTGATAGCGGTGTAACAAGCTATGAGGATGAGCGCGGCGTGTTGGCTAGAACTTTCATGAAGCAAGCCAAGCAAACGATCGTGTTGGCTGATTATACGAAGATTGGAACGAACCATTTTTATAAGATTGCCGATTTTAAAGAGATTGATATGATTATTAGCGATGTAGCGCCTCCGCAGGCTTGGCGTTCCAAGCTTGATGATCAGGATGTGCACTGGATTGTAGCAGAATAGCTGTTCATGGCAAAGGAACCTTCGAGTCTAATAAGACTTTGAGGTTCTTTTTTTATACCAACCAAATGCAAATTACTCAAAGGAAAAACACAACTATAAAGAAGAAACCAAAAACAAAACAATTTATTTACTTGTATTTTACAGTGCGTTAAACAAACAAGCATATAGTAGGAATAGAGAAGAAGAACAAACAAAGGGAGAGAAAAAAATGAAAAGAAGCTGGTTTCTGCTTGTGAGCATGATAGTTATCGTTACGGTTTTATCTGCATGCGGAGGTAACGGAGGATCGAGCAATAAAGGAAATAATAAAGCTGGCAATTCTTCAGAAGCAACAGCACCAACAGAATCATCGCTAGATTCGGACAGTAAAGAGCTTACCGTATATACTGCGCTTGAAGATGATCTTATTAAAGAATATTTGAAAACTTTTTATGAAAAATACCCAGACATCAAATTAAATATTGTTCGTGATTCAACAGGTATCATTACGGCTAAGCTGCTTGCTGAGAAGGATAATCCGCAAGCGGATGTCGTGTGGGGCGTTGCAGCAACAAGCTTGCTAGTACTGGATCAAAACAGCATGCTGGAGCCTTATTCTCCTGCTGGCGTAGATCGGATTCTTGCTGAGTTTAAAGATACTAGAAGTCCGGAGCATTGGGTAGGCATTGATGCATGGGAGACGGCATTTATTGCTAATACGGTTGAGCTGGAGAAAAAAGGTTTGGCAGTTCCGAAGACATACGAGGATCTGCTTAAGCCAGAATATAAAGGTCTAATCACGATGCCTAACCCTGCATCATCTGGTACGGGCTTCCTTACGGTATCGGGCTTGGCGCAGCTGCTTGGAGCAGATAAAGCATGGGAATACTTGGACAAACTGCATGAGAACATTGGCATCTACACGCACTCAGGTTCGAAGCCGGCAAAAATGGCTGGTACTGGTGAATATCCAATCGGGATCTCCTTTGGATACCGCGGTATCAAAGAAAAAAGCGGCGGATCGCCCGTTGAAGTAGTGTTCCCGGCAGAAGGCTCAGGCTGGGATGTTGAGGCAAATGCGATGATTAAGAAATCGAAAATGAAAAAAGCTGCACAGACGTTTTTGGACTGGGCAATTACAGACGATGCAATGGCTGAATATAGCAAAAACTATCCGATCGTAGCTGTGAAGAGTGACACTAGCGTCATTCCAGAAGGTTATACTAAAAACCCGATTGAGCAACTGATTAAATACGACCTGCAAGAAGCGGCTAAACAAAGAGATACTATTTTAAAAGAGTGGAGCAACCGCTACGACAGCAAGAGTGAGCCAAAATCATAATAGTTGTATTAAGAGAAAGGCTGACAAGCGCTAGTTAAGCTGCTGTCAGCCTTTTCACTAGCACGTGAACATAACGAAAAACGCGATTTGGAAGGAGAATGGACATGTTGTTGAGAGTGAAAAAAATAGCAATTTTGTTAATAGTGATGACGTTGTTTTCTAGCGTCTCTACGCTAACGAGCGTTGGCCGCTCAGCCTTGCTGCCTTCTGCATATGCTGCGGCTGCAACCTTGTCGCTTACCGTCAATCAGAAAAATGCGGCTGTCGGACAACCAGTTGAGGTCGTTGTAAAAGGGGAGCAATTAAATGATTTATACGGCTTCGAAATTAAACTGAAGTACAACACAGCAAAGCTTAAATTCAAACAGGCGACAGCAACGTGGAAAGGAATGCCCATTTCGCCGATTGATAAGGATGGGGTTATAACATTCGCTCATACGAAGATTGGGAAGGATAGCGGAGTGAGCGGATCGGCAGCTATTGCCACATTTACTTTTGAGGGAGTCGCGAGTGGAAAGGCGAGCGTTGAGCTGGTAGAAGCGAAGCTGGTCGATAGTCAGGTCAAGGCGGTTCAGCTGAAAAATGCTGCGAAGCTGGCTTTGCTCTTAAGCTCTTCGAAGCCAGTATCCTTCAGTGACATAAAAGGCCACTGGGCTGAGGCAAATATTACAAGAGCGGCTTCGCTTGGCATCGTAACAGGCTTTGAGAACGGTGCTTTTCAACCTAATGGGTGGGTAACGCGTTCGCAATTTGTTGCTATGATCAGCCGTGCATTCGAGTTGAATGCTAAGCAAGCGAAGGAAGTTAATTTTAAAGACAAGGGACAATTTCCAGCTTGGGCAGAGGCTTTCATAGCGGAGGCTGTGAATGCTGAGGTAATTAGCGGTTATGACGATGGTACATTCCGGCCAAACCGCCATATTACAAGAGCGGAAATGGTGGCAATGACGATGCGTATATCTGGTTTTCCGCTCGACGAGAACCCGTCAATTCGTTTTGCGGATGCCTCGCAAATACCAGCTTGGGCTAAGCCTGCTGTAGCGGCTGCTGTTTCTCGCAATCTGCTTAAGGGGAGAAGCGGCAATCGCTTTGAAGCACAGGCAAAGGCTACTCGTGCAGAAGCATTGACGTTTATTTTGACGCTCATCGATAGCCAGAATAAATAGACTTGATCACTAGAGCAGAGGCGTTTAGTCATTGCAAGAAAGTGTGGGCGGGCATAAAAAATGAGCAGGAGCACATTTTACGAAATAGCCTATACCTTTTTTACTAAAAATCATAGGATACTGTACCTTAGTAAAAAGGAGATGAACAAATGGGCTATGGAGTAGCAGGGGTTGGCGCAGGAAATTGCGGACCTTCTTATCCAGTTGCAGGTGTTAGCAATTGTGGAGCTGGAGTTGGCGGCTGGGGAACTGGTATCGGTATTATATTGGTACTTTTCATTTTGCTTGTTATTATTTCCCGCGCTGTATGCTGGTAGTCAACAAAGCTTGCTTGTAAATCGGAATCAATGCGTTTTCCACTAATTGTAATAGTATTAAACCCCCAAGTGCCTGAGCCTTGGGGGTTTTGCTTGTTTATGCTATTCACGAACCTCTGCAATGAGCTCGATTTCAACTGGCGTATGGAATGGAAGATCGCTTGTACCAATCGCGGACCTTGCATGGCGTCCATTTTCTCCGAATACTTCAATGAGCAGATCCGATGCGCCGTTCAGCACATAAGGCTGATCGCCGAAACCGGGAGCGCTGTTTATGAAACCAAGAATTTTTACGATTTTTACGACACGGTCAAGGTCGCCTAGGTGTGCTTTCATCGCCGCTAGCAGGTTGATAACGACTTGGCGCGCTGCTTCTTGTCCTTGCTCGATCGTTAGATCAGAGCCGATTTTACCTTCATACATGAGAATACCATCGATACGGCAGTCGAAGCCGGAAGTATAGATAAGATTGCCTGTTTGGTTAACCGGAATGTAGGAGAACTTAGGTTTAGTCGTTTCAGGCAAAACAATTCCTAGCTCGGCAAGACGTTTTTCAATAATAGACATTATAAAACAGCTCCTTGTTTATCAATTGTGTATTGCGGGTTAACTAATGCGTGCAGCAGTGCTGCGCGCGAATAAGATTGCCTTCGCGCTTATGCGTGTGTTCACCATGTGAAAGCGTGAGCTGGCCGGCAACGATAACATGCGAGATGCCGGACGGATATTGACGCGGGTCCTCGAACGTAGCTGTGTCTTGAATGACAGCTGGGTCGAATACCGTGATGTCAGCAGCATATCCTGGCACAAGCAATCCTCTTTTGCCAAGTTTAAATCGTTGTACGGGAAATGAGGTTAGCTTGCGAACCGCTTGCTCAAGCGACAGTACCTTATCCTCACGCACATATTTGGCAAAAACGCGTGGAAAGGTGCCGTACGTGCGCGGATGAGGCTTGCCGATCTCGCAGTTCAAGCTGTCGGATGCAATCAATGATTTCTCGTAACCGATGACCTGCTTTACATCGTCGTCGGACATATGGAAGTAGACAATCGCGATTTGACCATTCTCCTCAAGCAGAAGATCCATCATGCAATCGACGGGATGTTCTCCGCGAAGCTCGGCAACCTCGGCGATTGATTTGCCTTCGAGTGCCTTATTCGCTTCGGTCTGAATCGAAGAAATAATGATGCTGGACCAGCCAGTTGAACATACAAGATTATCCCAAGTGTCCTGCTCGCGGCTTAGCTCTTCTTTGATCCGCAGGCGCAGCGCCTTATCGCGGAACGCTTCAAGTGTTGCATGAATGCCGCCCTCTAGTACCCAAGGAGGGAGGACGGTTGTTAAGGTAGTGGAGCCTGCCGCGTAGGGATAAACATCAACTGTGACGTCCATACCGCGTGCTCTTGCCGCTTCTACAAGCTCCAGCGCATCAAGCGCTTTACCCCAATTGGCGCGGCCTGCTGCTTTCAAATGACTGATATGCAGCGAGATGCCGACTCGTTCAGCGATCCATATTACCTCTGCAACGGACGGCAGCAAGTTATTGCCCTCACCGCGAATATGTGTGGAGAGCAGACCGTTGTATTTAGGCAAAACGCTGCAAAGCTCAACCAGCTCTTCGCGTGAAGTATAGCTGCCAGGTGCATACAACAAACCAATTGATAATCCGATTGCGCCTGCTCGCAGCCCTTCTTCAAGCAAGGTCTTCATCCGCTCGATTTCGTCTTTCGTCGCAGGACGGTTCTCGAAGCCCATGACTGCGATACGCAGTGCACCGTGTGCTACATAGGTGGCGATGTGCTCCGAAGGATTGGATTTGCTGACAAAATCCATATATTGACCAACCGTTTCCCACGGCCACTCCCAGCTTGTGCTCCCGAGTACGGGCTGCACATACGACTGCAGCAGTGCGCCTTTACTTCGAATAAATGGAGCAGGGGCGAGGCCGCAGTTGCCGACAACCTCAGTTGTTACCCCTTGCTGCAGCTTAATTTCACTATAAGGATGATCAATAATCATCAGATCCGAGTGGCAATGCCCATCGATGAAGCCAGGAGAAATCACTTTGCGTCCCACATCAATGATTTGGCTAGCCTCTTGATCAATTTGGCCAATAGAAACAATGATGCCATCTTTGACTCCAACATCGCCGCCGTACCAAGGATTGCCGCTGCCATCGACGATTTTGCCGTTTTTCAAAATAAGATCGAGCATGTTATAAGCCTCCTCCTTCTCGTTATTCGAGCATTCCGCGAGCCGCTACAGTCGTTTTATGAAGCTGCCCAGTGGAATCCTTGATGTAGACAAAGCTGTGCAAATTAACGGTGCTGCATATATGATTGGGGATGATTTGCACCAAGTCGCCTACCTGATAGGCGGAATCCGGCTGTACACGAATCATGCCGTGCTCCTCATTCATTCGCTCCAAAATCGCTTCAGAATCTCCGATGATATGGCCGAAGCCCTTAAGGAATAAAGGTGAATTGCCCGGTTGCACGTCCGTTGCGAATGTTTTGCTGCCGCCGTCAATGATGATTAAATCTTCATAGGGCCTGCTGACAATGGTAGCCAGCACAACGCCGGCACAATCCTCAAGCGCACATGTTCCGAAAACTGCCTGCATTCGGTCTTGATAAATGTAAGTACCGGGCCGAACTTCAGTGATGCCGTCAACTTCAGCAGCAAACAGCGCAGTAGGCGAAGAGCCTACACTTACATCCTCAATGGCGATGCCTGCGCTCCGTAGAGCTGCAGCAGCCTCAACCATCAAGCGCCCCTCTTCATGGCCGGCTGCTTCCAAATCGAGCGTCGATGCTCCGCCGACCATAGCCCCTCGATAGGTGAAAATACCGCTAAGCTTTATGCCGTCAAGATCATTGATTTGCTTCGCAAGCTCCACGGCTTTATCGATCGCAGCTCCTGTACGGCGAAGTCCCGTTTCCAGTTCAAGGCGTACTTCCAGCACTGCGCCTTCACGCACGGCTGTCTCAGAAATGCGCTTCGCACCCTCCAAGCTATCGACTCCGATAATTATACGGACGCCGGATAGACTGAGCCGAGCTGCACGTTCAAGCTTGGATTTGGCCACTAACGGATAAGCGACAAAAATATCACAAATGCCGCCGCTTGCCATGATCTCTGCTTCGGAAATTTTGGCTACGGTGATGCCGATGGCACCAGCCGCGAGCTGCCTTGAGGCCATTTCCGGCAGCTTATGTGTTTTGGCATGAGGACGAAGCTTTACGCCGCGTTTCGCGATAGCCTCTGCCATTGCAGCAATGTTGTTATCGACAGCATCACTGTCGATGACAACGCATGGTGTTTCTAGCTTAAGCAAGGCTTCCTCATCTTTGCGTACGTTCAATATTTCGCTCATTCGCTTGCTCCTTCATCGCTATCTACGCCTTTGGATTCCTCCAAATAGCTGTATAACGTAAATTTTGAAATGCTCAAATAGCTGCAAACCTTCTCGCCTGACTTTTTAATGAGAAAAGCACCCTTTTGATCAAGCAATTGAATGATTTTAATTTTATCTTCTTTGGTCATGGCAGCAGGCGGCTTGCCAATCGTGACCTGCGCTTCCTGTATGAGCGTATCGAGCAGGTCGTTCACGTTGCTGACAAACGATTCTCGAACCGGCTGTAGTCCGCTCGCTGTCAGCGATTGAAGCGTTTTCTCGGCAACCATCAGATCGGTAATGTCGAAGTTGATGCAGAGCGCTCCAATGATGGTGCCGGCGTTATTTTTTACATACATGGAGGTCGAACGGAGAATACGTCCATCCTTCGTCTGGGTAACATAATTATGGCGGTTATCACCCTCGGAGGTGCCTCTCATAATTTCCAGTCCAAGATTCGTGCCGGGATCTCCTACATTTCTTCCGGTGACGTGGCCGTTCTCGATGACAACAATGGTGCTGTCTACAGGCTTTGACCAGTCATGCACAACGACCTCGCAATTGTCTCCAAACTGAGCGGTTATTCCTTTGGCCATCTCCGTCAAAAATAGTAATTCTTGAGATATCGATTCCACTTGCATTCACTCTCCACTTTCTTAAAGCCTCATTGCCCACATGGTACTACGACTTACTCGAAAAATCAAACAAAAAATCTGTTAACCTAAAAAAAAGTGTGATAGGATGTTTTTAAACTTTTTATTGATACGAGAAAAGGAGAGTGGGGATGAGAGATGCGCTGGATTAGTAGCTCATTAAAGCGTAAGTTATCCTTTTTGCTGCTGCTATCGGTTCTCATTCCGCTGCTCGCGCTGGGCTTATTTGCCTACAACATGGCAGCGACAGCTACGGAAGAGAAGGCAAAGCAATCGGGCAAGAGCCTATTGCGTCAGACGGGTACGAATCTCGAATTTATCGTTCAAGATATCGAGAATATGTCCTTATTTTTGATTGGGCAAAAGGATGTACAGCAATATTTGAGCAGTTCAGGAGAAAATGCAGTTAAACAAACGCAAATGATTGAGTTTCTATCTAATCTGGTGTTCTCCAAATCGTATATTTCGGACATCACGATTTATCCGCAAAGCCAGTCCCATCCCGTTTCAAATACAACGATTTTTGAGACGGAATTATCCGAGCTGACTGGAGAAGATATTGAGCATTATCAATCTAGTGCAAAATGGTGGACGAGCCGCTACGAGACGGATACAGCAGCTGGGGTGAAGCAGGTGATCTCACTCGTCAGGCCGATTCGCAGTCTGAACAGCTTCAAACAAATTGGAACGTTAGTCATTAGCCTTAACGAAGAAGCTGTTTCCAAGCTGATGAATCAGGCGGGCATTTCAGCGGGGGGCTATGTCGTTTTGTCCAATGAGAAGGGACAAATCTTGTCCGGCAGTGATCAAAGCAGGTCAATGATGACAATGGAAGCTCTGCTGCCAGGCTTGACGATAAGAGGGAATGCAGGAACTCTCAACTACGGCCATGGTGAAAGTAAACAGACCATACTCTATGACACGGTTGCTGATGTAGGCTGGCGGCTGACGGGCGTCATGCCCTTCACAGAATACAAAGCTCAAAATAATTATGTCCTGCAGCTGATGGCTATCGTCATTATTTTTTCGATGCTGCTCGTGGCCGTGCTCGTTCTATACTTCGTTCAACGAGTGACCAATCCGCTTATTATGCTGACGCAGTTTCTAAAGCACTCGAACCCGGAAGAGCCGATGCAAACGTATCCAGTGGAAACGATGGATGAGGTAGGACAGCTTGTGCGAAGCTACAATAAGCTAAGCGAGCGAATTGAAGGTTTGACGGAGCAGGTAAAGCTGGAGGAATCATCAAAAAAAGAAGCGGATATGCATGCGCTGCAAGCGCAAATCAATCCTCATTTCTTGTACAATACTCTATCCTCTATCCACTGGATGGCGCTCATGAATCAAGATGAGAAGACGGCCGATATGGTAGGCAGCTTAAGTGATTTTATGCGATTCAGCTTAAACAATGGCGAGGAGTTTTGCTCGGTTGAGCAGGAGGTGGCGCATGCCGGCCATTATGCCAATATTCAGTCGATCCGCTTCCCGGACAAGTTTGAGTTTATCGTTCAGGCCGATCAGGAACTAATGGACTTAACGATGCTGAAGCTTCTGCTGCAGCCTTTAATTGAGAATGCACTTATTCATGGTATTCAGAAAAAAGCTGAAGCTGGTTTGATCAAAGTAACCGCACATATGCAAGGATTGTTTATGTCCTTTGCTGTAGAAGATACAGGCGTTGGCATCGACTCGGTTAAGCTGGCTGCTATATATAAAGAGCTCCACGGACCGGATGATCGCAAAAAAGAACGTGATCGCCTAGATCGCGGCAGCTATGGACTTCGCAACGTTCATAAGCGGCTGCAGCTGCATTACGGGGCAGAAGCAGGCTTGCGCATTGAAAGCTTGGACGGAATAGGGACACGCGTGTCCTTCTCGATCCCGATGTTACACGAAGGAGGCAAAGCCTAATGAAGCTGTTAATCGTAGATGATGAGGTCATTATTCGAACTGGTTTGAGCACCGTTATAAAATGGGCAGAACTTGGCTATGAGCTGCTGCAGCCGGCAGCATCAGCCGAGGAGGCGCTTGCTCGTCTGGAATTGGAGCAGCCGGAAATTGTATTGACGGATATTCAAATGACGGGACGCAGCGGACTAGAGCTTGCGGGAGATGTCAGGAGACTGCTGCCTGATAGTGAGGTCATTATTTTGACAGGCTACGATCAATTTTCCTATGCCCAGCAGGCGATTCGAGAAGGAGCAGGAGATTATTTGCTCAAAACGAGCCGTCCGGATGAAATCATCCGAGCGGTAAATGGAGCGAAGATGCGAATTCTGCAAAAGTGGGAGGCACTAAAGAAAGACCAGCTTCGCGATAGATTGCTTGAGAGACTGATTGCGGATACGGAAATTGACAATCACTCCGCAGAGAAAGCGGCGAAGCTTCTGCCGAAGCTGCGATTGAACGAAACCTTTTTTTATCAAACGGTAATTGTCTCGGCTGAAGGCTGGGGAAATGAATCGGGATACGGCTATTTATTGCTGTTTGCCGTGCACAATATGATAAGCGAGCTGATAGATGGAGAGGCGCTTTTGCGTAAAGATAGTCTCGTCATTCTTCTTAGGCATGAAAGCATGCGAGCAGATCAATCACAGCTCGCTAGATTGATGGAGCGGGTCACACGGAAGCTGAAATGCAAATTGTTCGGGGCAACAGGCACGGTTGTTTCAGACTGGCATAAGCTTCAGGATTCGTACACAGAGGCTTCTTATGCTTTTTTGTTCAAAGGAATTATTGGCCAAGAAGGACTGCTCGCATACGAGGATATAAAGGGACGCCGAGGCGGACGTACCGTCTGCTCGCAGGAGGAAGAAGGACAGCTCACTGCGTTATTCCAGAACGGATCGGACACGCAGCTTTACCAATGGGTTCAAGAGCTCATCGAACGCCAGCTTAAAGATGGAGATACGACGCCGGATTCCTTGCAGAAGTTTCTTCAATCCGTCCAAATTTCTGCTCACCGCTGGGTCGAGCGAGTCATTGCCTCTTTTGGAGAATCTGCTGCCCTCTCCAAAGAGAAGTTTGTTAACAGCATTTCCCCCTCCCCAATTACCGATAACGGAGTTGGATTGCTGTATGAGCAGCTTCACCAATTGATGATGCTGTACCGTGAGACGATTGGACAGGAAGGCATACCTTACATTAAGCGTTCGATTG
Source organism: Paenibacillus sp. MCAF9 (assembly GCF_052114265.1). Taxonomy (NCBI): domain Bacteria; kingdom Bacillati; phylum Bacillota; class Bacilli; order Caryophanales; family Paenibacillaceae; genus Paenibacillus; species Paenibacillus sp. MCAF9. The sequence goes on from NZ_JBFREL010000011.1 coordinate 120,132, forward strand.
CCTATATTCATGATCATTTGGATAAAGAGCTCACATTGCAGCAGGTTGCCAAGCATGTTCATTTGAATCCAAACCACTTCAGCGAGGTATTCAAGCGTGAGACGGGCCATACCTACATTGAATTTGTAACTCGCATGAGAGTGGAGCGCGCCAAGCGGCTTTTGGATGAATCACCGATAAAGGTGAGTGAGGTTGCAAGCCGCGTGGGCTATACGGATATGAAGTATTTTAGCCAATTGTTTAAACGGTTTACGGGTTTTACGCCTTCGGAATACCGGACGAGAAGCTGAAGTTTATCTACCCTACTCCTGAGTTCTGTCCCCTGCCCATGTCGCCTATGATTCCCTATACTCGGAGGTAAGACAAATATCAAGGAGGAAACATGACATGAAGAAGACACTAACAATTGCAATTATGGTCACTCTAATGATTTCTATCTTGGCAGCGTGCGGCGGAACAAACAATAACGGCAAAAAAAATGAGGACGGCAGTGAGCCGGCAGCTGAGAAAGTGAAGCTAAGCCTATGGCATAACTTTACCGGTGACGATCTTAGAGCGCAAACGATGCGTTCGATTATTCAGCAGTTCCAGACCGATCATCCGAACATTACGCTCGATATTCAAGCGATCCCGCCAGACGGTTACAAGACGCGTCTAAAAACGGTCGCTGCGGCAGATGAAATGCCGGATGTATTCATTTTATCCAATGGCTCTATGACACAGGAATTTTCAGCAGGCAAACTTATTCAGCCGGTTAATGAGCTGATTGACAGCCACCAAGAATGGAAAGAAGGTTTCATGCCTAATTCCTTCGATGCTTTCACGGTTGATGGCAACATCTATAGCGCACCGATGGGCTTGTCTCCAACATCGATTCTATACTACAACAAAACGATTCTTGAAGAAAACGGCCTTACTGTCCCAAAAACATGGGATGAGCTGTTGAATGCAATTAGCGTGCTGAAAGGCAAAAATATTACGCCAATCGCTCTAGGCAATAAAGCGGCATGGCTCGCACAATCCAGTATTTTCAGCTCATTGGCTGACCGCGTAACAGGTACGGAGTGGTTCTTGAAAGCAGCAAGCCAAGATGGTGCGGCATTTACGGACCCTGAATTTGTACAGGCATTAACTTACATGCAGCAGCTAGGTACAGCAGGTGCATTCCAAGACGGATTTAACGCAATCGACAACACGCAAATGGAGCAAATGTTCGCGCAAGGCAAAGCTGCGATGATGATTGACGGCGGCTGGGCATTGTCGAATCTAGCTTCCAACGCTTCAGAAGATGCACTTAAAGCGATGGGCGCAACGGTTCTTCCATCCATTCCAGGTGGAAAAGGCGATCCTAATTCTCTATCTGGCGTCGTTGGTGTCGGCATGGGTCTAGGCAAGGATGCGATTGGTCCGAAAAAGGATGCAGCATTTGAACTCATCTATGCGATGTCAGGACCAGAAGCGCAAAAACGTACGCTTGAGAGCAATCAGCTTGTCAGCTACAAAGTAGAGCTGGATAAGAGCAAAGTTTCTCCAATCTTTAGCGAAGTATATGAGCTTGTGAACAGTGTGAAGATGACGCCGGTGTATGATGGCAAGCTGACTTCTGCAGGAGCTGAAGCCGTGAACAATGGACTACAGGAGCTGTTGATGGGTGGCAAACCGGAAGACATCGCGAAAAAAATCCAAGAGGCGCAAGCGAAAGCGCTAGGAAAGTAACATAGCTGCTCGGTAGTTAGGTTATTGAGTACAGGGATTCCTGATTGCATGAAGATCGGCAAGCTGAAGTCCTTTACAGCAAGCACAACTGGAAGCTGCGAATAGGATCGCATGCCGAAGCTGTCAGGAAATCCCCGTGCTCTTACTAGCATTACGAAGCAGGCTTGCTGCGCAAACCTTGGCTTTGCTTACGAAGTAGGTTTGCTGCGCAAACCTTAGCTTATGCTTACGAAGTAGGTTTGCTGCGCAAACCTTGGCTTATGCTTACGAAGTAGGTTTGCTGCGCAAACCTTAGCTTATGCTTACGAAGTAGGTTTGCTGCGCAAACCTTTAGGAGGGACGATTATGTCATCATCTTTACGCATCAGAGGCTTTATCGCTATCGGACTTCTTCCGGCGCTTGCGCTTTTCATCTTTTTTGTTATCGTACCGATACTATGGTCATCTTATTATGGCTTTTTTGATTGGAAAGGCATTGGTGAGATGCGGTTTATTGGACTGGACAACTATAAAGAGGTTATTCAAGACCGGTTGTTCTGGCATTCGTTCAAAAACAATCTGCTCATTGTTGCTGCGTCTGTTTTCGGTCAGGTGCCGATTGCATTGGTCTTGTCCTTAGTACTGCTCAAAAACGGCTGGTTCCAAAAGTTTATCCGAGCTTCCATCTTTATGCCAATGGTGCTTTCTTCCGTTGTAGTCGGTATCATCTGGGGATACATTTATCATCCGCAAATTGGTGTACTGAACTTTTTGCTCGACACCTTGGGATTAAGCAGTTGGAAACAGCAGTGGTTGTCTGACCCATCGATATCGATGTATGCCATCATGGTTCCAATCATTTGGCTGAATGTTGGTCCATATCTCATCATGTTTATTGCCGCTTTGCAAAATATTCCGAGTGAGATTGATGATGCCGCTCAGATTGACGGCGCAAAAGGCTCTCGCAAGCTGTTCTCGATCAAGCTTCCGATGATTTGGGATACGATTAAAGTAGCCGTTGTGCTCTGTATATCCGGCAGCCTTAAAGCATTCGATCTTATTTATGTTATGACAGGCGGCGGACCGGCGAATTCGACGGAGCTGCTGGCATCGTACATGTACAATAATACATTTTCGATCTATCGCTTCGGTTATGGCAGTGCAGTATCCACCATGATCATCATCATCAGCTTGGTTCTCGTAGCGGGAAGCCAATATTTAATGAAATCAAAAAAATAATGGAGGGGGACCCACAGTATGACTACGCCATCAATTAGCGCTTCACACTCAGCCTCCTCCGCAAGTTTAGGAACAGGGCTGCGCAAGCTGAGAGGAAGCTTGCAATCCATTGGTCTTACCGTATACGCCTTAGTCACGCTATATCCGCTCATTTGGCTGTTTATTAGCGCTTTTAAAACAAATGAGGAATTTTACTCGCGCCCGTTCGGCCTGCCGGACATTTGGAATTGGAGCAACTTCACTCGTGCTTGGGAAGTTGCAGATATGGGCACTGCGTTCATGAACTCGGCCATTGTTACTTTAACTGCGCTTGTCATTACACTTGTAATGGGTGCATTAAGCGCGTATGTGATATCACGCTTTCAGTTTAGAGGCAAGCTGCTCGTAATGGGCATTTTTATGCTCGGCATGCTCATCCCTATTCACAGCACACTCGTTCCACTGTTCATATTAATGAACAAGATCGATATTTTGAACACTTATGCGGCATTGATTTTGCCTTATACAGCGTTCGAGATGCCGATTGCCATCTTTGTCTGTGTGGCTTATATGAATACCTTTCCGAAAGAAATTGAAGAGGCTGCGATGATTGACGGGTCTGGCTACTGGGGAATTTTCCTTCGTATGATGCTTCCTTTGTCCCTTCCGGCTCTAGCGACAGTTGGTATCCTAGCCTTCTTGAGATATTGGAATGATTTCTCCTTCGCGCTCGTCTTTATTAGTGACCCTGGCTTAAAGACGCTGCCGCTCAGTTTATCCATATTTGCAACAGGTTACTCCACAGACTATAAGCTTACGATGGCAGCGATGGCACTTGCTGTTATTCCAACGATCATTGCTTATCTGGCGTTTCAGGAGCAGGTCATGAAAGGGATGACAGCTGGAGCAGTTAAAGGTTAGTTAGAGGATAGTAAACAAAAAAAAACGGTATCATCCCGCTGGGGAGGATACCGTTTTTTTCTGATTCTATCACTTCTATCACTATATTTAGCAGATGCAGATGATCGTGAATATCTAATGGAGCTTCAAAAAAAGTACGGCGCCATTCGTTTGGGGTTATTGCTTATATGGGATAAATTGACTGCTAGTCGACGCCAAAATGCGCGTGGATACTGGCTTTTTCGACTTTATTTGCGCAAAACTAACTTTAGTTGGTGTTTTTTTAAAAGCCTAGCATTTATGCTAAAGCCCGTATGCAACTATATCTTATTCATGATTTGGGAGTGAACTATTCGTATGGCACAAGGATCAATACTAGTTGGGAAAAAGGTAAAAAGTATTCTTATACGAGTCATGTGTTTCGCATTAATGATTTCATTATTTGGGCCTTTGACGAATGCTTCACAGGTATTTGCGGCGCCAGGCTTTAGTGGCGGAACTGGATCTGTTGATGATCCTTATATCGTTACGACACCTGAGCAGTTAGATAGCGTGCGAAATTATTATTCCAAAAATTTCAAGCTCGGCAGTAATATCGATTTAACGGATTATCTTTCTGAAGGTGAAGGAGGGTACAATGATGGACAGTTTTGGAAGCCCTTCGGTAACTTTTACGGCACCTTCGATGGTGATGGTTATGTGATTACGGGACTGAGAACGAATAGCAACGAAAATTTTGTCGGTTTCTTCGGACAAGTGGCTGCAGGTTCTTTTATAAAAAATATAGGGTTAGAAAATGTGGATATTATAGGTGGAATGTTTACTGGTGGTTTAGTGGGCGGTTTAAGGGGCTCTTCATCAGCAGTGTCGAACAGTTATGTTACAGGCGACGTTAAAGGGACACATTATGTAGGCGGTCTAGTAGGGTACAAAGAAGAAGCAAAAATCCTCAATAGCTATTCCATAACCAATGTTTCAGGCACTTCTCAGTTAGGCGGTTTAGTAGGGCTTGAATATAGAGGTTCGATTACAAACAGTTTTGCTGCAGGTTTTGTCGCAACTGCCTATCCTAGCGGGGGGTTAGTGGGCGGTACTTATGGAGGTGCAGACGCTAGCGTAGACGTTGATAGCTTCTATGATAGAGAGATTTCAAAACAATATGATAATTCAGGAAAAGGAGCACCTCGGTCAACTGCTGAGATGAAAACAGAATCCACATTCACGAATTGGGACTTTAACTCAGAGTGGTTTATAACAGAGGGGAACTATCCTCAACTGCAAGTTTTCTTGGCAGAAACTCCTACAGCGGATGTAGAAGAAGGGGCAGTTGATTGGAAGACAGAGGTGGAGCTTAGCAGTGGGACAATAGGCGCATCCATTTATTATACGACGAACGGCGATGTGCCGACGCTGAGCAGTACACGATACAGCTCACCTATTGTAGTGACGGAAGATATGACGATTAAAGCAATTGCAGTTAAAGGGATGGCATATAAAGAAGTTATGATTCAGAGCTACACAATAATAGGAGCAGCAGAAGCACCAACTACGGGGAAATTATCACCAGGAATAAACGTTGACACCACACGTTTGGACGGTGTTACCGATGAAATGGAGCTCAAACTAAATAATGGGCTTTATATGGCGATTGCAGCGGGTTCTGGTTTTATTGACAATCTAAGCGTACAAGTGGGAGATGTGCTGTCTCTCCGTACAAAAGCAACATCGGATAAACCGGCATCTTCTGCACAAGTATTGACGGTAGGTCTAGCGGACATTAAGCCAAGAAGCACGGTATCCACGCTGACCTCGACAATAGGAACAGTAAGTACTGGCACAACAGCAAATGAAAAGATAACGAACATTCCATATGGAACAACGTTAGCTGAGTTTAAGGAAGCAATTACACCAGCAACCGATGCGACGTTTGAAGTCTATGAGGCGAATGGAATAAACCAAGCGAATTCATTAGAGACAGGCAATAAAGTCATCGTAACAGCGCAAGATAGAACAACGAAGACCATCTACACCGTAACGGTGCAAGCAGGAGCACCAACAGGGAATTTGTCTCAAGGAACAAACGCAGAAACGACGCGTTTGAATGGCGTAACAGATAAGATGGAGTACAAACGCAATAGCGAGAATTACGTTGCGGTTGCAACGGGTACAACTTCTGTTGATAACATAAGCGTACAAGCAGGAGACACGATCTCCGTTCGTACAGCAGCAACATCAGAAAACCTTGCATCTGTTGTACAAGTGTTGACGGTTAGTTCAGCGGACATTAAGCCTAAAAGCACAGTCTCAACGTTGACCTCGACACTGGGAGATGTAAGCACTGACGGAACAGCAGATGAAACGATAACGAATATTCCTTACGGAACAACGTTAGTTGAGTTTATTGATGCGATCACTCCAGCAGAGCATGCCACGTTTGTTGTCTATGAGGCGGACGGAATAAAAGAAGCTGACACATTGGTAACGGGCAACAAGGTCATTGTTACAGCGCAGGATACAACGACGAAGACCACATACATCGTAACGATGCAAGCAGCGCCGCCAGCAGGGAATTTGTCACCAGGAACAAACGTTGGAACAACGCGTTTGAATGGGGTGACAGATAAGATGGAGTACAAATACAATAGCGGAAATGATATTGATTTTGTGACGGCAACTAATTTTGCAGCCATTGCAACGGGTCAGACCTCTGTAGATAACATTAATGTACAAGCAGGAGACACGATCTCCGTTCGTACAGCAGCAACATCAGAAAATCCTGCATCTGCAGTACAAATATTGACGGTTGGATTAGCGGATATTAAGCAAAAAAGCACGGTATCCACATTGACTTCGACAATAGGAACAGTAAGCACAGGTGGAACTGAAGATGAAACAATAACGAACATTCCATATGGAACAACGTTAGCCGCATTTAAGGCAGCTATCACGCCAGCAGCTTATGCTACATTTGAAGTTTATGAGGCGGACGGCGAGAATGAGGCAGAAACTTTAGAGACAGGCATCAAGGTCGTCGTTACAGCGCAGGATAATTCAAGGTATACCGTATATACTGTAACGATGCAAGCTGCACCGCCAACGGGGAATTTATCGCCAGGAACAAACGCTGACACCACGCGTTTAAATGCCGTTACGGATGTTATGGAGTACAAACACAATAATGGGAATTATGTTGCAGTAACAGCTGCAGCTGCTTTTGTTGATAATATTAGCGTACAAGCAGGAGACACGATCTCCGTTCGTACAGCAGCAACATCAGAAAATCCTGCATCTGCAGTACAAATATTGACGGTAGGTATAGCGGACATTAAGCCAAAAAGCACGGTGTCAACGTTGTCCTCGACAATAGGAAGCGTAAGCACTGGCGGTACAACTGATGAAACAATAACGAACATTCCATATGGAACAACGTTAGCCGAGTTTATTGATGCGATCACTCCAGCAGAGCATGCCACGTTTGTTGTCTATGAGGCGGATGGAATAAAAGAAGCTGACACATTGGTAACGGGCAACAAGGTCATTGTTACAGCGCAGGATACAACGACGAAGACCGCTTATACTGTAACAGTGAATGCAGCGCCAGTTGTACCAACACCGACGCCAACAGCGCCAACAGGACCGAGTGTACCGACAGTACCAACACCAACACCGATAGCACCAACGCCAACGCCTGTTGTCAACAAACCTGTTTACAACGACAAAGTGGATAAAGCATTTGTAGCTGAAATGAAAGCAAAGGCTGAAGCAGCAGCTCCAACAGCCTTTAAAGATGTAAAATCAACTTCTTGGAGTTTTGCTGACATTGATTTCGCTGCACGGGCTGGGATTGTAAAAGGGTATGCAGGCGATAAATTCCGTGGTGAAGCGAAAGTAACACGCGGTGAGTTTGCTCAAATGCTCGTAAATGCACTTGGATTCACAGCTAAAGGAACGCAAGAGCTGACGGATGCTAAGGGTCACTTTGCGGAGAAAGCAATTAGGGCCTTAATGGAAAACGGCATTATGACAGGATATGCAGATGGCAGCTTCGATCCCAATCGTGAAATTACAAGAGCTGAAATTGCAGCACTATTAGCAAGGCTGCTGGATATTTCCCTTTTGAGTACAGAAGCGAAATTCCAGGATATCACTGCGAATTGGGCAGAAGATCAAATTAACGCACTAGCTAACGCTGGGATTATTAACGGTAAGAGTGGACAAAAATTCGAGCCTAAAGCCAATGCTACTAGAGAAGAAGCCGTTGTGTTGATCGTTCGTCTTCTGAAGATGGTACCTACTAATTAAGCGGCATAAGTGAATTTAATAGTAGAACTTCAAAAAGTAGTTCAATGTAGAGTTTGTCTCAAAATAGATAAATTCGCAGTAGAGATAGTTCGATAACAATATTGAAAAGATGGGGTCACAGCGAGATGGGGTCACAGAGATTAATTTCTGTGACGCCATTTTTTTATTTTTTGTCTGTTGATGCACTCTTTAGCAAAAGACGGGCTGGCGAATTTTGGCGTAGGGTTGAGGCGGGAAGTGAAGCAATAAGCACGCATAAGTTCTTACAGCGAGAGTAAAGGCTAGGTTTGTAGTCTGTAAGCACAGATATGCGCTTATTGAGCTGCTGAGGCGTAGGATCGAGGCGGGAAATGATGCAATAAGTACGCATATGTTCTTACAGCGTGTGAAACGGCAAGGTCTGTTGTCTGTAAGCGCGTGCGAAACGGCAAGGTTTGTGGTCTGTAAGCGCATATGTGCGCTTATTGAGCTGCTGAGGCGTAGGATCGAGGCGGGAAATGATGCAATAAGCACGCATATGTTCTTACAGCGTGCGAAACGGCAAGGTTTGTGGTCTGTAAGCGCATATATGCGCTTATTGAGCTGCTGAGGCGTAGGATCGAGGCGGGAAATGATGCAATAAGCACGCATATGTTCTTACAGCGTGCCAAACGGCAAGGTTTGTGGTCTGTAAGCGCATATGTGCGCTTATTGATTTTAGGATACCTCTTTTTTGCTAAATTGGAGCCCTGCTTATGAAAAGATGAATGAACGTAACAATTACGATATAATAGAAATATTCATATGCGTTTAAAAATTTGTCCATACAGGAGAACTTACAATGACGAATAGAGAGAAACACATACCGGTTCATTTATTGTCTGGTTTTCTTGGAAGCGGGAAGACGACGCTGCTGAGAAGATTGTTGGATTATTACACCGCGCAGGGATTGAAGCCGGCGGTCATTATGAACGAGCTGGGCGATATTAACCTTGATGGTCAGCTTGTAGGGGATGAAGTGCCGATGGCTGAGATGCTAAGCGGCTGTATCTGCTGCACGATGCGGGGCGATTTGGGGATGGAGATCAGCATGCTCATTGACGAGCATAAGCCTGATGTCATCTTCATTGAATCGACTGGTGCTGCCAATCCGATGGAGACGTTGGATGGGATAACCGAGGCAGCGATGTATAAGGAAATCGATCTACGCAGTGTTATCACGATTGTTGATGGCCCTGAGCTGCTCGCGCGGAGCCGCGACGGGAAGGGTCGCACGTTCAAGCTGATGCTGGAGCAAATAAAATGTGCTACGATTTTGCTGTTGAATAAGGCGGACAAGCTGGAGCCGGATCAGCTAGTTGAAGCGCAGCAGCAGCTGCGGGAATTAAATGCCCATGCTCAAATTATAGCAACGGTGCGCTGCGCAATTGACGATTGGAGCTGGCTTGAAACAGCTGGAAATACGGATCTCCAAGCACCTGTGCATGCTAGTGATGAAGCGTTAGACATACAAGAGCGCGCATCAGCCGCGCATGGTCATAGCCATGACAGCCAAGAATGCTCAGTAGCTGGCTGCACTTATGACCACGGCGATGGCGTTCACTCCCATGATGATGACCTTAGCAGCCAGAACCACAGCAGCCATCATCATTCGCATGACCATGTTATGGTTGTGACGCATTATTGGCGCGGCCCAGTGAGCAGTGAAGCCTTTGAATCTCTGCTGCAAAAGCTTCCAGCTAACATTTACCGCGCAAAAGGGATTGTGACGTTCACGGATGCGCCTAGCAGGTTCCTGTTCCAATATGCGTATAAGGAATCTGATTTTATGAGAATCGAGCCGCAAGGACATGTAAACGATGTTGCGGTATTTATCGGAGAGCATTTTTCCAAAGAATGGCTGCAAAATGAGCTGGAACTGCTTGAGCAGCACTTGAACATAGAGACGCAGGGATAATCAACTTGCTGTAGGGATATGTCGAAAATTGCCATTATCATGTCTATTCCAGTGATTGCTTGGGCAAAATAATGCTGACGAGGCATGACCATTGTCTCTGCAACACGAATGTAATAGAAAGGTGTGGCAACAAATGATTAGAAAATGGTTTATTCCTATGGTGGCGCTGCTTGTACTGTTTTCAGTCGCTCCCGTATGGGCAGCGAAGTCGGTTACGGCTTTGCCGGATGCTTCGCTAGTGGTTCTGCACCCTAAAGAGTCTGATATGGACAAAGAGCATAAGCATTACAAAGGCAAAATGACCCGCAAAGATTTTGAGGCTTACCGTCTGGAGAAGCTGAAGGAAATAGCGACCTATTTTGGTATTAAAGCCGATGGCAAGTCAGTGGACCAGCTGAAGAAGGAAGTCGAGGCTGCGAAGCTTGCCAATAAAGATAAATGGGAAGCTTTTAAAGCTGAGCATCAAGCGAAGCGGCTGGAGCATTTGCGTGAGATTGCGAAGGAGCACGGCATTAAGACAGAAGGCAAGACGTCGGAGCAGCTGCGCGAAGAGCTTTATAAGCTGCATGGCGGTAAAGGCAAACGTCCCCATCGCTTAGAGGATCATGACCGCAGCAATGAGGATAACGATGTTAAAGAGAAGAACAAACAAAATCAAGTGTAAGCCAGCTATCCCATTGCCTCCTCTGCCATAGACAGAGGGGGCTTTTTTTCGTCAGGAAATCATGGATTTAAATTAAAAGTGTTGGACTTTTTTACTAGATATCATACAAATATGAATAGATGCGATAGACCCTTGTTGTTTCGGAAAATAAAGAAAAAAAGTGGTTTTTTGTCGAATTATATAGTGTTATTATCCTATTTTTATCATTGTGTTTGGGTCAAAATGTCAAGTATACTAGAACCGTATCATAATTTGACATTTTACGTCGTTTTTTGCTTTCTCCGACAACAAGGGGCTGATAGATCGGATGAGAAAGATTAGACTAAGCATCGCTCAAAAATTAATATTTTCCATAGGCCTGCTAGTTATTCTTTCATTTGGTCTATTGGTAACCGCTCACCTCATCAAGCTTTATCATTCCAACCTGCGCGAAAGCGAGCTTCTTGCACAGACGGAATCCATGGCCTACATAAATCCTTTCACTAAAACGATGGATCAAACGATGATGATGCTGGAAACGCTTGAAGTAACCATGACTCAAATGGGCAAAAACCAGATGCAAAATCGTGAATACATAGTCGAGCTATTGAGGCAAATGCTTATCAAGCATCCTGATCTATTAGGCGTTTATACGTTATGGGAGCCTAATGCCTATGACGGGAAAGATGTTTTTTACAAAAATAAAAACAGCTATGACGATGCTACGGGGCGCTTTATTCCCTATGTCGTTCGCAAGGACCAGTCCATACAACTGCTGGCGATTGAAAATTATGAGGATAAAGAGAAAGGGAGCTTCTATCAAACGCCTAAACTTACGAAATCCTTTTCACTCATAGAGCCATATTCCTATGATGTTGATGGCAAATCAATAATGATGATATCGCTTGTGCTGCCTCTATTGAATGAGCAAAATGAGTTTTTAGGTATAGTAGGAGCAGATATTTCACTTGAATCGATGCAGAAACAGATTGAAGCTTTCCGGCCGCTAGGAGGATACTCCACGATTATTACGACGGATAACCAATATTTGGCTAACGGCAAGTACCCTGAGCTTGTAAACACACCGTATCGGTTATGGTCTAATAAGGCTGAGCTTGAGGCGATGAAAGGGACGGACTCAAGGATTGCCTACACAAGAGACTCAAAAGACAAGGAGACCGTACTGCGATTGCTTCATCCGATTCTTGTTCACAATGTGCTATGGCATATTGAAACGATCATTCCAAAAAAGAACATGCTGACTAATTACTACAAAAGCCTTTGGGAATCGATGCTGATCACAGGTATTGCGTTGTTTTTAATGGCGATTGCCATGGTGCTGCTTGTTAGGAAAATCATCTTAGTTAATATTTATAAAGTAATACAAGCAACATCGGCTGTCGCAATTGGAGGAGAAGAACAGCAGTTAACCATTCATACGAATGATGAGTTTGAATATATGGCTAACCATTTTAATCATATGCTCGTCCAGCGCAAGGAAGCGGAGAATCTAATTGAATACCAATCGACACATGATTTAATGACAGGACTTCCTAATCGTTATGCTTATCATCGCTATATGGAAGGGGTATCAGCTGAGCAGAGCAGTATGCAGGGCCATATTGCTTTGCTTTTCATTGACCTTGATCGGTTCAAAATGATAAACGATATGCTTGATCATAAGATGAGTGACCAATTGCTCCAGAAAATGGCGCATCGAATTATGATTACCGTCGGCAGTTCGGGGAAAGTATTCCGCTTCGGGGGGGACGAGTATATCGTGCTGCTAGAGCAAGTTACTTTTCTCCATGCAGCGATGCATAAAGCAGAGGAAGTTTTGTCGGCTATTTCACAGCCAATAGGGCTTGAGGATCGGATGTTTTATATTACAGCAAGCATTGGAATGAGCATTCATCATGAATGGACGCCTGCGACTGCAGACCAGCTGGTGAAGGAAGCGGATATTGCGATGTATGTGGCGAAGAAAGAGCGAAATACTTGCAAACTCTATTCTCCTACAATTAATGATGTAACGAAGAAGGAGCTTATTCTTGAGAGCAGCATGTCCAAAGCGCTGGAGCTGGGCCAATTTATGCTTTATTACCAGCCCAAGGTTGATTTAGCTACTGGCTCTATATATGGGGCGGAAGCATTAATTAGATGGAATCACCCGGAGCTTGGCATGGTGTCACCGCTTGATTTCATCCCGATTGCAGAGAAAACCGGCTTTATTATTTCGCTTGGTGAATGGGTGCTGTTTACTGCCTGCCAGCAAATTAAAGAATGGGAGCGCATGGGGCTGCAGCAGATCTCAATCAGTGTAAATATGTCGATGATCCAATTCCAGCAGAAACAAATCGTCCATACGATTGAAAGAATCATTTCGGATGCAGGGATTCGGCCTCATCAAATTGAGCTGGAAATTACAGAGTCGATTTTTATGGATAATGCGGCTCACACGCTTAACATACTGCATGAGCTTCAGCAGCTTGGCGTCAAGCTGTCGCTTGATGATTTTGGAACGGGGTATTCGTCGCTCAGCTACTTGCAAAATATTCCGCTGCACACGTTGAAGATCGACAAATCCTTTATAAGCGGCATCGTAAACGATTATAAGAAACAAATGATATTTAAATCGGTCGTCGTCATCGCTCACAATTTAAATTTAAAGGTTGTGACTGAAGGAGTAGAGACAGAGGAAGAGCTGCGGATTATTAACGACCACCACTGCGATGCTGCTCAAGGATATATTTATAGCCCTCCTGTTGCGGCACCGAGATTTGTACAGCTGTATATGGAACATAATAAGGAAGCCTGATGGATATTCCGTCTCCCGTCAAACGTGGAGGCGTTTTTTAATTAGTCCAGTTTTATTTTCGTATAACCGTTACGTCTTGGGCTTATCGATAAATATGACATTTGTTTGGTAAAATATTGTTGAGCGATAGGTGTTACAAAATGATCGAAGGCATCGTCTTCTTTATAGCTTGAGCAAAAAAAGTAAGGAGGTAAACGGAATGGAACATTCGGCGCCGGATTTGTTTCGTCAACAGTTTAATACTCATTATCCTTCGGTTAGACGAAAGCTTGTCGCACTTATACGCGATGAAGCAGCTGCGGAGGATCTTGCCCAGGAAACATTTCTAAGGCTTTACCGGAATCCACCGGATCAGCCTGAAGCAATAGGAGGCTGGCTTCATCGCGTATTAACGAGGCTGGCTTATGATTATATGGATAAAAAAGCACGAGAGCGTGCTCTAACGCAAAAGCAAGAACAAAGCATACTCGCACAGCCGCAAGCGGTTCAGTCGAATGAACAGCAGTTGATTGATAAGGACGAGCAGGAACGGGTTAGAGGCTGGTTAGATACGCTGCCCGAACGGGACAAAAAAATGCTTCTGCTCCGATATGAAGGATACAGCTATGCGGAAATCGCAGAGCAGCTCCAGCTGCGGCAGCCGCAGGTAGGTACGATGCTGCGCAGAGCCGGGGCTAGGCTGAAGCGCCATGCGCAGAAGGCAGAAGGAGCTTTGACTCATGAATGAAGTGCGATCGTCAGCGCCTGCTATACCTAGCTTTAAAGGTCAAAACCTTTTAGGAGGAGTTCAAGATGACAAAAAATGATGAAATAAATAAAAAAGAAGAAGAGCAGATGTCGGCTGCTTGGGCGCGTCTTGAGAAACAGCTTCAAGCCTCTGAGCAATCGCCGCTTTGGGAGCAATGGGAAGAGCAAGGCAAGCACGCTGCTGAGCTCAATAAGGAGTCAACAGCTGCAACTGGGGCTACGCAAACAAAAGCTGCTGCCGTTCAAACGTACTCTGAACAAATACAAGCAAATGTGGTTCCGCTAGGACGAGCTCGTACTTCATCCAGTCCAGCTGCAAATAAACCGAATAAAAGTGGGGCGGCAGGCCGCTGGTTCAAAAGAAATGTGGGCAAAACAATAGCGGCATGCGCAGCAGCTATCATCACGGTAGTTATTGCGACGCCCTCAACAAATGAAGCATTGGCGGCATGGCTTAATACGTTCCGAATGGATAACGTAATGATTGTGCAGCAAAATGATTTGGAGTCGCTCATGAACAGCTTCATGAAGGATGGCGAAACGCGTGAAACCGTTAACCGTTTCGGCACCTTCGAGCAGACGACTGTCGGAAGCTGGTCAAAGATGACCGTAGATCAAGCTTCTAAGGAGCTGGGCTTTGCTGTTCCAACATTGACGGTTCCAGGGATTCAGTTAGGTGGCATATCATCGATGTCAGCTCAGACGATTGCCTTCCGGCTAAATGTGGATGAAATCAATAGTGCAATGCGTAAGCTGGGCGCGGATAAGCTGCTGCCGAAATCAGTAGACGGCAAAGCAATTGAATTCAACACAGGCCAAGGTGTAACGGTCACGTATGAACCTAAGGAAGGAAGCACTTCTAAGCAAAGCCTATGGGTTGAATATATTAAGCAGCCTAGCATCAAAATGGATCCTTCAGTGGATGCAAAGGATGCCTATGAGGCTGTCATTCGCTTCCCAGCGCTTCCTGATCATTTGCGCAAATCGCTTGTGCAAGCATCAAACATGGAAAATGGAGAAATTCCATTTCCGCTCATTACAAATGAAAAACCTGAGAAAATCGTTATTGAAGGGGTTGATGTATATTTGAATCAATCCGCTGATCATAGTTATGCAAATGCGATGTGGCTTAAAGATGGCGTTGTAGCAAGCGCACACTTTAATGATTTTGAGGACAAACAAAAAGTACAGTCGCTTATTGCGGAGCTGATTCATCCATGAGTGCTGTTGCTATTGAAACCATCGGATTATGCAAGGATTACGGTGAAGGACGCGGCTGCCACGATGTTACACTGACGATTAGAGAAGGGGAAGCCTTTGGCTTCCTCGGTCCTAATGGAGCGGGAAAAAGCACGATAGTGAAAATGCTCACAGGCCTTATTACACCAACCTCAGGTAAAGCTCAAATCTTCGGACAGCCTTCAGGATCAATCGAGGCTAGACGGAGATTTGGCTATTTGCCTGAGTTGTTTCGTTATCCGGATTGGTTGACGGGCGAAGAGGTTTTGGCTTTTCATGCAAAGTTGTGTGAGCTGGACCGCTCTATGGCCAAACGACGCATTCATCAGCTTCTGGACGATGTGGGCATTGGCAGCCGGGGAAGCGACAGGCTCAAAGGGTATTCGAAGGGGATGCAGCAGCGGCTTGGACTCGCATGCGCTTTACTCGCAAATCCGGATATCGTTTTTCTTGATGAGCCGGCTTCTGCGCTTGATCCCGTTGGCAGACATGAGGTGCGAGATTTGCTTGCTAGGCTGAGAAGCCAAGGGAAAACGATCTTTCTTAATTCGCATTTGCTTGAGGATGTGGAACAGTTATGCGATAAGGTCGCTCTACTTAATAACGGAAAAGTGCTGGCGGAAGGAAAGGTATCCGATGTGCTGAGCTCGCAGTCGAGCTGGCGTTTGCGTGTCAGCGGTTATACCCCTTTAGCAGCTGAACGTATCCAGCAGCTGCTAGGTGCGAATGTGATCGTGTCGAACGCTGAGCATGATGATGCATCTGTATGGCTGGAGATTGAACTGGAAAATGACGAGCAAATAGGATTGGTCAATTATATTCTTATTGAGCTGGGATTGACGCTGTATGAGGTTGGGAAATTGCAATCACGGCTTGATGAGTGGTTTATGCAGGCCGTAACGGGCCTTGAGCATAGGGGGGAGCGCAGATGATCGCGGTTTGGGGCCTAACTTGGAAGGAGCTCGTTCGTAAAAGAGTAACGCTTATGACGATCATCATGACTGTTCTCTTCTGGATTGCTTACTGGTTTATTGCTGATGCTATCGCCGGTGGCGAGGTGAATGTTGCGACTTCTATGAACTTATTCGAAAATTTTGCCCGCAGTGCAATGATTATGACATTAGGTTTCTTCTTTGGCGCTTTTGCCGTTGCCTTCCTTTCTATATTCAGCTCCGTTGCGGCTGTGACAGGGGAAGCAGAGCAAGGCGTTCTTCAATCCGTACTCGCAAGGCCCATTGCGCGCTGGAAGTGGTTTTTGGGCAGATGGCTCGGCTTTGTCAGTTATGTTGCGTTATATGCATTCCTGTTATTCAGCTCAATTATTCTTATCAGCTGGGCAGAAACTGGCGTCTTATTCAGCATGATGGTGTATTTCAAATCACTTTTGTTTTTTATGTCTGTTATTCCGCTATTAGTATCCTTAACGATGCTCGGCTCCTGTTATTTAAGTCCTTTAGGAAACGGCATATGGATGACGATGCTCTTTGGTATGGGCTGGCTTGGCAGTACGATTGGCCGGTTTATGAGCACAGGGAGGATTCAAATGAAAGGGATGCAAACACTTGAGACCATAACAGGCTTAATTAAGCTGGCTATGCCGGCGGATGCTTTGCAGCAGCGCATGCTTAACGAATTATTTTCAATCTCTGAGCTTAGAGGTTTATATAACATTAACGCAGAGCTAAGTATTTTCTCTATTAACGGAGCGGCATCAAATTCCTTTTTAATTTATTGCGGTATTTACACGGCTGCTCTGCTCGGCATAGGTATACTAATTATGAAGCGAAAAGATTTTTAAGCGGGGCTGCCCCTTTTTGGAGGAGGCAGTCGACTGCTTTTTTTTATGTCTTTATGGAAGATTGGATGCCATTAAAGTGGGGAAGCCTGCATAAATAATATGATTTTTGTTGAAAATAAAAGCTTCTCTTTCTTTGGCAAAGCCAATTTTCTCGGCAACACGAATGGACGCTAAATTATTGGGGTCTATAATACTGATCAGTTTTTGCAAGCCTAAGTGATGAAAACCATATTGCTTGCAAGCCATGGCTGCTTCAGAGGCGAATCCGTTGGACCAATATTTTTTATTTATATGGTAGCCGATTTCTACCTCAATTGTTCCATCGATCGTTTGTTTAACAAGGCCACAATCACCGATTAGTTCATCCGTTGCCTTTAAGCAGACTCCCCATAAACCAAATCCATCGTTTTTGTATCGTGCTTCATTTCTTTTTATCCAATTTTGAGTTTCTTGGACAGTAAACGGGGCTGGATAATTAGCCATCGTTTCAGGGTCAGAAAAAATAGCATGTAAACCTTCAAAATCATTCTCTTTGTAGCATCTCAAATATAATCGATCCGTTTCAATAACAACCATATATTTACCCCTCCTGCGATGAGAATCATACAATTCCACTAAATTATAACAGTAGTTATTCATAAATTCATCGAAAATGCTTCTTCTTCGTTAGGTATGAAAAGTGATTTAAATAAAAATGCAATAGGGTGCTTGTGGACTTTGCGAGCGTCTGCTAAACTAAAGTTGTTATTCAGTAAATTTATTAACTAAATTCGGAGTGTGGCATGGCAACGATAAAAGATATTGCGCAGGAGGCAGGCGTTTCAGCTGCTACCGTATCCAGGGTTTTGAACAATGATGTCACCTTGGCAGTAAGTGAGGAAACGCGTACACGAATATTCAGCATTGCCGAGCAGCTGCAATATAAGCCGTCCAGGCTGAGAAGAATGAAGAAGGAAGAGCAGCTCTCGCGTCAGCAAATCGGTTTGCTCATGTGGTCAACACTGGAAGATGAGCATGATGATCCTTATTTCTCCTCCATTCGTAAAGGCATTGAAACGCGCTGCGAGGAGCTTGGAATCAACATTGTGAAAGTGCTTCGCGGCAACAGTCGAGTGGAGATGCAGTCGTTCAACGAGCTGGATGGTGTGATTGTTGTAGGCTCCATTCATGATGAGGATGTTAATCAGTTGTATAGCAACGGAAATCGGCTTGTATTTGTAAACCATTCAGGCGAGCTGTATGAGTATGACACCGTAAAGCTGCATTTTGAGCAAGCAACCCGAGCAGTAATCAAACATCTTAGAGAACTAGGACACCAAAAAATAGGCTACATCGGCGGGAATGATTATATCCATCGTCTGAATCGTCAATTTGAGAGTACAGAGACGGATGAGCTTCGCCGTGTTTTTTTCGAGAAGGAGATGCGTGAGCGAGGTCTTTATGATGAAAACTTCGTCATTAAGGCATATTGGTCTTCAAACAGCGGATATGAGGCGATGAAACAGATGCTTCAGCAAAGCTCGCGGCCAACCGCTTGTTTTATTGGAAGTGACCCGATGGCTGTAGGTGCTTTGCGCGCGCTGCATGAGCATGGCCTTCGAGTGCCTGAGGATATGGCGATTGTAGGTTTTGATGACATTGAAATCTCTGCATTTTTGAATCCGCCGCTAACGACGGTTCGAGCGCATACCGAGCATATGGGCAGAACGGCGGTACAACTGCTGCTTGAGCGGATCGAAGGCCGCGAGGCAGCTGTTCATATGACCGTTAATACGACACTCATCGTGCGGGAAAGCTGCGGCAGCTCTGTGAAATCGTAAGTATTCATTTATATAAACTTTTAGGAGGTTATTATTTTGTCTATTCAATATGACCAACAGCTCTCGGTATTCCACCTGCAAGCGAAGGATACAAGCTATGTTATCCATATTACGAAATCAGGATATCCTGCACATGTCTATTGGGGCAAAAAAATTCGCGGCGTGCAGCTGAAGCGTTTATTTGAGCTTAAGGAGCGGGCTTCATTCACGCCTAGCACAGAGCTGGACCAATTGGAACTGTCGCTGGATACGCTTCCGCATGAGTATCCTGCATACGGCAACTCTGATTTCCGCATGCCTGCATTCCAGGTCAAGCTTCCAAATGGAACAACAGTAACGGATCTGCGCTTTGATTCGCACCGCATTGTGGATGGAAAGCCGGCGCTTGCTGGATTGCCTGCAACGTATATTGAGAACGACTCCGAAGCGCAAACGCTTGAGATTACGCTGAAAGATGATCTGACAGGCTTGTCCGTCATTTTGTCTTATACCGTATTTGAAAACTACGATGCGATTGCCCGTTCAGCTAGAATCGTCAACAACGGTACTGCTACTTTGGATTTACAGCGCGCGTTCAGCATGAGCTTGGACTTTGCGCATGACAACTTTGAGATGCTTCAGCTCTCAGGTGCTTGGATTCGTGAGCGCCATATTCATAAGCGCAAGCTTGAGCCGGGTTTGCAATCGATCGAGAGCCGCAGAGGTTCAAGCAGCCATATGCAAAATCCGTTTGTCGCTTTGCTCTCTGAGGGTTCTACCGAGGATCACGGTGATGTATACGGTGTAAACCTTGTGTACAGCGGTAATTTTACGGCTGGCGTCGAGGTGGATCAATTCCATGCAGCAAGGCTGTTCATTGGCATTAACCCATTCGACTTTAATTGGCGATTGGAGCCGGGCGAGGAGTTCCAAACGCCAGAGGCGGTAATGGTTCACTCTGAGCATGGCCTCGGCGGCATGTCACGCAGCTTCCATGATTTGTACCGTGCTCGCTTAATTCGCGGCACGTTCCGTGATCAAACGCGTCCGATACTCGTCAACAACTGGGAAGCGACGTATTTTAACTTTAATGCGGATAAAATCGAAGATATTGCGCGTGCCGGCAAGGAGCTTGGCATCGAGCTGTTCGTACTGGATGATGGTTGGTTCGGCAAACGCGACAACGATACGACTTCGCTCGGGGATTGGTTTGTTGACCCGAAAAAGCTGCCAAACGGCTTAGAGGATTTGGTTAGCCGCGTGAAGCGTCTAGATATGCAATTCGGCCTATGGTTCGAGCCGGAAATGATTTCGCCTGAGAGCGAGCTGTACAAAGCGCATCCAGATTGGTGCTTGCATATCGATGGCCGCAGACGGACACAAGCGAGAAATCAACTCATTTTAGATTTGTCACGCGCGGACGTTCAACAATATATCGTTAAGTCAATATCGGATATTCTTTCAAGTGCGCCGATTACTTACGTGAAATGGGATATGAATCGCAATATGACAGAGATCGGTTCAGCACTTCTGCCTGCAGAGCGTCAACGCGAGACCGCTCATCGCTATATGCTGGGTCTCTATTCCGTGCTTGAGCAAATTACAACTGCTTTCCCTGATGTATTGTTCGAGAGCTGCTCTGGCGGCGGCGGCCGCTTCGATGCGGGCATGCTGTATTACATGCCGCAAACATGGACAAGCGACAACTCCGACGCGGTATCTCGCTTGAAAATTCAATACGGAACAAGCATCGTTTACCCAGTAAGCGCGATGGGCGCTCACGTATCAGCCGTGCCTAACCATCAAGTGAACCGGATAACTTCCCTAGAAACAAGAGGAAATGTTGCGCTATCTGGAAACTTTGGTTACGAGCTTGATCTGACTCAATTTACGGAGGAAGAGAAGACGACCGTTAAGGAGCAGGTTGCTCTTTATAAGGATGTAAGGCATCTTGTGCAATTCGGAGATTTCTATCGTCTGCTTAGCCCGTTCGAGGGCAATGAAACGGCATGGATGTTCGTCTCCAAGGACAAAAAAGAAGCATTTGTAGTGTTCGTTACTGTTCTGCAAGAGCCAAATCTGAAGCTTAATCGCTTCTGCCTCAAAGGCCTTGATCCGAACCGCGATTACAAGCTGCTTGGTGAAGAAACGGTATATGGCGGCGATCAGCTGCTATATGCTGGACTTGCAACTCCGCAATTTTATGGCGATTATGCAAGCAAGGTATACCGATTCCTCGCCGTGGAGTAAACGATCTAAACTAAAGGGGTTATCTCAAAAGTGGATTTAATTACTTTTGAGGTAACCCCTGTTTTTTAGCTTAGGTGTGAATAAAAAAATAGCGATGCAGGGGTCGTCCCTGTACCGCTATTTATTCCTTGTTCAAAACGAGCAGACTGCTGCTCGAATTTTCACTTCTATTATGTATTATTGTACTAGCCGCTCATAGAAGTTGAAGCTGCAGCAGCAATAAAAATAACGAAAATGATGATGTAAATAACGAGAATGATTGCTGCCCAAATTAATGATGCTTTAAAATAGTTTTTCTTCGTTGGGTTGCCTTCACCAAACGCCCATACAAACATCATAATAACATTAACGATCGGAATGATTAAAATGAGTGTAGTGAGCATCCACTCTTTAATTGTAATGACAGGCGACATTTCCTGATTTTGTTGATGCCCGTATCCTGGTACACCGGGATTTACGGGGGGCTGCTGATAGTTATCCATTCTTTCTCTCCTCTTAAGTTCATAGTGCTGTAACAATTTGGTCACAAATTGATTATATATAAATTCCCATAATTTACAACCCTTGAATTGAAGAAAATTGTTTTTTATTTATAAAATTTAAGGCTTGTATTCAATTATAGCGACAAAATAATAGATTAATTGATAGAAAATAAATGATATTTTCGATTATCAATTTGTGTTTTTACGGGCGGAAAGGATAGGATAAACTCCTTTTAAGAGGACATATTCTAGACAATATTTCCATAAAATTATAAATTTCATCCTGTAAGCCTCTTGCCCTTGACGTTGCGTCAAGGGTTATACTCTGTTCAAGAGGGGGAATGAACAGATGAATAATAGTTCTTCTTATGCGATTGGCGCATTCGCGAAGCTGACAAAAGTTACTGAACGAACGCTCCGTTATTACGATCGACAGGGGCTGCTTAAGCCGTCCAGCCGAAACGCGCATGGGCATCGCTTTTATACGGATCAGGATTTAATTCAACTGCAAAAGATTTTGACGTTAAAATATTTGGATTTCTCATTAGAGGACATTTCTGCTTATTTGCAGCGTCCGGAGGAGGACTTGCAGCACTCATTAGCTTCGCAATATGAGATGCTTAAGAAAAAGCAGGCGCATTTGGAGCGTGTGATAGACACCATTGGACGGATGCAGAAAATTTTGGAGGGAGCGGGCAAGGTAGACAGCGATTCATTGCTCGTGTTTATTCAACATATTCAGCATGAGCAGCAGCAGAAGGAATGGCTGTCAACGCAAATGCCGCCTTCTTTAGTAGATGCGATATTTATGGAGGGGATAGACTCGGAAATCAGATCGGCATTTGAAAGTAAAATAACGGTGTTCGCCATGGAGCTGAAGGAACTTTACAAGCAAGGAAAACAGCCTCTGGACGAAGATGTGCTTGCCTGCGGACTGAGTCTTGTTGCGCTCTTAGAGGAGCTGCTGTCACCTGTCTTAGAGAGGTTTAGTGAAGAGGAGCTTGCGCAATTAGAGGTGCTGAACGATCCAGCTCATTCCTTTGATCCTGTTTTATTCCCAAATTTGTTTACGAAGGATGAAGAAGCCTTCTTAGCCGTTACTTTCGAGCATCTTGAGGCATTGAAAATGTTGAAAGCAGGGATAACCGATGAAAAATAATGTTGAAGCAGACATGCCGAAGGCAACCATTGGCGTTTCACAATTTTTCAAGCTGATCGCAAAGCATAGACCCGCTAAGTTTTTAATTATCGTTGCCGTTGTATTGGGACTCGGAGAGACGCTGCTCTCGCTGCTCATTCCTTTGTTGACGAAAAATTTAGTCGAGGAGTTATCGCAATCTACCATCCAAACGATGACGTTTGTTGTGCTTGGAGCAGTGTTTCTCGTTCAGACCATTATGTCTGGTTTCTCGGTATATACGATGTCCTATGTAGGTCAGTATGTTATTGCAGGCTTGCGACGCGAAGTATGGAACCGAGTGATAAAGCTGCCAGTACCGTTTTTTGATCGCAACAATTCCGGCGAGACGATGAGCCGTGTTACGAATGATACAAATGTGATCAAAGATTTTATCATCGGGCATGTAATATCGTTTTTTGGAGGAATTGTATCTATTATAGGCGGCGTAATTCTCCTGCTGCTGATTGATTGGAAGCTCACGCTGCTTATGCTGATTGCCGTTCCGGTAGCACTTCTTGTTCTATGGCCGTTAGGCACCAAAATGTTCACAGTATCCAAATCCATGCAGGATGAAACTGCATTATTTCAAGGCGATCTTGGCCGTGTTCTCTCCGACATTCGGCTTGTGAAGGCATCGCTTGCAGAGCCTGTAGAAAATCGTCAAGGCGACAAGCGAATCTCGCATCTGTTTACATTTGGCTTGCAGGAAGCTCGAATCATGTCAATCGTAACTCCTTTAATGATGACGGTGATGCTGCTCATTCTTGTTATATTAATCGGGTATGGCGGTGTAAGGGTCGCACAGGGCACTTTAACGGGCGGAGAGCTGGTTGCTGTCATTTTGTATATGTTCCAAATTGTTATGCCGTTTACGCAGATGGCTTCCTTCTTCACGCAATTCCAGAAGGCGATGGGTGCTTCAGAACGTATTTTGGAGCTGCTAAATGAGAAGGAGGAGCAGTCCAGCCATGAGATTGCGGCAGCTGTCCTTCACGAGAAAGATCATCATTCCTTTATTAAATTTGAACAGGTAAGCTTCGGATATTCGGAGGATCGGCCGCTGCTTCATTCGCTCTCGTTTCAAGTGAAGCAGGGACAAGTAACGGCGTTTGTAGGCCCGAGCGGCACAGGCAAGACAACGCTGTTCTCGCTGCTGGAGAGGTTCTATAATCCAACCGAGGGCGTCATAACCTATGGCGGGGAACCAATCGCATCCATGGTGCTGGAAGATTGGCGAAAGCGGATTGCTTATGTTTCACAGGATAGCCCGATGATGCAAGGCTCGATTCGTCACAATCTTACTTATGGGCTGGAGGATGTGAGCGAGGCGAAAATCAGGGAAGCTGTCGATCAAGCGAATTTGACAACTTTTATCGATTCGCTTCCTGAAGGTTATGACACGGAGGTTGGAGAAAGAGGCGTTAAGCTTTCGGGAGGCCAGCGTCAACGGCTGGCAATTGCACGGGCTATATTGCGCAATCCTGATATATTGCTGCTGGATGAAGCGACGGCTCACCTCGATAGCGATTCGGAAATGCAAGTACAAGAAGCCCTTCAGGGTCTTATGACGGCAAGAACGACATTGGTCATTGCCCATCGACTTTCAACTATTCGTGGAGCCGACCAAATCATTGTGCTTGAGAAAGGTGAAATTTCGGGTCAGGGCACCCATGCAGAGCTGCTGGAGAACCATGAATTATATGCTAAGCTCGTACAGCAGCAGTTTAGTGTTGAGTAGTTAGGTTAGTTGCGACAATAAAGCATGCTGTAACGTTAATGCGATTCCAACGGGTATCCAAGCCATTTTTGTCCAAATAAGCTATACTCAATACAACATGTTATTGTATACCATTCATAGGGATTGAGGTGGCTTAAGGATGGCTAATGTAGCAGAAGTAACCAATCGACCTATTGCATTGATTACGGGAGCATCCAGTGGGTTTGGGCTTTTGACTTCGATTCGCTTAGCGCAAGAGGGCTACTTTGTAATCGCAACAATGAGGGACATCGGGAAGAAGGAAAGCGTGCTTGCAAAAGTGAAAGAGAACGGCGTGCTAGAGCATATAGCAATAATGAGGCTTGATATTACCGATTCTGGCAACATCGTGGAAGTCATAGAGCAGGTAATGGAGCGCTGGGGCAGAATCGACGTGCTCGTAAATAATGCAGGTTATGCCGTAATGGGCGTCGTTGAGGAAATACCGATGGTGGATTGGCGTGCTCAATTCGATACGAATTTCTTTGGTACCGTTGCGGTTACCAAAGCTGTTCTGCCACATATGCGAGTTCGCAGCCAAGGCAAAATTATTAATGTCAGCAGCGGAGCAGGCATTATTGGTTTTTCCAACACGGGTGCGTATTCGGCCTCGAAATTTGCATTAGAGGGCTTTAGTGAAGCGCTGCGGCTAGAGCTGCTGCCATTTTCTATCCCGGTCGTACTCGTAGAACCCGGTACTTACGATACTGGCATTGCAGCAAAGCATGTGTTTCGTGCGGAAGAAAACTCCCCTTACAGCAAAATGATTGAGCGCTTTAATCAATTCAATAAAAAGTCGGAGAAAAATGCGCCTAATCCGATTCAGGTTGCGAACACGATCGTGAAAATTTGCAAATCCCGCCGTCCAAAGCTTCGTTATGTGTGCGGAAATGATGCGAAGATGATTTTTGTTATGAAAAAGCTGTTCCCTTGGCGACTCATCGAATTTGTACTTCGCAAAGCACTGCACTAAATTCAAATAGCTGAGAGCGCTGTTTTCTGCGCTGCTCGGCTTTATTTTTATGAAGCCAAGACAGATAAGACCCTGAGACCATTGACGCATCGAAAAAGTCCATGTTACTCTAACTTCACATGGAAACTATTGGAGGGATCATCTTGATTGAAATTCGCTTATCGGTAGGTTATGACGAGTATGAAGAAGGCGTAAGGATGTCTGAACTGATTGAGAAATTGGCATCTAGCGCAGATGGCGAGAAGCTGTCTATACTAACGATTGGCGATTGGGGTCAGGCGTATGAGAATTCTCCGGACAGCTTCTTGGAAACATTGATCAGCCATAAAGATTCTTTTCCTAACTTATCGAAATTATTTATTGGAGATATGGGTTTTGAGGAATGTGAGGTTTCCTGGATTAATCAGACAAACCTTTCACCGCTGCTTGCGGCATTCCCGAATTTGCAGTCATTGACGATCAAGGGCAGCCAAGAATTAAGCTTGCAGCCTCTTGTACACGAGAAGCTGCAAGAGCTCGTTATTATTTGCGGAGGGCTTCCGAAGTCTGTACTAGAGGAAATAACGAGTGCAAAGTTGCCTGAACTAAAGAAGCTTGAGCTTTATCTGGGCGTAGATGATTACGGTTTTGACGGCGGAATAGAGGATGTCATGCCGCTGCTGCAAGGTGATCTGTTTCCAAAGCTTACATACTTAGGTTTGAAGGATAGTGAAATTCAGGACGAAATCGCAATTGCGATCGCGGATGCGCCGATTTTGGACCAGTTGGAAATACTTGATCTCTCTTACGGCACATTATCCGATGAAGGCGGCAAGGCACTGCTTGCAAGCGAGCGTGTGAAGAAGCTGAAGCACCTTAACCTGAGCTACCACTATATGTCGGATGAGCTGCTGCTTCGCTGGAAGCAAGCAGGCCTGTCAGTAGATGTGACGGACCAGCAGGAAACGGATGAAGATGATTGGCGTTATCCGTTCCTTACCGAGTAATGGATCATTTTATAAACGACGGCGTTGCCGAAGCTCCTTATTTGCTCATCGGAAATCCGTCAAACAAACGAACATTCGGCTTGCAGGCAGCAAGAAGGAAGCAGGGGCTCGCTCCTGCTGTTGTGCTCTCCTATGAGCAGCTGCTCAAGCGAACAGTGTTTATTCAAGATATTTTGCGAGAATATGCAGGAGCGGATAAGGTCATTATTCGGCTTGATGCGCCAGGTGAGGATCAAGCCGTTGAACGACAGTTGATCGCATGGGGGGCGGCTGACCGAAGCGGCGATGACTTATTCTGGTCAGCGGGCTCTCTGCCGCACAATATTTCGATATCCGCGGAGGAAGCACAGCAGCTGCCGCTGGAGCATGGACGAATCTATTATCCAGCACAGTGGTACCGCGGGTACTGCCGATTTCTTGCTGCTATGCATACAGAGGTTAAAGCATCAGGCGTTTCCGCAAGCTGGGTAAACTCGCCGGGAAGCGTAGCTAATATGTTCGACAAAAGAAGCTGCTGGCAGCTGCTCACACGCCATGGACTCATCATGCCGGCTCTTCCTGCTCCTACAGGAAGCATAAAAAATTACGATGAGCTGCAAGCGGCGATTGCTGCAAGCGGCATGAGGCGTCTGTTTATTAAGCTTGCCTGCGGATCGGGCGCTTCTGGGGTTATTGCCTATCAAATCAATCCTCGTACTGGCGATGAACTTGCTATCACGACCATCGGCATGGAAGAACGGGCCCGCGGCATTTGCTATTTCAACGAAGGCAAGCTGCGGCGTTACCGGGAACGCTCGGATATTCGGCGAATGGTCGATTGGTTATGCCGGGAAGGCGCACATATTGAACGATGGATTGAGAAGGAAAGCTTCGAGAGCAAGTCGTTTGATGTACGGCAGCTTGTTGTGGATGGTAAGGCTTGTCATACGGTACTCCGTTTAAGCAGCACTCCAATTACGAATCTTCATCTGCGCAACGAACGGAGGATGGATGTCGAGCAGCTGGTATCTGCAGAAGTAATGGCAGCGGTGCAGCGGACAGCTGAATCCGCGCTCCGAGCATTTCCCGGCTGCTCTGCGGCAGGCGTTGATGTGCTCGTTCAAAGAGGAAGCGGCATGACCTATCCGATAGACATCAATCCTTTTGGTGATTTGCTGTACGGCGCCGAGTATGAGGGAATGAACACCTATGAATGGCAAATGCAGCAGCTGCTTAGAGGGGAATAGATACGAATGCTAGATATGAATCAAATTGTAGGTTCTCACGATATACTCATGATTACGCTTGATACGCTGCGTTATGACGCTGCGAAGCTTGAGGAAAAGAATTGCCCGAACCTTTGCGGAAGCGGAGGCTGGGAGAAGAGGCATTCGCCGGGCAGCTTTACTTATGCTGCCCATCATGCTTTTTTTGGCGGTTTTTTGCCTACTCCTGCAAATACGGACAAAGCTTCTCATATTAGATTGTTTCATACAAAAAATACGGGGCTTAAGACGCACCCTCATACATGGTTATTTGACGCTCCGGATCTTGTATCCGGCTTGCAGGAGGCGGGCTACCGAACAATCTGCATCGGAGGCGTCATTTTTTTTACGAAAAAGAATAAGCTAGCCAAGGTTCTGCCTAGTTATTTTCAAGAAAGCTATTGGCGGATGACATTCGGTGTAACGAATCCGCGTTCGACGGAGCATCAAGTGAATCACGCGCTTAAGCTGCTGGAGAAATCGGATCCCGCCGAGAAGCTGTTTCTGTTCATGAATATATCTGCCATGCATGGACCTAATCATTATTTTGTAGATGGCGCCAAACGGGATTCCGTGGAAACACAGCGTGCCGCGCTTCGTTATGTTGATAGTCAGCTTTCCCCATTGTTTGAAGCTATGCGGCGCAGAGGAAAAACATTATGTCTCGCTTTTTCCGATCATGGGACAGCTTACGGCGAGGATGGCTATGAAGGGCATCGGCTTGCCCATGAGGTTGTCTGGAATGTGCCGTATCGCGAATTTATTTTGGAATAAGGAGGAGAAGCAGCTTGCACAAATCATCTTCGCTACCATCTTTTCCGGAGCTTAAGGAGCAGGAGCAGCGCTGGATGGGGGCTCCTTACCGTTCCTATTTGTATTCCTATCCCCATAAGACAGCTTATCGTGATTTGCATCCCGCGCGGTCGCTGAAGGAGATGTGGGAGCGGGATCAAACCGATTATTATTTTTTGTATATGCATATTCCTTTTTGTGGTGCTCGCTGCGGCTTCTGCAATTTGTTCACGCTGCCGGATCGTCGTTTAGACGTACATGAGCAGTATATTGATGCCATGCAGCGGCAGGCGGAGCAGTGGGCGCCTTGGTTTAAAGGCAAAACATTTTCGCGATTTGCGATTGGCGGCGGGACGCCAACCTTGCTTGCGGCTACCCAGTTGAACCGTCTATTCGATATAGCTGAGAATACAATGGGCCTTGATCCGATGAAAGCATCGATATCGGTCGAGACGTCGCCGGAAACGGTAACAGCTGACCGCATGCGCGTTCTTAAAGATCGGCATGTTGATCGGATCAGCATGGGGGTTCAAAGCTTCGTTGAAGAGGAAGCAGCAGCGATCTATCGTCCGCAGAAGCCGCGGCTTGCGGAAGAGGCGCTGGAGACGTTGATATCCTATTCGTTTCCACTCGTGAATGTCGATCTTATTTACGGTTTGCCTAAGCAAACCGTGGAAACATGGATTTATTCACTGGAGAAGGCGATCAGCTATGCGCCTGGCGAAATCTTTATTTATCCGCTATATACGCGTGAGAACACCATTATAAAGCCGGAGCAGATGCGCAGCGCAGGAGAGGATATTCGACTGGAGCTGTACCATATTGCGCGGCAGCGTCTGGAAGCGGCAGGTTATAAGCAGTTTTCGATGAGGCGTTTCGCTAGAGATACATCGTTTGATCATAAAACGGTGCTGCCCTTCAGCTGTCAGGAGGAAGGAATGGCAGGGCTTGGCTGCGGAGCGCGCTCTTACACCCGCGATGTCCATTATGCATCGCGTTATGGCGTGAGCGCAGCGGCAACGCGCAGCATTATTGAACAATATGTTGCTGCCGAGCGTTATGATACGGCCGATTACGGCTTTATTCTGAATGAAGCGGAGCAGAAGCGCAGATTTATATTAAAGGCTCTGCTGCACCGCGAGGGGCTCAGCTTACTCGCATACGAGCAGCGCTTCGGCAGTGCTGCGCTAGCCGATCATCCTGATTTGCAGACGCTGATCCGTTTGGAGCTGGCTGAGCTTCAGGAGGATACTCTTCGTCTGACGACTCAAGGCATGGCTTATTCGGATGCGATTGGCGACGAGTTTATTTCGGGCGATGTAAGAGAGCTTATGAACGGGTACGTCATCCGATGAAGGCGGTGCTCTATTACCGCGGCGCGTTGTCTTCATGCAATTATGACTGTCCTTATTGCCCATTCAGCAAAACAAAGGACAGCAAAGCGACGCTTGCGAAGGATAAGCAGCAGCTTCATGCCTTTATGGACTGGGTTCGGGAGCAAGGAGGCTCCGGACATCAGCTCTCGATTTTTTTCAATCCTTATGGCGAAGCGCTTGTACATCGGTGGTATCGTGAGGCGATGATCGAGCTGTCCCATATGCCGCATATCGAGAAGGTAGCTGTCCAGACCAATTTATCCGTCAAGCTTGATTGGACGAACGACATCGACCGGAGCAAGGCAGCCTTTTGGGCTACCTATCATCCTGGACAAACGAGCCATGCTGCTTTCCTAAGCCAGTGCATGAAGCTGTATGAGCAGGGAATTCCTTTTAGTGTCGGGTCGGTTGGGATACGCTCGGCTTTCGGCGCGATTAAGCAGCTGAGGCAGCTGCTTCCAGAGGACGTATACCTGTGGGTCAACGCCTTCAAGGATCAGAAAAATTATTATTCAGAGAATGATATTGTTTATTTAACCGAAATTGATCCGCATTTCCAGCTGAACGTTTCCGATTACGATAGTTTAGGCAAACCATGCGGCGCAGGCTCGCATGTGTTTTATGTGCAGGGGGCTGGCATTGTCAAACGCTGCTATAGCGATCGCAAGGTTATCGGCCATCTCTATCGTGACGGACTTGAGGGTCTATCAGCTGAGCGTCCTTGCACGATGAAAAAATGCGGGTGCTACATTGGCTATATTCATATGCCCGAACTGAAGCTTGGCGAGGTGTACGGTGATCGTCTGCTAGAACGCATACCGTCAGGTTATACGCGATAGCTTGCTTCAAAATTATCGAAATAGGGTAAAGTAAATCATGGCTTGAATCATGAGAGGAGTGTGCACCATATGACACCACTAAAAAAGGTAGCATTTCTGCTAGCGGACGACTTCGAAGATTCCGAAATGAAAAATCCCTATGATGAAATGGCGAAGAACGGTCACGATGCCGTTATTATTAGCTTGAAGAGCAATGACGAGTTAAAAGGAAAACAAGGGACCATTGCGTACACCTCGCATTTGGCCATTGAGGAAGCTAATGCAGATGACTACGATGCGATCATTATCCCAGGCGGAAAATCGCCGTCTCATCTTATGGGCAATGCGGATGTGCAGGCGTTTGTTCAAAAGGCAGATCAAGCGGGCACAACCATTGCGGCAATATGCCACGGTCCGCAAATTTTGGAGGCAGCAGGCCTGCTGAAGGGACGCACTTTAACGGCCTATCCTGCTTTATCCGCAGAAATTGAAGCAGCCGGCGGCACTTTTGTCGATAAAGAAGTTGTTGTTGATCGCAACTTTGTTACGTCACGAACGCCAGAGGACGAGCCTGCATTCATTCGGGAGACGCTAGTAAAGCTTGGTGTAAACGCTTGGTAGTTTGAAATTGATTTCGCTTTTTATAATGAAATCGCAAGCTGATAGGACTGTCTCTCTAGATCCAAGCGGATCTGGGACAGTCCTTTCTTGCATCTCGTTGCACATGTTGCTCGAGCGAACTTGGTCATCGCATTGCAAGTAGGGTATACTTTTGAGTATATATACGTTTAGTAAGGAAGGAGAGCATGCTTGAATGCCAGACATGAAGCAGGGTGTACATACAGATCAAGCAGACCGCCCCCTTATTCAACGGCCTTCTACAGTAAGCAGGACAAGCCTTATTGATAACGGAATGACCGTTTTGCAGCAATGGGGAGCAGATCATATTTGCAAGGTTTGCATAGCTAACAGCGGATCATGCTGCCGCGATTGCCGCCATTTGCTCGATGGTGTAGGCTGCCAATTGCGAAATACCAGCTGTACTGCATGGTTATGCGGTTTTCATAAATATTTATTGTTTGAGGTTGAACAGTTAGAAGAATGGAACCTGTTCTGGGATGATGTTCCTGGTCAGGCATTTCGTGAGGATGCTACACCTGAGCAGGTTGTCATTGATAAATCATTAACCATTCAACAGCAAACAATGGACCATCTTGGCGAAGCGCTTGCTGCAGATTTACAGGAGATGGAACGCTCGCATATTGCGATCGGCATTATCCTTACGCTTCGGGAGAAGCTGGATAAAAATATTGATCAGTTTATGCTCGAAGACAAGGATCATAAGCGGAAGCTGAGGATCAAACGGAAAATAAAAGTTCTTTCCAGCGATTTTCAGCGCTTTCACCATTTATTGAATAAATACAAGATAGAGCTAGCTGAGCTCCATAACATGTAGAAAAAGGAGCTGTCCCATAAGCATCAAGCTCGCTGAGGAATAGCTCGCTTTGAACGGGAATGTTGGTAAATATATGAAAAACAGCAGTGCAGGAGAGCTATTCTTGTACTGCTATTTTTCTATTTTGGTCTATGGTTGCTTGCTTCATGAGATTATGGGCAAGCGAAAGCCACCCGAACTCCAGACTTACCTTAGGTAAGCTGCGAAGCAAAAAACGCCGGAATCCCCGGTTATTCTTTATCTGCCCGAATACACTTTCGGGTTTAAGCATTCGTCTTACCGACAGCGAGTATCCTTCCTTGCTGCAAAGTTTATCCCTTGTGTAGCGCATATAACCCTGACTGACTCTTCTCCGCCATATCCAGCATCTGCGATGATCGTTGTATGATTGTAATGCGCGTGAAACGATAGTGGAGTGTAAATAAGTGCAAAAGTGCACCTGTTTTTAACAAACAAAATTGAAATGATGCAAATAGGTGTACAAATACCTCTAATTGAGCAGATTCGAAGAAAATTTGGTTAAATAAGTGCATTTCTGCGCTTAGATGAAGCTGCTGCAGGCGCTGCCGCAAGAGTCATCGTATGACAGGGGAACATCACCGTTTTCAAATGAAAGGACCTCAAAATCCACTGTATAGTGGAGCCAGAGGTCCTTTTATCGAAGAAAAAAAGTTCTACGTAGTGCTCAAAAAATCGGAAAATGACTTTTGAGCAGGCTCCTTTTCAGCTTTTTATTTCAAAAATTCGAGCAGCTCCTCATTGAATCTAGTTGGTTCATCGAACAGCATGCCATGGCCGCTTTGCTCGAACGTAACGAGCGTAGAGCCGTCAATGCCGCTAAGCAGCTGCTTGGCGAATTCTGGCGGACATATTTGATCCAGATTGCCTTGAAAAATCGTCGTCGCAGCTTTGATTTGCAGCATATCCTTCCGCAAGTCCTCATCGCGCAGCGACTCGAACGTATGGATTGACCCCCACGCGGATGCCTCTAAGCCGAGCAGCTGCAGCCAATCTTTGAATGGCTGGCTGATGGCGTTTGGCTCTTGATCGGCTAGAAATTTCTCGCCGAAATCACGGAGCAGCTGCGGACGGTCTTTTTTGATTGCAGCGATTTGATCATTCGCTTCCTCTTGTGTCATGCCATGCGGGTAATTTTCACGCTGCGTGAATGAGGGAGCTGCTGCGCCTAGAAGCGCGAGCTTGCGAATGCCGTAACCGCCATGGCGCGCCATATAGCGGACTGCAATGGCTCCTCCTACCGAGAAACCAACGAGATAGGCTTGATCCAGTTTCAAATAATCAATAACAGCCTTTACGTCATCTGCAAGCCGATCGTAGCTATAGCCAGCTGCGGGAGAACTGGATTTGCCGAAGCCGCGTTGATCGATCCCAATACAGCGATAACCTTGCTCGGATAGCAGAGTGAACTGAGCTTCAAACATTTTGTGGTTCAGCGGCCAGCCATGCAAGAAGATAACGGGGCTGCCGGAGCCTATATCCTCAACATAAAGTTTGACTTTTTTCTCAACCTCAATATAATGTCCCATCCTATCTCTCCTCTCGCGTCTATACTTTTACTTACCCGTATTAGCATCTTTTGAAAAATAAATCTTTTTCATACGTAAGAAGAGTTAGAATAGCGGTATATGACTTGGAGGCTAAAGCATGTTTTCTTGGTTGCGAATGACGGCTATTATTATCGTTACTGCTTTTTTAACTAGGTTCATTCCGTTCTCGGCTTTTTTTCAAAATGTGAATACATTAGTCCATGAGCTTGCCCATGCGCTTGCAGCTTTGCTGCTTAAGGGAAGCGTCTTGCATATTTATTTGTACGCTGACCAAAGCGGAGTGACTTATACCACGTACACGGACAGCTGGATGCTAATCCCGATTGCGCTTGCCGGCTATACGGGCTCAGCTTTGTTCTCGCTGCTGCTTTTCTTTCTATATGCAAAAGGAAAAGCTCGTTTTGGACTCGCGATCGTTGCGGTAGCAGCTGGCGTGGCGCTCGCGCTTTTTGTTCGAAATGATTACGGTATGGCTTGGAGCGCGGGTTTCCTAGCATTGACGGTACTTATTTATTTTGCTGCTCCTCGCTGGCTCAGAGACTTTTATTATTTGCTGATCGCTTTTATTTGTTTGGTGGAATCCATTATTAGTCCATTTGTGTTGCTTTATCTTGCGATTACGGAGCCTGCATCAGCTGGGGATGCGGCTGGTTTAAGCGACGTAACCGGTGTACCTGCCTTTGTGTGGTCCGCTTTATTCTGCTTATTCTCGCTCTGGTGTGCCAAAATATCGACCAGCTGCTTGTTTAGGAGAGGCGCTGGTGGGATACTAATAAGTAAATAAATACTGGAGAGGCTGTGAGCAAATGTCCAAAAGCTACAAACTGCCCGAGAAGAAAAAGGTGGATCTGAAGGACATCGATCCGAAGGATACGGGGCGCTTTTCGAATAAAGAAGAGGTCGTTCAGGCAGTGAAGGAGCTTGAGCTTGAGCTGCAGCAGCTGCAAGAAAAACTTGCCGCGAGCAAAGAGCATGCCGTGCTGTTTGTGTTTCAAGGCATGGATTGCAGCGGCAAGGATGGCGTAATCAAAAAAGTATTTGCCGGACTTCATCCGCAGGGCATTTCTGCCCATAGCTTTAAGACGCCAACAGAGGAGGAAGCGCGGCATGATTTCTTATGGAGAGCACATGTAGCCGTGCCTGCCCTTGGCCAGATAGCTGTATTTAACCGTTCGTACTATGAGGAAGTTTTGATCACGAGAATCCATGGTACGGTTAAGAGCGAGGAAGCGAAGGAGCGGTTTAAGCATATCAATCATTTTGAAGCTCTTTTATTAGGCAGCAGGGTGAAAGTGGTCAAAATCTTTTTGCACATATCGAAGCAGTTCCAACTGGAGAAGCTGATAAGCCGTATTGAAGATCCGAAAAAAAATTGGAAGTTCGACCCGTCCGACTTAAAGGAACGCAAGTCTTGGAAGCAGTACAGCGAGCTTTACGAGGAGCTGTTTGAAAAATGCAGCAAAGCGGCGCCATGGTATGTCGTCCCCTCCGATAATCGCTGGTATCGCAATTATGCGGTGCTTCGTATTGCGGTGGATGCGCTGCGGAGCCTTGATTTGAAGGATCCGGCAGCAAGGCCTGAGCTCCAGCCCTTCTTGGAGGAGCTTAAGAAAGAAGAAGCATAGCTTGCAGATGATTCATAATGAAAGGCAGTCCAACACATGGCTTCATGTGTTGGACTGCCTTTTTTGTGTTTATAGGATGTAGGTTGTCCTTTAATCCTCATGGAAGCAATCCTATTTATCTCGTCAAAGAGAGTGAGAAACATGTCGAAATATGTTTAGAACATGTCCAGAGCCAACTACTATAATGGTATTTATTGCTATATCAACGATGATAGAAGACTCAGGAGGGATTTTTTTTATGAGACATAGACCATTTGTCAGAGTAGTCAGCATGCTGCTCGCAGTGGTGCTGCTTACATCGATTTATCCTGTATATCCAAGCAGGTCGGGGCAGCAAATATTCGCTCAGGAATCAGCTGGCACAGAGATGGAAGAGCCAACGGTAACAAGCTCCTCCTACGATTTGGAGCCTTTGGCTGCTGCCGCAGCTGCTGATAAATTTTCCGATTATGAATGGGAGAAAATAGAATCGAACATTAAGCCTAGCCCGCGAATGGGGGCTGCTATGGCATTTGATGAAAAGAACGGAAAGGTCATTATGTTCGGGGGAGAAGGCACTTCCGGGCTGCTGAAGGATAACTTCCTGTGGGACGGCGAAACCAAGCAATGGCAAAAGCTCGCTGACTCGAGTGTGCCAAGTGGCCTTGTTGCCCGTAAAGGAGCGGCGATAACCTATGATCCTAACCTAGAGCGCGTCGTGATGTTCGGAGGCGAGGGTGCTTCAGGCGTTTTGAACGATATTTGGGTGTGGCATGGTGAGGTATTGCAGTGGAAACCATTGCTCATTCCAGCTCCGTCGGCACGTGCTGGCGCTCAGTTTGCCTATGATGGACAAAACCTGGTGCTATTCGGCGGTTATACGCTGTCTGGTTCTACTAAAAACAGATTAGCGGATACTTGGATTTTTAACGGAACGAGCTGGGAACAGCGGACGCCTGCCCAAAGCCCTCCGGCCACATATTCGGGCTCGATGGCTTATGACGGGCAGTATGCCGTGCTATATGGCGGTAATATTGGTGATGAAATTCGCGGAACAGCCTATCAAATCAATTCCAATACGCTATGGGCATGGGACGGAACGACTTGGAATGACAGCGCTCCAAAGGTTGAAGCGCAGGACTGGGGCCGCTGGGGGCAAGCGATGGCCTACGATGGACGGAGAGTCGTCTTCTACGGTGGAGAGTTCGATTGGATTAACCCGAGCAATAGTGCGGTTACGCCAAACAAAAAACGTCCTATCGCAAACTCGCAGGATGCTCAAGGGAAAAAAGCTGCTTTTGGCTGGGACGGAAGCGCTTGGTCGATATGGTCTGGTAATAGCAAAGGGCCGGGCGGCGGCATAGAGGGCGGTCCAGGCTCAGGCAGCTTTATGAGCATGGCGTATGATGGCTATAACTTTGTCGTATTCGGCGGAAACCATGAATGGGGAGGACTAACGAATGAGACGTTTACATTCGGCAATCCTTTGCCTACCTTGCCGATCGTAAGCATAACGGGTTTACCAACAATATTGATGGACAAGAACAACAAAGCGAATGATCTTGCAAGGTTCTCTGCTAATGTGAAAGGCAAGGCGCTCAGCGAAATTGGGATAGAATACCGTGAAGCGGGTCAAACCACATGGCAGAAGAAGGCGCATTTGTCGGCTGAGGCTGGTGCGGTCACCATTGATCTTAACGGCTTGAAGTGGCAGGTCGACTACGAAGCACGCGTGTATGCGACAAATGTTGTGGGGACGGCATACAGCGCAGTTTCAACGTTCAAGTTTTTTGAGGACCCGGCTATGGTGGTTCCAGACCTGCGTTATGACCGTGCTTCACCATCGGTGCTGCATACGAAGGATAAGAAGAGGCTGGTTGTCGTCGGAGAGGGCATCACCAATTTGTGGAGAAAGCCAGCTTCAAATATTCATTATTCACTCAAAAGCCAAGGCGGACAGTTGTATCCGTTGACGCCAAACGTTCGCAATGATCAGGAGCTAGAGCTGACTTGGACGGATGAATTGCCGGATGGCAAATATGATTTGGAGCTTAATCACGATTTTTACGATGATTTTGTTCTCTCAGGCGCTTTGCTTATTACTTCAACCGGCGTATATGAGCCGCGCGATTATAATGAAATTATCATTCCTAGTACAGATTCGGACAATGAAGATATTAGTCAAATGGCGATTAGAGGGCCGTTCACGGAGAATCCCTCGGAGCTTGGTATATTTAAGCTAAACAACATCAATCAAGTGGTCATGCTGAATGAATATATTAAATTTAAAGGAACGAGCCTGACGATTGATAAGACGGGTGTAGATACGTATGTAACGGGTGTCGGACGGCTTTATGTTGAAAAAGCTGGCATTATGTATACGTTGTTCCTTGGCTCATTTGAGTTTAATTCAGCCGAGTTCGTTATCGAGCTTGCTGGTGATATGCAATCTGATTATTTGAGCTTGAATTTGCCGATTACATTGAAGAAAATTACTTTTATAGCTGGCGGGGTAAGGCTCGGCGGGGATATTAAAGTAGATTTCAGCGCAGGAACGACCAAAATTAAAGGCGAATCGGAGATTGAAGCGTTAGAGTTCAAGCGCGAACGGTTCGATTTTGCGGGTAAATTCAGTATTGCAGGCGAGTTTGAGGCAGGTCCGCTAGAGGGTGCTGAGCTGAATTTCCGGCTTGATACACGCATTCCGCTCTATGGTGCGGGAGGCTCCTTTGATTTGCGCAAGCAGAAGGTTGGATTTGAAGCAGATATTCAGTTCAAACGCGGGAAGCTTGATGCGCTTAGCTTTGGCGTTCGCCGCAAAATCAAGCTTGGCTCGACGGGGGCACAGCTCACTCGTCTTGGCGGCGGGTTTTCAAATCTAGCGAGCCAGAGCGAAGTACCGTTTACGTTGAAAGCGTTTGGCGGCGCGTCAGATGTCATTGCGCCTGAGATCAAGGGCTACAATATGGTGAACGGCAACAATTTGAGCGTAGGATTATCGCGTTATCATTTTGAAGCATCCGGAGAGCTGGCTGTTTACTGGGTTCCGGTTGCAAATTTGGATTTTCTGACGATTTGGAACGCAGCGGGCTTTAAAGAGTACAGCAGCGCTGGCTTCCGATTGGATGCGAACCTGAATTTAGTAGATGTTGTGGTCGGTCAGCTGTTCGCGCAATATTTTGCAAACAGCGGCTACGCAGGTTTTGTTAGTGCACGCATAAAAATACCGAACTGGGTGTCGGTTATCGGCGGCAAAAGCTTTGGCGGCATTGATGTCGGCGTAAACAATCGTGAAATTTTTGGATCGGTTGGTTCAGGCTGGTTCGGTGGTTCTGCCAAATATATGTTTGCTCCGAACAGCTTCGACTTCAGCCTTGGCGCGAGCAAGGATATGAAGAGAGAAATTGAGAGAATGAAAAGAAATATGGTTAAGCCGCCGAGCGCTCGCTCGATGCCATTGCTAAGCAGCAGTGCTTTGCTCTTCACAAGCGCATTCGCGGATACTTCTTTTACACCTCTTACGAATCCTTTGCTCACAGAGGATAAAGGTTACATGCTGAAGCTTCAGAAGGATGTGCTGCAGCAGGGTGAGATAGGTGTAGATACGGCTGCAAGCGGACGTATTTTATTGGGACAGTTTACGGCTGCATTGCGTGAGAATTCACCGCAAGCCAGCTTTACGAAGCAGGATCAGATTCAATACACATTGCAGGCAGATCATAGCTTCAAAGCGCTGCTTGTGCTGGATGGCAAGCAGGAAGATCTTTCGATCATTCGTCCGGATGAAAGCGTGGCATCGCTCAAGTTCCCTGAGACGGAAAAGGCTGGTAATGGTGCTATTTCTGCCGTATATCGTGAAGATGAGGATAAAACGTATATCCGTTTGCAACTAACAGCGAATGAAGATTGGAAGCTTGCTGCATCGCAGTCGTTGCAAGTGGAATTGTACGAGCTTACATTCCTAAATGAATCGCTCAGTCTTACTGAGCTGGCAGCACGATGGGCGGCAGCGCCTGAATTGAAGCTGACAGCAATAGATATGATGGAGCGCGGCTTGAAGCTGGTAGAGCTTGACCAGCCTAAAGGCGCTGTGAAATTGTACAAGCCAGATGGCCGTGAATATGGTCTGGAATCAGATTCACTTAAATCAGGCTGGAATCATTATGTCGATCCACTAAGCGGCAAGCTTTACCTGTTGATCGATGTAGCTCAGCCGGGCGAATGGCTGCTTGAAGCAGGACAGAAAACGCCGGCTAAGGTATTTGCTCTTGGAGAGCATACGACGACTCGGGAGCTGAAAGACTGGATAACAAGCGGTGAGCTTCGTACTGAAGTCAACCTAAAAAGCGGTCAGACCTTGCTTGAAATCGATCAGGCGGATGAGACAGCCGTGCTGTATCGTCCAGATGGCTCGCCATATCCGCTGCAAGCGGATCGCAGCGAATCAAACTGGAATGCTTATTATGAGGCTGATAAACAAAAATGGACGATTTTGGTGCAAGCAGCGGAAGAGGAAGCGGGGCTTTGGACCGTTCGCGGCAAACAATTCGTGACCATACGTGCCTTCCGCAGTGATGAGCAATACGAAAGCTTAATTCCGTTTTTCTCAAATGGAACAGCAGAGTATACGACGAGTTTGCAAATCGATAAGCCAGGCCGATATATGTTTATGTTAACGGGTGGTTCTCGCAATACCCAAATTATTGCACCTGATAACAAAGCCATTCCGGTTGTTTTTGAGGACGAGAATGCCAAAAATTACAATGCGGTTCTGCAAGCAGCAGTTGCCAAGGAAGATGAGGAAGCGGATAAATACGGCGATATGACTTTTACCTCGAATCTGCCTTTTGTTGCAGATGCGGATATGCTTTATGTCGCTGCTGATATTGAACAAACAGGAAAATGGGAAATTCGCTCCTCCCTGCCTATTCAAGCAAGCATGTATGAGCTCGATCCTGTAACTGAAATTAGCGAATTTAGTGCAGTTCCAGAGACAGAAGGCACGAATCGCTTCAAAGTAAAATGGAACGTGGACCATGCCAAGCAGGGAACCAAAGTAAGCTTAATGGTAACCGATCAGTCCAATAAGGCAATCGGGCCGGTTATTTTGAAGGATCTTCCTGCATCAGGCATTCAAACGATTGACATTCCGGATGAATTTATGCCGGGTCAATACTGGTTGTCTATGGTGGCGGAAGGTGAAGAAATTGCACCGCTGTTTGCGGTAACGTCTGAGCCTGTACAGTTGACTGCTGAAGTCATGCTGCCTCAGCCGAAGCAGCTTGCGATTACTTCCACTGGAAACGGCGAGCTTACGCTGCGTTTTCCTTCCATTAAGGCCGAGGGACTAGAATATTACCAGTTGACGGTCAGCTATAAGGATGATGAAGGAAAAACTGTAACGGATACATTCGGTGCAGATCCTATGGCCGGAGATTGGCAGGACGTCATTATATCCGGGTACAAGCCGGAGCACAGCTACACCATCAATGCGATGGCGGTTGGCGAGCAAAATGGCAAAGTTGTTGTTAGTCCAGTGTCAGCAAATTTGGAGGCGTTCTTACCTAATCCGAAGCGGGCAAAGCTTAACGTTGCTTTTAATACTTTTGGTGCTAAGCAGAAAACAAGCACCTACAAAAGCTATGATGAGCAAGAGGAGATTATGGTTAACACAGCTGCGGAAAAGGTTAGTGTAGAGCTAACTAGTGATCAAGCAGCAAAGGTTAATCTTTACGTAAACGGGGAATTGTTGCAATCCAAGGATACCGAAGCTAATACGGTCGCTTCGTTCAATCTGAATGAATTGCTTCTAGGCAAAGAAACGAATGAGCCGCTAGAGCAGCTTGATTATACGATTGAAATTGAAGCGGTTAACGAGCGCGGCGATTACAGCTCTGATTATAGGAAATTGTACGTAGACCGTACGGAGCCATTCTTGTATGTAGCAGGCAAGCAGAACGAGGATTTTGTTCGTGAGCCTCTCAATGGGCAGGTTGTATATGGCAGCCGTATACCTATGGTTGGTCAAACGGAAATAGGCGCTTTGCTGACCGTTGACGGACGAGCTGTTCCAGTCAACGCAGAAGGGAAATTTAATTATTTTGCTCCGATTGTGTGGGATGAAACTGGCCTTCATACTGTAATCGTCGAAGTGGAAGATGAAGTCGGCAATCGAGTCGAATATCGATTTGATGTGGTGCAGGGAACAGAGACTGCGGAGCAGTCCAAGGTGAAGCCTTCTGATTTGGCAGCGCTAGAGCTGGACAAAGGTGTTCTATCACAACCATTCCATCCTGATCTGACGGGTAGATATGAGACGGTTGTAGAAGAAGGCAAGGTCCGATTATATGCTGTTGCTGCTGCAATAGATTCTATTGTAACAGTGAACAATGTGCCGTTGAACGCGGAGGGTTACGCAGAGCTTGAGGCTCCGATTGGCAATGGCGTAACTACAGCGCAGGTGAAGGTATCAGGAGCAGATACAAGTGAAAAGACATACGTCATTGAAGTGAGAAGCAAGCCGTCGGATGTCGCTGTTCTGAAGAGCCTCACGATGCGGGCAGGGACAGAGGAGCTGCTGACAGAACCAGCATTCAATGGTGCTGATACCGATTATAGCGTGTATGTCGAAAATAATACGAATGCGGTAAGCGTTGCGGCTGAGGCTTACAAGCAAGGATCTACGATCCGAGTAAATGGCGAGCTGCTTGGCGAAGCTGGAATTTCTGTGCCGGTACAGGTGGGAGAGACCCATGTAGCCATTCAGGTTATTGCGCCAAATGGACAAGAGAATAAAACCTATAACGTTAAGGTTATTCGTGCGAAGGACAGCAATGCACAATTGAAGGATCTAACGGTAAGCGGTGGAGTGCTAACGAGAGATTTTGCAGGAAATGAGATGGATTACCAGATCATAGCGCCTTCTGATTCTGCGGCTCTAAGTTTCGCTGTAGAAGCAGCTAGTCCGAGTGCAGTCATTCGTATAGCAGATGGTGGAATTGAGCTCGGCAGCGGAGGAACGCATGTGGTTCCTTTGCGCAGTGGAATCCAACCTGTTCAACTGGATGTAACAGCAGAGGATGGTACTGTTGCGACTTACAAGCTTGCTGTTATCAAGCAGTCAGCTTCTGCAGCAGCAGCGCCATCGTTAACTGAGCTTTCTATCGCTGGATTAGACTTGCTGCCGGCATTCTCTGCGAGCAGGCTAAGTTATAAGCTGAAGTCAGAGATAGAGGACGCGAATGTGTCTGTGCTTGCCAACATCTCAAATTCTGATGCTATTTTGACCATAAATGGTAAGCCAGCCGAGAAAGGCGTGCATCAGACTGTAAGTTTAAAGGTGGGGACAAATCTAATTGTGATTGGAGTCGAGTCTGCTGACCGCAGCAGCTCAAGGCAATATTCGATTGAAATCGTTCGGAAAACAACGTATGCAACACCGGATCGATTAGCGACTGTCGCATCTGGGGATTCAAATGCTGCAATAGCAAATGTAACCATTACTAGAACGGTTGCTAGAGATGGCAGCAAAATAGATACGGTTAATATTCCGCTTGCTAAGGCGGAGGAAATTGTTTCACAGATGAAATTGCAGAAGCAGAATGCGGCTCGCATCGTTATTACGAATCTACTTAATAATCCGAGCGATGAGATTAAGCTGAATGTTCCGTCAAAAGCAGTTGCTGCATTAGCCGAGAGCGGAATTAGTCTTGT
Source organism: Paenibacillus sp. MCAF9 (assembly GCF_052114265.1). Classification (NCBI taxonomy): domain Bacteria; kingdom Bacillati; phylum Bacillota; class Bacilli; order Caryophanales; family Paenibacillaceae; genus Paenibacillus; species Paenibacillus sp. MCAF9. Next base: position 163,425 of record NZ_JBFREL010000011.1, read on the forward strand.
CATCTCAACGCCAACAGCAGAATTGACGTTATCGCGAGAGACGATTCATCATATCAAGGAAGCGGGTATTGAGCTTTATCTCCGCTTTGTACCGATTCGCGATCAAGCGAAGCAACAGCAAATTCATGACAGGATGCTTGGCGAAGCGAACCTCAAGAAACAGCTAGGTGGCAGGGATGCTGAACTGCTAGGCCAACCTACTGCAATTGAAACGAACTATAAGGATAGTGTTACTCGCATCGTACTGCCGATAGCTGGTCTTGAGACTGCAAAGGACAGTGCAGCTGCGAAGGAGCTTGAGGCTCAATTAGCGGTTTACATTGAGCACAGCGATGGAGAAAAGGTGCTCCAGTCAGGAAGACTGCAATATGATACCAAAGGAATCGTGAACGGTATGGCATTTGATGTTGCTAAATTCAGCAATTTTGCTGTCGTTAAGCTTACGAAGGACAAACTTTATGAGCCTTATGTAACGGGGTATCCGGATGGAACCTTCCGTCCAAGTAAAACGATTACTCGTGCGGAGCTTGCAGTCATACTTGCCAAAGAGCTTAAGAAAAACGCCAGCCTGCTGGAAGAAACGGCGCCTAATGCTAATGAAACAGAGCTGCCTGCGTTTAGTGATGTCGTTTCCGATCACTGGGCAAAAGAAGCGATTACGCTGCTCAGAAATCATGGTATTATGAATGGTGACGAGCAAGGCAAATTTAGACCGGGCGACGGAGTCTCTCGTTCAGAGATAGCGGTTATCGCGGCTCGTTGGAACAAGCTGTCCCTAAGCGGTACTGCCAAGGCGGATTTTACAGACTTAACGGGACACTGGGCAACAAATGAAGTTGCTGCTGTTGCAGAGGCAGGGTTTATGAAGGGATATCCGGATCATACTTTCCGTCCGAATGGTTTGCTGCTTCGCGGAGAAGCTGTTCGTGCACTCAACGCAATCTTCAACCGTCCAGTGCCGCAGGAAACTGTCAGCTCTAGCTGGCCGGATGTCGCGCCAAAACACTGGGCTATGTTAGATATTGAAGCCGCTTCTAGATATGTGCAGAAGCTGCCAGATGGACAAGTTCGAGTCGTAAAAACGAAGTAAAACTAAGACATATCGATATCAGAAGGCTCACTGAAAAATAACAATGGAAGGAGGAGGGCATGGATCAATGCTAAAGGTAATATTAGTGGATGATGAGGAGCCGGCATTGATACATTTGGAACGATTGCTGAGGGCAGATGGCCGGGTTCAAGTTGTGGGCAAGTATACCTCTGCTATGGAGGGACTTGACCACCTTGCTCGCAGTTATGCCGATATCGCGTTTCTTGATATCGGCATGCCCGAGATGAACGGCCTTGAAGCAGCTGAACGTATACAGGAGTTGTACCCTGCAATACGTATCGTTTATGTAACCGCCTATTCAGCGTATGCTGTTGAAGCATTTGAGCTGCATGCGCTGGATTATTTATTGAAGCCGGTCGATTCTGCGAGAATTGGAAAAACGATAGATCGTATTGAGGAATATGCGAAGCTTTTGAACAATCAAGCACAAAGCTTCGAAGCTCTAGCAGAACGAAATGAGCTTTCAGTGCGATGCTTTAAACGGCTTGAGCTTGTAGGCGGGGCTGCTTTAAACGGCAAGGTGAAGTGGCGAACGAAAAAAGCGCAGGAGCTCTTTGCTTATTTCCTTCATTTGGAGGGTGCTTGGGTTACGAGAGAGCGGCTTATTGAAACGCTTTGGCGAGAGTATGAGCTGGACAAGGCGGTTACCTATCTTCATCATTCCGTTTCACGTATTAGATGGCTACTGCGTGAGTGGGGAGTTTCTTTCACAGTTGAGTATCAAGGCGAGAGCTACCGACTCGCGTATGCTGCCATTCGTACTGATGTAGCTGAGTTTGAGGAGACAGTAGCTGAGCTCCCATATCAGTTTCAGGATAATTGGAGTCGGTATGAGCATGCGATTTCTCTTTATAAAGGCGATTATTTGGAGGATCATAATTATGCGTGGGCAGAGACCAGAAGAATAAATTTGCAGCATCGTTATTTTCGGCTGGTTAGCAGCATGGCAAGATATGAGCTGGAGGAAGGCCGTGCTCAGTCGGCTATCCAGAGACTGACGACTGCTCAGATCAGCTTCCCATACTCAGATGAAATTTGCAGATTGCTTCTTGCAGGTTATGCTCAGATAGGGGATACAGAATCGCTTAACCGCTGCTACGAAACCTATGCGCAATTATTATTGCAGGAGCTAGGAGTCATTCCTGAGAGGCAAACGACGGATTTATATCATCAATTATCCCAGTAAGACGTGAATTTAGGCAAGGAGGCAACGATGGGATGAGAAAGCAATGGTGGACGATAGTTGTATTTTTCCTTATCGTTGTAGCTTTTCCGGTAAACGAGTTTTTTTATAATCAATCCATTGAGAAGAGTGCACCTCATTCAAGCGCTGGCACGTTGGATTTACGGGAATGGAATTTCGAATCAGAAGGACTTGTCGCGCTGAATGGTCAATGGGAATTTTATCGTGGACAGCTGCTGCTGCCAGAGCAATTCGCAGATCCAGCTGTTTCTCCTTATCAGAGGCCTGAACTAACAGGCCTCTTTCCTGTGCCAACGGAGTGGAACAGCTATATAGCGGAGGACGGCAACCCGCAGGGAGCAGGATTCGGTACTTATAGGCTGAGAGTGGAGTTAAACAACACAGCAGAAACGCATTTCGGAATTCGAACGACTAATATCCGCATGGCTAACCGGATATTTATAAATGGACAGGAAGTGGGAGCAAGCGGAGTACCGGGAGTCTCAGATAAAGAAGATATCGCATCGAATATCCCTTATGTTGGATTTGTATCCGTAGATAGATCCTATGTTGAAATTATCGTACAAGTATCCAATTTCAACTATGCTTCGGGCGGCATCATCTATCCGATTTGGTTTGGCTATGAGGCTGATATTCGCAAGAGCCGCGACATCGCGTTGTTTGGTGAATTTATGAACATCAGCGGGTTTGCATTGTTCTCTATGTTTTTCCTTCTTTTGTTCTACATGCGCAGAAAAGAGCGCTCGTTGCTTTACTTGGCATTATTTTGTTTAGCGCTGCTGCTCTATGTATGTACTCATGGCGAGAAGCTGATTGCACTGGCCTTGCCTCAGCTTAGCTACGATTGGATCATGAAGCTGCAGAACATATCTTCAGCATTCGGTTATTATTTTTTATTGCAATATGTGAACGTGTCGGTACCAAGAGCTGTTAACAAGCTTGTGTGGCGGGCAAGCAATATTGCAACGATTATCGTCATTATTGCAGCATTCATGCTGCCGACGATGCTTTATTCACAGTGGTTTTTGAAGGGAATAGGCCTTTCAGTATTTACTTTTGGAGTTGTGCTTTACACCCTTGTCAAAGGTGTTATGCGCCGATCGCGGGACGCTTATTTTTTGCTTTTGAGTGCAATAACCATTTTGGTATTTATAATCGTCAGTGTCATGCAAGTATTTGGCCTATTGGAAAATCATTTTTTCATCTCGTTTGAGCTGCTTATCTTGGTCATTGTTCAAGTAATCATGCTAGCTCGACGTTTCTCTCATACCTTTAATGAGGTGGAAGAGCTCTCTCGCAAGCTGTTGAACTTGGACGAATTAAAGGATGAATTTATGGCGAATACGTCGCATGAGCTTCGAACGCCGCTGCATGGTATTGTAAATATCGCTGAGTCCTTGCTTGAGGGTGTAGCGGGGACGCCAAACACCGATCAGGCTAGACAGCTTTCTATGATTGTATCGACAGGTAGAAGATTGAATTATCTGATTCATGATATTTTAGACTTTTCCACCTTGCGAAACGGACAGCTTACACTGAATCGGCAAGCTGTTGATTTATCAGCGGCAGCGCAATCCGTAGTCGAGGTCATTGGGCATTTAGCCGATAAAAAAGGGGTAAGCCTGACGCAGGAATGGCCGCAGCAGATGCCGCTGCTTGATACTGATGAGGAGCGTCTGCGTCAAATTCTATTTAATTTGCTTGGCAATGCGGTGAAATTTACGCATAAGGGTGAAATTCGGATCTATGCGGAAGTTGTGGATTCATGGGTGAAAATCAGCGTTACAGATACTGGAATCGGTATCGCGGCGGATCGTTTGGATGACATTTTCAAGGCGTTTAATAGCGTTTCCACTGTGGATCTACAATCGGGCTATAGCGGCACCGGTATCGGGTTGAACATTACGAAGAGACTCGTGGAACTTAATGGCGGGTATATCGAAGCAAATTCACAGCTAGGTATAGGTTCAACGTTTTCATTTACACTTCCTTCAGCTGCGCTGTCTGCTATTTCTGAGGTTGCTGCTGGTAAAAGCGGCAGAGCAGCGATTCAACCGGCATTAGCGCTCAATAAAACATTCCAAGCAGCGATGAATGGGAATGAAATAATAGAAGATACACATCCATTCACTGTGTTAGTGGTAGATGATGATCCCGTAAACTTACAAGTATTAATAAATGTATTGTCTATGGAAAATTACACAGTCATTGCGGTTGACAGCGGCGCTGAAGCGCTGGAGGTACTGTCCAGCGACCGACGAATTGATCTCGTGATAACAGACTGGATGATGCCAGCGATGTCTGGACTAGAGCTTTGCCGTAGGATCAGGGAACGATACTCTTTGTCTGAACTGCCTGTACTTATGCTCACCGCAAGAAAATTGGCAGGCGATATTCAAACGGGCTTTAGTGCTGGAATCAATGATTTTTTAACAAAACCAGTTGACGGTATTGTGCTGCGTGCTCGCGTACGAACATTGCTTGAGCTTAGACAGTCTGTTCAAGCGGCTATTCGATCGGAGCTGGCTTTTCTGCAGGCACAAATTAAACCTCATTTTTTGTACAATGCACTCAATACGATTATTTCGATATGTCCTGATGACCCAGATAAGGCTACAGAACTATTATTGAATTTAAGCCGATATTTACGCAGCAGCTTCGATTTCCAGAATCGACAGCAGATCGTCAGCTTGGAGAAGGAGCTTGAGCTTGTTCAGTCTTATGTCAAATTAGAGCAAGCGCGGTTTGGCAAACGATTGAATGTTGTGTACGAAGTGGATAAACAGCTGCGAGGATTTATTCCGCCGCTCAGCATTCAGCCGATTGTAGAAAATGCAGTTAGGCATGGTGTCATGCAAAAGGCTGCTGGGGGCAAGATCGTATTACGTATTCAAGAGGCAGAGGAGAAGCTGATTATTTCAGTCTCGGATAATGGAGTTGGCATTAAGCAAAGTGATCTTAGTACGCTATTGCTTGGGCAACGGCAGTTGTCAGGCGTTGGCTTAACCAATATTCACCGCAGACTGCTCTCTTTGTACGGAAATGGTCTTGGTATTTCAAGCGAAGCAGGAGAAGGAACGACGGTGACCTTTGAGGTTCCGCAGATACAAATAGATATGAGCAAGACTTCGTAAAGTTTGAATGAATCGATAAGAGAGAAGCGCTTAGGTGAGTAAGAGTTTGAACCTAAGTGCTTTTTTTCTTGAAAAAAAATGCTTGGAGAAAACATCAGATTATTGATTGATTTTGTATGAAATAAAACGACATTTTATGTCGAAAAAAAGAGGATTTTATTCTATATTGTCGAATATCAAATCAGTTATAACACTGACATTTTTTGGTGAAAGGAAGGTTGGGAGGGAATTTCAACTGGATAGCATTTCATAGAAACGAGTCGGAAGTTCAGTTCATTTACTAGAAAGGAGAATGCTAGACATTTTTTTAGTTGAGTAGCAGCTGTATCAAAAGACACATCTTGTAAAATTCTAATTTGGAGTTGAATTTATGTATAAGCGTATTCGTTTTTTTCGTGCTCCTTTGCTCGTTATTCTTAGTTTTCTCGTCGTTTTTTCTCAAATCGGATGGTTCTCATCAACAACATATGGAGCCGGTTCGAGCTGGAATACATTAAATAATCCTATCAACAATACGAGCAACCAGTTTTTAGGAATGGGCTATGGCAATGGCGTTTATGTTGCAGTAGGAAGTAACGGTCTGATTGCTACATCTTCGGATGCTGCAAAGTGGACAACAAGAAGTACGAATAGTACTCAAAACTTAAATGAAGTGGATTATGGAAACAACGTCTATGTTGCAGCTGGTGCAGGAGGTACGATTTTATATTCTACTGATGCTGTTACATGGAATACAGCAGCATCCAACACGTCGAATCAGTTATTTTCTGTGAAATTTTTAAATGGTTCATTTTGGGCAGTTGGAGCATCCGGCATTATTTTGAAATCAAGTGATGGGCAGTCGTGGACATCCATTGCTTCTGGGATTTCCAACGATTTGTACAACATCTCCTATGGAAACAGTAAGTATGTCTTAGGCGATGCAAACGGTAAAATTTATTATTCGGCCACTGGAAATCCATCAACATGGAGCGGTGGACAGCAGCTTAACAGTACATATTATAGTTCAATAAACTTTATAGGATTTTTAAATAATCATTTCTACGCTTTTGATTCCAGTCCAATACTTGCAAGCTACAGATCTTCAGATGCCATTACCTGGACAAGTACTCCTTTAGCTTGGCAGGCTTTTGCAGGTGCATATGGCAATGGCGTGTATGTTCTGTATAGCAATGCGAATACAGCCTTTACTTCTACGGATGGGGTGAGCTGGACTGAACGGACAACAAACTATGGAAACACGATGCAGGCTATTACATTTGGCAATGGAAAATTTGTCGCTGCAGGCAACAGCGGCTCTATCATGTATTCGCTTGATGGTATCGAATGGACAACAGTAACACCAAACATCACAGATACGGTCTATAACAATGGTCTTTATGTTGCTGTAGGCTATAACAATTCGGCTACGATTGGCGGCACCATTTTTACTTCCACTGATCGAGTGAATTGGACAAGCCGGATAACGCCAACTGCAAATGGATTTTCAAGTATTGCATACGGCAACGGCACTTATGTAGCAGTTGGTTCGGGCGGTACGATCTATGTATCAAGTAATGCAACCAATTGGAATTTGGCAGCTTCTAATACGACAAGCAACTTACAAGGTGTCCAATTTGTAAATAATCGGTTTATTGCTTTAGGAAACAGCGGAACGATTTTAAAATCTAGCGACGGAACGGCATGGACACCAGCTGCAATTACTGGAGGTCCGGCTATCACGACTGTTCTCTACTCTGTTGCTTATGGGAATGGAACATATGTTGCTGTAGGTCAAGGATCAAGAATGGCATATTCATCAGATGGATTGAATTGGACTGCTTCCTCTTTAACAGGTTCATCCTTCATTTTCAGAAACGTTGTTTATGCAAATAATTTATTTGTTGCTGTGGGAGCCAGTGGTAAAATATTTACCTCGTCAGATGGCACCAGCTCGAACTGGACTAGTCAAGATAGTACAGCTACTGGTCTCTTAACAGGGATCGCATACGGAGCGGGACAGTTTATGGTTTCAGGTATTGGAGGGAAAATTGTATCTTCTCCGGATGGAGCAAGCTGGACTTCAGAAGCAACTAATGTAGCAGCTTTTCTTACAAATGTGGTTTATGACGGCAGTCGGTTTCTTTCACTTGGATATAATTTCACGACTATAGAGGCTGCTGCCGTAGTTTCTTCACCACCTTTAATTAATGGAAATCCTAGCAATGTAACGATTAATGAAGGCGGGAACGCTAGCTTCACGGTTGTTGCGTCTAATACAAACTCTTATCAATGGCAGGTAAATACGGGTGCGGGATTTTCAAATATTGTTAATAGTTCAACGTATAGTGGAGCGACTGCGTCAACGTTAACTATAACGGGTGCGACAGTAGGAATGAATGGATACCAGTATCGAGTCATCGCTACGGGCAGCACAGCGCCTTCGGCAATCTCGAATAGTGCGACGTTAACGGTAAAAGCACCATCGATTGCTTCGACTATTATGTTTAAATCGAATGCTGGTATTGCTGGCAACGCAACCGTTGTGTCAGATGGGCAGGGCGGATCAGATGATATACCGGGCTTTTCGCTAGATTTTTCGGCCAAGGCTGCTGTAACCCTAAATAAAGATTTAGTTCTAACTTATGAAATTCCTTATCCGGATACAATTGGTGCAAGTGGACTATCTGCTGGTTATGCAGATAGTGAATCCCAAAGTATATGGACGATTAAGAGTCACAATTCGTCTCAAAACTTCTCTTTAGAATCGATTACTTTAATCGATTCGGGCAATAAAGATGTCAAAATTGGTGCTTTTAATGATGGTGTTCAGGTTGGAGAATGGGTTGATTTAACGATTAGTGTTGATCCATGGATGTTTACGTTCGATCAATCAAATGGATTAACCATTTCATTTGACAATATTGATGAAATTCGAATAATTCCTCAAGATTCAGAAATGTGGATTTCAATTAATAACGTTCAAATTGGTGATCCTGTATCAACGCCAGCTCCTTCGATTACAAGCAATCCAAGCAATGCAACGATCAATGAGGGGGACAACGCTACCTTCACGGTTGCTGCATCTAATGCGAGCTCGTATCAATGGAAGGTGAATGATGGTGCAGGATTCACAAATATTAGTAACAATTCAGTTTACGCTGGAGCAACAACAGCAACTTTGGTTATAAAAGGCGCAACAGCAGGAATGAGCGGATACCAGTATCGCGTAGTCGCTTCGGGTAGTACTACGCCTGCGGCAATCTCGAATAGTGCAGCGTTGACAGTAATTCCTATGAATGTACCTTTGGCAGACTTTGCAAATACGAGCAAGACTGGAACATCGGCGACATTTACATGGAGCGCAGCGACAGGTGCAACCGGCTTGAAAATTGAGCAATCCCCCGCAGGAGCAAATACATGGACAACAGCGGCAACAGGAGCGCTTGCGACCAATGCAACAACAGCGACAGTAACAGGCTTGTCCGCTGCAACGGGATATGACTTCCGCCTAGTTGTAACTGGCGGAGCGAATGCTGGCAACTCGAATGTGGTGAATGTGACTACTAATTCAGTTGCGTTGATAGACTTTGCTAGTACGAGCAAGACCGGAACATCGGCGACATTTACATGGAGCGTAGCAGCGGGCGCAACCGGCTTGAAGATTGAGCAATCACCAACAGGTGCAAACACGTGGACAACAGCGACAACAGGTGCTCTTTCCACGAATGCAACAACAGCATCGGTAACAGGTTTGTCCGCTGCAACGGGATATGATTTCCGACTTGTAGTAACTGGCGGAGCGAATGCAGGCGACTCAAACGTAGTAACGGTGACGACAAATCCAATCGCACTAACAGACTTCGCGGGTGCAAGCAAAACGGGAACAAGCGCAACATTCACATGGAGCGCAGCAACAAATGCAACAAACATTAAAGTGGAACAATCACTAACAGGTACAAACACGTGGACAACCGCGACAACTGGTGCTCTTTCCACAAATGCAACAACAACAACAGTAACAGGCTTGTCGGCAGCGACAGGCTACGACTTCCGCCTAGTTGTAACAGGTGGAGCAAATGCAGGCGACTCAAACGTAGTAACGGTGACGACTAACCCGATCGTACTAACAGACTTCGCAAGTGCAAGCAAAACGGGAACAAGCGCAACGTTCATTTGGAGCGCAGCAACGGGCGCAACAAACATTAAAGTAGAGCAATCACCAACAGGTGCAAATACGTGGACAACAGCGACAACTGGCGCTCTTTCCACGAATGCAACAACAGCAACGGTAACAGGCTTATCGGCAGCGACAGGTTATGACTTCCGCCTAGTTGTTACAGGCGGAGCAAATGCAGGCGACTCTAACGTAGTAACGGTGACGACAAATCCAATCGCACTAACAGAYTTCACRAGTGCAAGCAAAACGGGAACGAGCGCAACGTTCACATGGAGCGCAGCAACAGGCGCAACCGGTTTGAAAATTGAGCAATCACCAACAGGTGCAAACACGTGGACAACAGCGACAACTGGAACGCTTGCCACAAATGCAACAACAGCAACGGTAACAGGCTTATCGGCAGCGACAGGTTATGATTTCCGCCTAGTTGTAACAGGCGGAGCAAATGCTGGCGACTCTAACGTAGTAACGGTGACGACAAACCCGAT
>NZ_JBFREL010000012.1:0-159420 GCF_052114265.1 Paenibacillus sp. MCAF9
AATCGCAGCTGTTGCAGTACTCTTGCTTGCCGCAACTGTCGTGCTCGTCACGTCGTTAGCTACATTTGCGGTGTACGTTAATGTGCCGCTGGCAAATGCCGGACTGAGTGTCACGCCGCTTAACGTCAATGCACTTAGCGTTGCATCTGGGCTTTTAGCACGCATTACGGTTACCGTATAGTATTGTGTGCTGCCGTCTTCTGCTGTTGCATGAACGGTGATCACATTCTCTCCTACCGATAACTGTTTCAAACCTAGATCGGATGCTGTAATCGTTGCTGTTGCATCGCTCTTGCTTGCTGCAACTGTCGTACTCGTCACGTCATTAGCCACATTTGCCGTGTACGTTAATGTACCGCTAGCAAATGCCGGACTGAGTGTCACGCCGCTTAACGTCAATGCACTTAGCGTTGCATCTGGGCTTTTAGCACGCGTTACGGTGACGGTATACTCATTTTTCGTAATGCCGTCTTCCGCTGTTACATGCACGGTAATCACATTCTCTCCTACCGATAACTGTTTCACACCTAAATCAGCTGCTATAATCGTAGCTGTTGCAGTTCCCTTGATTGCCGTAACTGACGTGCTCGTCACGTTGTTAGCTACATTTGATGTATATTCCATTGTTTCACTATCAAACGTTGGACTAAGCGTCACTCCGCCTAACGTAAGCTCGCTAAGCGATGCATCTGCACTCTTCGGATTTCTTACATTCGACTGCACGGTCAGTATTTGCGGCTCAGACTCCGGTTGCAGAGCTGTTGCCGCTATACGAACGGAGATTGTATCATTTTCCTTAACAGCAATATTATCGATGCTTGTTTCAGAAATTCTCTCATACAAATTATTGTTGACTCTATACTCCATCGCTGAGGTAACACCGTTTAACTTGGTTGTCTCACCAATCGTTCCTGGTTCCAAAGTGCCCGTTGTCGGTGCCGCCGCAGACTTGATGTTCTCGCGTGTTACCGTTAACGTTTGGTCAAGTGATGCAGGTTGTGTCGTCACAGCCGCTAATCGAACGGAAATCTTTTCTCCTGCATTGACAGCAATATTGTCCATGCTTGTACCCGTTATTGCCGAGTACGATCCAGAGCCTACTTTATATTCCATTGCACTCGTCACGCCAGTTAGCTTTGTTGTTCCCGCACTTGTCCCAGCGGTCAATGCCGACGTTGTAGGTGCAGTACCCGACTTAATATTCGCTAGTGAAACCGTCAATGTTTTTGTGCTCAATATATCTGCTGCTGCACGAATAAAGACTTTATCTCCCGCATCTGCAATAAGGTTATCCACTTCCATGCCGGTAATTGGAATATAAGTGCTGCCGTCAAGTGAATATTCCATCCCCTCTGCAACGCGGATTAATTTGGTTGAACCGCTGTCCGTTCCTTGAGCCAAGGCTACAAACGCCCATAATTGAGGATATTTTTCCGGGAGAATATACCACTCAGTAATGAAATTCCAGCTGTTAAAATGGGATTTCATTTGCATTTCAGCGGTTAATTTCCCAGTACCTCTTCCTGTATCTCCTTGGTGAGTGGTTTGACTGTCGTAGTAGCTGTTATTGATTGAATCATAAGCTATATTACCGTTCAAGCCACCTACTAAAGAACTCCCCGACACAGCTCCTGTTGCGTAGCTATTGCTTATTGAACCAAATTGAGCGACACCAATCAAACCGCCAACATAACTTACTCCGCTCACACTACCTGTCGCGTAGCTGTTGCTAATGGATCCGTATTGACGAAAACCAACCAATCCGCCAATATAAAAGATCCCGCTTGCATTTACCGCCGCCATGCTGTTTTGTATGGTTCCATTTTCACTATAGCCAACCAAGCCTCCTACAGAGGTAGAACCTTGTACCGTTCCTGTAACGCTGCTGTTGCTAATTTTTCCATAATTAGTACCAGCCAGCCCTCCTACGTTGCTGCTTTGTCCAATTATATTAACATCTTCCAACACCATATTTGTAAGGGTGCCCTCTGCATTCACAGAACCAAATAATCCTATGTTTGCAGCGTAATTAGTATCGATTTTTAAATTTGAAATTGGATATCCGCTGCCGTCTATATATCCTTTAAACGGCTCAATACCATTTCCTATCGGCTCCCAGTTTGCGAAACCGTTTAAATTAATGTTTGCTATGAGCTTGTAATAAGTGCCGCTATCCATATTATTTCTAACCTCATTAAGATGATCAGAGGTTTCTATGAGATATGGATCACTTATTGTTCCCGCTCCTGCTCCTGGATACAGCTTTCTAACAAGCTGGCTTACCCCTACGTCTGGATAGCCAGACGCGGATATGTTGATATTATGATTGCCTTTTGCCAGGACGCCGGCTTTTATCGTGATTTTCCCGTTATTGACCGTATATTCCGTTCCCATAGCGAGTGTGGCAGATCCATCCTTCACCGCCGTGATTGCTTGGCGCCACTCCGAATCGTCAGCGAACGTAAGCTCAATATCATTCGCATTATTGTTATCCGTCGTGTCCGCTATAACTGTGGGCGGGGTGAACGTGATAGCCGTAATTTCTAACGGCAAACCGTAAGGCGTGTTATCGCTATCCAAAAAAGCCCCTGCATCAATCTTTATGGCGTTTGCCGCACCAACTAGATTGTCTTTAAAATTGATTTGAAGCGTGCTAGATGTAGCTGTATATGTTGCGTTCGTAACGGTATCGTCTGCATCAAGAGCTGTAAAGTTGCCGTTACTTGTTTTTTTAATGGTAATCTTGCTTTTCAAATCCTCTAAAGTGCCAGCTTGTATCGCATATACGTTAAACGTAACCGTTAATGTCTTATTGTAATTACTAACGGCTTTGGTCATTTCCCCAGAATCAAGCTGAAGGTTACGGTAGTAACACTTTTTGGGAGTTCCTGCAGCAGGATCATCGAATACGTCATTTGAACAAGCTATACTGTTAGTTGCAATTTTTGTATTAAAGCTATAACTACCACCATCACCCCAGTATCGTACTTCTTTTGTTCCTTCAAAGCTGCACATAGTACGCTCATCCGCACAATATGTCCAACCCGCACTGCCGTCTGGGCCAACGCTTGGCGCATCTGCAAATGCAGGCAACGCAAGAGACGACGAAAACAATGAAAAAACCATTAAACCCAATAGTAAACGAACCATATAACCTTTTAACAATACTCGCGTCGAGCCTGATATTCTTTTTTTAAACATCGCTTTTTTAACTCTCCTATGGATAGACTTTAGTTTTTCCCGATTTCTGCTTTATTCATTTTAGACTTATAGCCTTTATCCCCCTTTTATACTAATTTATTGTTGTAGATTATCTTTTTATGTCGAATCTCCTAATGATCCTTCTAACTATAAGACTATATTTTCAAAAAAAAAACTCCCCGAATGGGGAGGTATGCGTAAGAAAAAGGGGCTATTATACGATTAGCATTAATTGTTTGGCATGCTGCAACGCCTGCACCCGATTGTTAACTCCAAACTTTCTGTACATATTTTTTATATGAAACTTTACAGTTTCAGCCGTTATGTTCAGGCGATTAGCGATTTCCTTGTTTGACAATCCGCCCGCAATCCACATTAAAACCTTTGTCTCTTGTTCGGTTAGCAGGACTTTGTGCGATTTGTCCTCTACCTGTATGACAGTAAATGCTTGAAGCAACTGTCTAACATACTCCAGTGAAACTATGGGAGGAGCGGATAAAACTTTTTCTTGCTTTCCCTTCATATAAGCAGTCAGCAGTACAGCTACTATAGGTCCTTCATCGATAAAGCTGCGTACATACCCCTCTGGTTGCCCTAAGTGTAATGCCTTCTCCAACTGTTTCCTGGCAGCCTCAGTATGACCCAAACGTTGATGCATCACGCTTTGCATAATTAAAACTTTAATTTGATCTCGAAGACGATCCTTCTTCTCTAATATACGATACATCTGTTCCAATAAGAAAAGCGCTTCTTCTATCCGCTCACACGCTGCAAGCACTCTGGCCAAAGATACATACTCTGCCATTCGAGACAATGGAACCTCATCCGTATGCGCCAGACCACATCTTTGCATCCAATCAAAAGCAGCTTGGGGCAAACCTTGCTGCAGTGATAAATAAGCTTGTTCCGCTTCTATGCCCAACATAAATAATTCATAATCAGGTGAGTCAATTTGGCATGTCAACTGAGTGAGCAGCTCTGATGCACGGATTGGATTTCCTTTGGCTTGCTGAATTCTCGAAGCACTTATATAATTCGGAATCATAATCCGGGCATATGGCACGATGTCCCTACGCTCAATAGCCTTATTTACATATAGCTCTGCCTCGTCCAATCGATTCCACTCGTATAGCAATTTGCTATAGGAAGCGTATAAAAAACCGATAAAGGGATATTCTTTTTTATTCTCCCAAACTTTAATCCATTCCAAGAGGAATGTGTCTACGGCATGAAGATCATTGATATGCGCCAAATGATCATCAAATATATCATAAGCTTGATGTCTGTTACGCCCCATCGTTTGAAAAAAGCTGCCTTCCGGCACATATTTCTCTACCAACTCGAGGTAAGTCGACAGTCGCTCCACGTCCTTTTGAAGATACGAGGAAATAGAATAAAAAAAGTAGATATTGCCCATGACCTGGCGCCATTCCACTTCGCTCATCTTTCCCTGCAGCGCTTGTAGGCGAGTTTCTACTTCCCCAATTCTTATGAAGGCGGCTTGCCATTCTCCGATTCCTAGTAAGACCGAAATATACAATAGATCGATCATAGGTTTCTCAGCAAAAGCGTTCTCCGGCAAAAGCGATACCCATTTAACTAACAAAACCGTTTTCGAATGCACTAACTTATGCAAATTTTTCTCAATCAAACGGACAGCGTCCTCTATCTGCTTTCCCTCTAAGTAATGGTCTACTGCTTCTTCGTCAAAGCCATGATGCTCCAGCCAAGCAGCTGCATGAATATGTACCTGCATCCACTTTTCCTGGTCTGTTCGAAACAATACTTGTTGCAAAAAATCTGAAAGCAGATGATGGTACCTATACCAATTTCTCTGATCATCCAACGGGATAACAAACAAATTCAGCTGCACTAATCTCTCCAATTGCTCCTGACTATTCGGGTGGCCCGTTACAGCCTCGCACAATGAATGATTCATCCGACTTAAAATAGAGGTTTCCAATAAAAAAGTACGTATGGATGCCGATTGATGCTGAAATACTTCTTCCAATAAATAATCGGATATATGATGCTGCTGACCCTTAAATTGTTGAATGGTCGCAGCTATGTTATCACTTCGCTTCAGAGAGATTGCTGCAAGCTGCAAGCCGCTGATCCACCCTTCTGTCTGATGGAACAGCTCCGTCACTTGTTCTTTAGACAATGATAAATCAGTCGTATCCCGAAAAAAAAGAACGCCTTCCTCCAGCTTAAAACGTAAATCGTCGATAACGATTCGGTGTAAATCACCTTTTGCCAGCAGTCTGGCGGTAGGTATCGTCAAATCGGTACGGCTTGCGATATAGAGATGAATCTGAGAAGGCAAATGCTCGAGCAAATAGGCCATGGAATGGTTTATAGAGGGAAGTTCAATAACATGATAATCGTCGAGAATGATGACAAGCTCGCTGGTTAATTGACTGAGCTCATTAAGCAGCGCTATAATGGCAAGCTCCATCGAAGTCGATGAACCTTTTTCGAGCAGCACCCCAACTGTGGAGCCAAAGCCGGGAATTCTCTCCTCAATAGAAGCTGTGACATATCTCCAAAACTGAATCCAGTCATTATCCTGCTTGTCCAGTGAAATCCAGGCAACAGCTCCATCGCACTGCCGCACCCATTCACTTAAAGCTGTCGTTTTCCCGTATCCAGCCTGCGCAGAAACAAGCGTCAACTTGGCTTCCATTCCCGCATTAAGCATTTGTATTAGCCGTGGCCTTGATACTAAAGAGTTACGGACATGGGGGATGTGAATTTTTGTACTTACAATCAATGAAAGTTCCTCCGTATACCTGTTGCGATTGGTAGAACATAATTTTTAAATATCGCAGCGAACCTGTTGTTTATAATAGAAAAACCACATCATGAATTTACATTTAATTACCATTTTAGAAGTCTTATCTAATAGGAATAGTATATCAGTTAACTCGGTATTAAAATATGGAAGGATGAATTTGAACCTAAAAAAAGAACCTTACCCCTTTTTACATGGAGTAAAGCTCCTGCTTAATATATTGATATAGCTTTGCACTAGCAAGCTTCAACGTATTGGTTTTACTGACCAATCCAGAGAGCTACAGCGGGCAAACCTTATACCATTTATAGGACACGGTTCTAATGAACGCGAACCTTGTCGCCATCCTGAAGCGGATCTCCGCTCTCGAATACAATCGACTGCTGTTCGAACAGCCCATCTGTAACAGCAGATTGTGTATCATTTGAATCAACGACTGTAATGTACGCTTTGCGAACGTAAAAGGCGTTGCCTAATGGTCCACTCCTCTCCTCCATGGCAAACACATATTTTTTGTCTCCCTCATCGTGAATCGCTTTATTCGGTACCAGAATGGCATCATCTGTCTTCTGAGTCAGCATAACCTCGGCACGCTCTCCCCCCTGCAATTGATTATCCTTTATCGCAACAAGCAATTTCTTCATTGCCGTATGCGAGGCTGCGCTTCCGCCTTCACCTGCTGGGCTAAGAGCATCAGTGTCTTGGATTTCCACTAGGCTGCCCTCGATTTGTCTAGCCTGAGTGCCGCTCAATTGAACATCGAGCTTCGCTCCTTTTTCCAGCGGGGAAGCTGCAGCCTCGGGAACTAGAATTTCAAATTCAAAACCAAGGCTTGTATTGGCAATCATAACAGCAGGCCCTCCTTCGGATGAAGCCAAACCCTCGACCGCGCCAACCTTGGTTACAATCCCGTCAAAAGGCGCAACCAATGTGCTCGTTTCTGCCAGATTATCCTGCAGCTTCTTAATTCTCCGCTGCTGCATATCCCTATCAATCTCGTTTACCTTCAGCGCATGTTTGGCGCTTTCGACGCTCTTCTCATCTCCGCTTTGGGAGGCTTCGACATAGCTTTGCTCCAGCTCTTTATTGAGTAGCTGCAGCTTACTAAGAGCGGCCTGCTCGTCTAGTATTTGATTTTTTGCAGCCTTCTGATCATAAACAATCAATACCAGCCCTTTCTTAACGGGCTCCCCTTCCTTAACATTCACTTTGTTTACCCTCATCCCGGGCTCACCCGACAAAGCCGTTTGCACCCGCCATTTCACAATACCGCTGCCTTGAAAGGCATGATTAAGTTCACCACGGTTTGGCGTGACTAACACGACCTTGGGTAAGGTTAAGGACATTAGCGTATTGCTAAACAGCGTAAATCCGATTAACAGCCCTATAAACAAGCCAAACAGAAGGCGAATTTTTCTTTTGCGTCCAGGCACTGCTTGGCCAGCTAGTTGTAATTCCATTAAAATCCCTCCGTGAATGGGCTAACCTTTAATTCCCGATAGCTGAACACCCTCAACAAAGTACGACTCTGCATATAAAAATAACAGCACCATCGGAGTCATATACAAAACGGAGGCAGCAAAAGCAACGCCCCTTGCACCCTCGCTAATACGCGATAAATAGAGTGACAACGGCTGCTTGAATGTGTCCTCAAGAAATATAAGCGGCTGCTCAACCATGTTCCAATTATCAACAAATAACAAAACAATTAAAGCGGCGATTCCCGGCTTGACGAGCGGCACAATGATTTTACAAAAAATGGTTGCATGCCCTGCCCCATCTATTTTGGCTGCTTCAACGTACGTATATGGAATATGCATCATGAACTGCCTGAGCATAAACACGCCAAAAGCGCTGAATATCCCCGGCAGTATAATGGCGGAAGTTGTATTCATGAGCCCCAGCTTATCCGCAATAATATAATTGGGCACTAACGTCACTTGAAACGGCATAAGCATGGTCATCAAATATACGACAAACAGCTTATCCCTCCCCCAAAACCGCAGCTTGGCAAATGCATAAGCGGCTAGAGATGCGATCATCACTTGCAGAACAATGATGGGTACAACAATAAACACGGAATTCCAAAACATATGGAGAAACATCGGTTTATGAACCAATACCTCCGCATATTGACCGAATGATACCCAATCGGGAATCAGCTTTAGATTGATATATCCGTCTTTTTCTCCTGCCGCAATATTAACCATCTTGCCAATGAGATTGTAGTTATAATCAATTTCGGTCTCTGTCATGAATGAGTTGGAAAACGTAACAATAATGGGGAATAGCATTGCCGCAGCAAGTCCCCCCATGATAATTGACAACACAAGCTTTTTAAATAATGGCAATCCTTTCACCACCCTTTCACCCATCCATGGAATTCCGAAAACGCCGTTCGATGGAAAGCATGATCATTACAAAAGCAAGAATACAGCCTACCATTAGAACTGCAGCGGCTGTCAGCTTCTGTACATCAAGGGATAAAAACATATTATTCATGTAATGCTGCAGCATATAGATGCGGTCATGAGGATAATTGCCTGCGATCAGATACGTTTCACGAAACACTTTAAACGAATTAATAATAGATATAAGGACGACAAAAAACATGGTCGGAGTCAAATAAACGAGCGTAATATGAATCCATTTATGAAAAATGCCCGCACCCTCAATATCCGCCGTCTCATAATAGTCTTTAGGAATGCTTTGGAGCCCCGCCAAAAATAATATGATGTTGTACCCGATGTTTTTCCACGTATATACGATGGCAAGCACACCGATTGACCATTCCGACTTCATCCAATCTATTCGATCCAGATGCAAGCTCTGCATCCAAGCATTCAATGTCCCATTCCAGTCGAACATGATTTGCCATATCATCACAATAGATGCGACAGGCACGACAAGCGGCAGTACAAAGGCAGTCTGCAGCCAATTTCGAATAAACAGCTTTTGATTCAGCAAATGCGCAAACAACAAAGACAGAGCAATAATAAGCGGTACACTAACACCAGTGAACAGAAATGTATTGGCTGCCGCTTTCCGAAAGGATGCGCTGGCCTGCAAATCCTTGTAATTGTCCAAACCAACAAATGAACCGTTAACGGTACTATCCTGAAATGAATATACAAATCCCATGGCAAACGGGACAAGATAAAATAAGGAAAAACCAATCAGGCTCGGTGCCAAAAAGCAGGCTGCCGCAGCACCATCCTTGCGCAGCAGCCTGATCAGAACACTTTTGATGCTTTTCCTATTCATTTAAAACAGTCGTCACTCTATTTTGAATTAGCTTTGCCACGGCTTCAGGCGTTTTCTGTCCGGCGAAGTAAGCTAAGGACTCTTCTCTTACAATGTCATCAATATGAGTATTGTTGAACTGAACCGAATATTTGGCCCCAGTAAGGAATTTATCTAGATCGTCAATATCCTTTTGAGTAATTTCAAACACTTTGCCTTTCATCGGTCCGATCGGTTGAATAGACTCAACCGTCCCTTTTTTTAATACATCCTGGACGACCCTGCTGTATGAAGCTTTACTGAGTGGGAAGCCGGCACTGCCTGCTCGATGCTGCATCTCATTAGAGTGCATAAATTTCAAGAAATCCCATGCCTCCTCTTTTACAGAAGACTTTGCGTTTATGCCCAGCGTTTGATACGTTCTGAAGGAGCCGCCTGCCTGCTGACCGCTTGCGATCGGCTTTAAGTATAGTTTTGTTTTGTGGGATAGGCCTCCTGTCAAAAACTCGCTTTGTTTTACCTCACGAATATAATCTTCAGGCGAGTTAATTTGGGTGTCTCTAAATATAGGAAAGCCTTTATCTCCACTCATAATTTTGTCATCGAACACGGATTTTACTTCTTTCAGCAAATCAGTAATGGCAGCAGAGTCGAAATTAGCCTTTCCGCTCTCCTTATCCACAAACGTCCCATATTGATCATTAACCAGCTGCGTGATCAAATATTCTGGCTCAGTTGTGCCTAATACGGATTGATTTTCATCTGTATGCTTGACGAGCTCTCTAGCCGTTTCTATAAACTGAGTCCAGTTCCAATGGCTGTCATCAATTTTAACGCCGCTTTTTTCGATCAACGTATTATTGCCGAAAAGACCATAAATAAAAAAGCCAAGCGGCATCCCGTATAATCCTCCGTTCACTTTCATTCCGTCCAAAATATTGCCAAAATACTGTTCCTTCTTAAAAGTTGGGTCCTTATCAATCAGCTCACTCATGTTGACCAGCAGCTGTTTTTTTATATAATCCCCTGATGGCAGTTGATCCATCTCAATCAGGTCAGGCCCTTTACCGGACAACAAAGCCGTACCTGTCGTTTTGATAAACTTCTCCAAATTGACTTCTAAATCCGCGTCCTCTGTATCTATGTATTTGAGATCAATGGTGATATTGGGATGCTTGGCTTCATATTTCTTTTTGGCTTCTACAAAAAACTCGTTCGAAAAAAAGGTCGAGAACACAATCGTTTTTTTCTCATTGCTGTTTTTCGGTTCAACCGTTTCTTCCTTCGGCGGATTTGTACCGGCCTGCCCCTCGCTCTTTGTCTGCGTACCTCCTGAATTTCCGCCTGCAGCAGAGCTGCATGCAGATACAACCATCATCATTATCGTCAACAAAATGAACAATGCCTTTTTCATAGGTTCTCTTCCTTTCAATTGCTATCATTGTCTACTGCTTGAACTTTTATCGTTCCGAGGCATTACTTCATCAGTATAGTGACTGGATATATGATAAGTGAGATAGAGTTGTATTGAAGTTGTAAAATATAAAAATGCAAGCAAAAACGCCTTCGGCGTCCTTTAGACGCTGAAGTAGCTTTGACGGTGAAATATAAGCCCTTTATAAGCTAACAAACTTATAAATTCTTATATTTCAAAAAAGCCAATTGCACATGCAATTGGCTCTCTTCATCTCACTCTATTTATAGTCTAGAATAGTAGCTTAACAACGCCATAACGTCCTTGCTAAACCCGACAACCTTATTTTGACTCACATTCACCGTGACGCAATATTTCAACTTCCCATCTTCCTTGCTCGCATAATACAATTCCACAACGCTGTCCCAGCGGGTAATGTCCTCATTCAGCGACAATTCAGATATGGGGTAACTTCCTTTTTTATCGATAAACGCATTTGCGAGATCAATGATTTTCTCTTGTTCACTTTGACTGCTGGAGGAAGGAGCTCGCACGACGCCCACCTCGGAGAGTTTAATCACATCGCCGTCCTTGGCGTTCAGCACAATGTCATACACTTCATTAGGATCAGACAACCTAGTCAGTGTTATATAATACAAGCCGCCAGAAATGTCATCCAGTTCTGTTTGATAATCCAGCTTGGCCTTAGCGCCCTGTTCAATCACCTGCGCCCTTTCCGGTCTGGGGTTAGTTCCATACTCCGCTTCATTTAGCAGCTCTCTAAATTTATGCTGGTCAATAGCCATCAGCTCGAATTGCAGCTCATCGATCGTTAGACTCTTTTCCAAATACTTATTGACTGAATTCAAACTAAGCGTCTTCACCGCCTCTTGGGACAGAACACCCTCGTATTCCACATCGTTGTTGCCCGTTTCTTTCGTTATTTTTTTAACCATTACCGTGTCTTTGGGGGTTCTGTCCAATACGTTGCCACACCCCGTCGAAATGATTGCGAGCGCTGCGAGCACCATAACCAGAATGAGCTTGTTCATTCCTTAATCCCGCCTTTCGGATGACCCGGAGTGAACACAACTTCTACGATTGTGCCCTGATTTTCATTGCTTGCAATATGGATTGCAGCATGATGTACGCCTGCAATACTTTGACATATCGCAAGCCCTAGACCTGCTCCGTTGCTGCTTCTTGTTCTAGACTTGTCCGCCATATAAAAAGGTTCAAATATTTTATCCTGATGTTCCTTGGCAATGCCGATGCCCTCGTCCTGTACCTGCAGAATATATTGATTTCTGCGCCACAGAGCACGCAGTATAATGGTTTGCTGCGGGGCTGAAGCTTTCAGCGCATTGTCAACAAGATTGGAGATCAACACCTTTATCAAATCCTTCTCCACCAGCAGCTCGCACGGTTCGCATTCCACGATCATACCCACATGCTTCTCGCTCGCCATCACACTAAGCGTCGGTTTTAATTCAGCAAAAATCGCACCTAAATCGTGCAGCTCCATCTGGAAATCGTCCTCCTCCAGCAAAATCAGGTTCATGAGCTTCAATGACAACGACTCTAGGCGCTTTCCTTCCGAATAAATGACATTCAAGCTATCCATGAACATTTCCTCGTTATATTTGGTTGTCCTCATAAAATTGGCGTAGGCAATAATGGAAGTCAAAGGTGTCTTCAATTCATGTGTAAAATTGTTGATGAACCGCTGTTTCTCTTCATTATTTCGCTCGAGAATCGTAATTTTGTCCTCAACAACAGCAGCCATGTCATTAAAATTTTGAGCCAGCATGCCAATTTCATCCTTTGATTTTATCCGGACGCGCTCCGAGAAATCGCCTTGTGCAATAACCTGCGCGGTCTGGCTAAGGTGATCAATCGACCTCGTCAGCCCTCGGCTTACAAAAAACATAATCAGCATATAGAGGAAGCAGGCTGCCACATCTACTTTTGCAAAAAACTGATATTGATCCACGCGGTCCTGGTACACAGAAGTTACGTCGATCATATAGGTGAAAACATAGCTTTTATGGTTTATATTCGCAATATTTGATGTGAACAGTATCGTTCGCTGATCGATATCACGCAAAATATAACTAATTTCGTCTACGGCCAGCTTGTCCAGTTCCTCACGCTGCTTTGGGATTTGAAAATCGGTATTGTTAAAGACTGACCGATTTTGCTCGTCCCTAATATCCAAATAAACGAGCTGCTCGTTATTTTTACCAACAAATTCGTTTGCAATTCTCGTTAATACCGTTTTTTCGTAATCAATGGAGTCATAGATTCGAAGGATGGGTACAATCGCATCGACGCTGGAATGAATGCTCATGTTCTGGCTTAAAGCATTGTTGATTTCCTGCTTAAGCATTCGATTATGGCTTCGCTCAATCACCATAATAGAGGCAGCGTTAAAAATAATGATGAAAACTAGAATAGAGAAGACATAAATTTTTTGCCAAAATTTCATCCTCTTAATCCTCCAGCCGATAACCGAGTTTATAAATCGTCTTGATGTAATCCTGCAGCTCTAGCTTCTTGCGCAGCGATTTAATATGCATATCGACCGTTCTCGTCTCGCCATAATAGTCGCCGCCCCATACCTTACTAATGAACTGCTCTCTCGAGAGGGCAATGTTCTTATTTTTTAGCAAAACAACAAGCAATTCATATTCCTTCGGCGTCAGCTCGACTACTTCCCCTTGACTGGTTACTTCTCGTTTATCCATATTGACTGCAATAGATTGAAATTGTAATACACTTTCTTCTTTGCCGTATCTTCGCAATACCGTCTCTATGCGGGCAAGCAGCTCGATAGCCTCGAAAGGCTTAACCATGTAATCATCGGCTCCCAGTCTTAATCCATTCACTTTATCGTAGACAGAGTTTTTGGCCGTCAAAAAAATAACCGGTATTTGGTAAGGCTTCATTCGTTCCATCAGCGCAAATCCATCCAAATGAGGGATCATCACATCCAGCAATATAAGATCAACCTTCTCCCGCTGAAGCAGCTCCAGCGCCGCCAAGCCGTCATAAACCTCCGCCGTATCGTAATTCACAAGGTTGAGATTCATTTTAATGATTTTGGATATGTGAATATCATCTTCAACAATCAAAATCTTTTTTTTCATCGTCCGAATCCCCTAACACGTATTATTAATGTATCGCTCTTAATGCTACGATAACGAAGCAACGTTAAAGATGCAATTCATTAACTTATTTTGTTCTCTCCCAACACTTTTAAATGTCATACGTTATATTTAGTGTAATTACAAAATGATGGGAGCGTGAAGCGTATGGAAAACGTACAGCAAGCTAATGTTCAAGAAAGAGCTTTGGAGAATATGGGTCTTCTCGATTTGACCGGAGTGAAAGCTGAGGATTTGGCCGATGTGACCTCCATTAGCAACATTGGTATCATAATTGCCCCAGAATCGCTAGCTAGTGCTTTGAATCGCATACCCCAGCAAAATATTGGATACGTTTGCTTAGTCCCTTCTACGGCAGGCAAAGTGAAAATCTTGTCCGGGCAAGTTTCATTGGGAGGCGAGTTTTTTGCCAACAGCAATGGCGCTCCTGAGGACATCGTCGTCATTGCGGGGCAGGCGGTCATCACTTCACCGGTGGAGAAGATCGGGTTTCAGGATGTGATTTTAGCTGGACAGCTGATACTGCCTAAAGGGAGCGAAGTCGTATTAGGAAGCGCCATATCGCGCATGATCGGCCAAATCATTTATTATTCCAATACATCCTCCAATGTACGGTTATTTCTAGGAGATGACACGTTCTCCAACAGCTTCTTTGAATTCGTCGAGGAAAAAATGTGTATGGTGCTGATTGGAAATTTCGAAATGGATGATGATGTGCAACTCGAATTAATTAAAAGCAAAGTTTCCGAGATTGTAGTCATTGGCGATATAACAGCTTCGAAAGCTATTGTACCTCTACTCCAGTACCTTGCCATTTCAAAAACAGGAACGATCAAAACCAGAGATGATGAATGAGAAACAAGCTATGCCGATAAACGCAGAGGCTTTGTTTCAGCAATTGTATCGTACACATTCAAGGCAAATCTATTCTTATCTACTTGGACGAACAGAAAGTAAAGAAACGGCCTCCGACTTGCTGCAGGACGTATTCATGAAAATCTGGAACCGCAAAGATGTCGTCGAAAGCATACCCGAGGATCAACAATTGTATTGGATATTTTCGATTGCTGCCAATCGGGTAAAGGATTATTATCGGAAATCACAGAGCTATAAACAAGCTGTATCAAAAATCCAGCTGTATAGCTTTCCAAGTCCGAATGGTGACCTATCACAATTGTTGGCTGGCCGTGAGCAATTTCACGAGCTTGAGTCAGCCATTCGAGAGCTGCCCGAGGAGCTTCGTTCTATACTGCTCATGAAGGCTGTTGGCGGCATGAAAAGCGGTGAAATCGGCGCAGCGCTTGGGCTGCCCTCTGGCACCGTTCGCTACAAAATACTGCTGGCACGCCGTCAGCTTGCCGAAATGCTTGGTATGATGCCCAAAGAAAAGGCTGTAGGAAGGAAGGGAAATGCATGAGCGATTACGAGTCAGACTTGAAGCTGCCTTCGGATGTCGAGCTAATGCTGGATGAATTGCTGGATACCTGGGCTCATCATGTCCAGCTTTCTTCACAGCAAACAGATGAAATCAACACACAACTTTTTACGGTTTCGGACGATCTAGGCTGCGAATGGTGGCATTCTTTATTTAACCAATTGCCATTTCATCATAAATCCTTTATCGTTCCACCCTATTTATATAAACGTTCTGGATAATCGTCTTAACAAATGGAAAGGGACCGCCTTGAGCGGTCCCTTTCTTGCTGTCCTGCAAGCCTAAGCTCTTAAAATGCCACTTCATTCACATCAAGAATAGTAACAAATCTTCTATTCCAAACCTTCTCATGATGTTCGATGATTTTTTGGGCAGTCAGGACGGTGTTATCTAATGTACTATGGCTGTTTTTCGCTAAAATATTGTTCTTGTAACCACGGCTGTAAGCTGTCCGAATGGTGGTGTCCAAACAAAACTCCGTTTGTGCTCCAGCAAATATAAGCTGCTCAATCGACATTTCCTCTAGCGTAGAAGCCAGTTCGGTATCGTAGAACGAATCCCAGCTTGTTTTGCGAATCACTGTGTCTTCAGCCCTTATGGCGAGTCCATGGTGCAGCTTCCAATCCGGCGAATCTACGTAAAATTCATCATCTGCGTTGTCATAATCCGTATGCTGGATAAAAATGATGGGGACATTGCCCTCCCGCGCGGCAGTAATCCACTCATTAATCCGCGCTACCAGCTCTTCTTTTTTGTGAAGATAATTTTCCGGCAACGAAAAAAAAGCTTCCTGTACATCGATAACGACCAATGCTTTTTTCATGAAAACTTCCTCCACATTCGTTATATTCGCAAGAAAAAAACCTAAAACTTAGGTATTACTGGTATAATTTTTAACTATAATCCCTGTTTAATAGGAAAACAAATATTATTTCAGCTGGCTCCCAGAGACTGCTTACTTGGAGGCTTCACCATGATTGATATCCATTCTGAAGAACGTCTGACAAAACTGCTAGAAAGATACGGCAATAACTCACACACGCATTTATACTACCTTGGCGATAAAGAATGGTTCTGGGATTCCAATTACGAGGCTTTGATTGTGTACCGCACAGCCTTAAATAGAAGAATTGTACTTGGCGACCCTGTTGGAAACCCCCGGTTTACTAGGCGCGTTATTGAGCAGTTTGTAGCAGACTGCAATGAGAATAAGCAAATACCCGTATTCTATCAAGCAAAATCCTCATTTCTATCGCTGTATGAGAAGCTTGGGCTGCGCTGCTCCAAAATCGGAGAAGAAGCTCAGGTCGACTTATCTACCTTTCAACTGAATGGTAAGCAATGGCTTAAGCTGCGAAATCGCATGAGTAAATTTGGTCGCTCCGGGTTTACCTTCGAGGTTCTGCACCCGCCATATTCCGACTCATTCCTCCAACGTCTTCAAGACATTTCGGATGAATGGCTGGGGAATCGGAAGGAGAAAAGCTTTTCTGTAGGCTCTTTTGCCAAGGAGTATGTCATGCGTTTTCCAGTCGCGGTGCTTGTTGGGCCTGACGGAAATTATGAAGCTTTTGTCACCATTGCAGGCGATCATCAGCCATTGATTAAACCAACGGAAGAAGAATCTGTTTGTCGGCGATTAACGGTTGATCTCATGCGTTATACAAAAGCATGCCCGCATGGCACAATGGATGTTCTATTTGTTTCACTATTCCTTTGGGCCAAAGAACAAGCCTATGATGTTTGCAGCTTAGGCATGGCTCCGCTTGCTAACGTTACTGATTCGCACATCATCAAGCTTCTCTATAAGTATGGGAACAAGCTGTATAACTTTAAGGGGCTTTATGAATATAAAAATAAATTTGCTCCGAACTGGGAAAATGTCTACCTCGTTTCGCAGGCTGCAGCTACTTCCATAAACGTTGCACTGCTAGCATTAATTATCCATTCCAACGATTCCAATAAACAATCACCCAGCCATATTCCGCCTAAGCATTTTATACATAAAGTGCTGTCTTCAAAGAAAAGGGCTTAGTCGCAGAGCAATGAAGCCACAGCATTACTATACCGATTTTATAAGCAGGCAAAAATCAAGGGCACCCATGCGGGTGCCCTCGTTCTTTCTGGTAAGTATGACGCACAGCTATCCTGCATTACACTTTTTTAAATTCAATCCATTCAATCTGCAAGCCTGGTTTGATGAATTCCAGCTTCAGTTCATAAAGACCTGCTTCCAGCTCGACTTTCACAAGCTTCTGCTTGATCCACTTGCCTTCCGTCCCATTCGTCTGAATAGTCGTCATCAATTGATCGTTCAGCGTCACGTTGCAAGCACTTTGAGCCAGTTCAGGCTCAGGAGACATAATGCTGACAATAATCCGGTATTGGCCAGCTTGATCCACTTTCATAAGGCTTGATCCTGCTGCCGCTGGTTTAACTTGTGCATTCTCGGAAAGTGCTTGTGCTTGCTCCGGAGATAGAGATGCATTCGCTTTGAATGTATCGACCTTCTCTTCAATGACTTGTTTTCTCGAGAATACAGGCGCATGCATAATGAACTCACATATGTTCATCGCAGAGCGTTGAAGCTCGCCCCTTGTTAACGTTCCATTCTCCAGCGATTCAATCGTATTGTCATCCCAGCCATTGATTTCCGCGCCATAGTTAGGAACAACCATATACAGATCATTTTGTGCACGAACCATCCAGTTCGTATATTTACGATCCGCTGCTCCTCCATTGACGACATCGTTCATGATGGCCCACCAGTCTGTCATGACAATGCCTTTAAAGCCCCATTCGCCGCGAAGCACGGTAGTGTTCATATCATAATTAGAAGCCGCCCAATGTCCGTTAATTGGATTATAGGAGGTCATAATTGAATTCGCGCCGCCCTCTTTTACCGCAATTTCAAAGCCTTTCAAATAAATTTCACGAAGAGCGCGCTCTGATACGATAGCGTCTACTTTACTGCGATGCTTTTCTTGGTTGTTGCAGGCAAAATGCTTCAGCGTAGCATTAGAGCCGCCTTTCATAATACCTCGAGTACATGCAGCTGCAAATACACCGGAAATGAGCGGATCTTCTGAAAAATATTCAAAGTTGCGGCCATTCAGCGGGCTGCGGCGAATATTGAGGCCAGGCCCAAGCAGAGCATCTACGTTGTTGCTTAACAATTCTTGCCCTTCCATAACGTAGAGCTCTTCGACCAGCTCAGCATTCCAAGTTGCCGCAAGCAAGGTGCCAATGGCAACCTGAGTCGCTTTCTGCCCGCTATCCATGCGAATACCTGACGGGCCATCTGCTGTACAAGCAACCGGAATTCCGTAATTAAATAAGCTGTCGCTTACTCCGCCGAAAGCCGAAGCTGTACCCGGCGTAACAAGCGGGCTGCTCATGCCCTCTCCTCTGACAATGGCAGCCAAATCTTGATCGCTAAGCTGAGCGATAAAAGCTTCCATGCCAACCTTCTGCTCATAAACATCTCTTAATTTAAATCCTTTGTTTCCAGTTTGCTTAAGTGTTGCAGGAAGATTCTTCTCAATCCGTTCTGCTAAGGAAACGCTGCGAGTGGGTACTTCTTCCGTAATCAGCTCATATGAACCGTCTTCCTTCCGAGCGCCCGGCTTCATTCTGCTAAAGCCCTCTATTGGTGCCAGTGCCTCTTGCAGCTGCTCTACGACTTGAAGTGCTTCCACAACGTAACCGTCTTGACCTTGTACGCTTATTGCAATAAGGTTTTTAACGCTTGTTCCTACATAAAAACGATACGTTCCCGCTTCTAGAACATAAGCGGAAGCATGCCCTGTCACACCAGCGTCATCATAAGATGCCATTGTATCTACAGGAAAACTCACTGTAAGGCGCTCTGATTCACCTGCTTGAAGCACTTTGGTTTTGCCGAATGCAGCCAAAGCTTTAGCCGGTTGTCCCAATTTCCCTTGCGGTGCTTCATAATAAACCTGCACGACCTCTTTACCCGCGTAGTCAGCTCCTGAATTGGTAACCGTTACGTCAATTTCAACGTATTTTTTTCCATCTTTAGTGGTCAGTATTGCTTGCTCAGAATCGACTTTAAATGAGGTATACGAAATCCCGTATCCAAATTCATATTGAACCTTCTCTGGGCAAAATGTTTCAAAATAACGATAGCCTACATAGATGTCCTCTTGATAAAAGTTTTTAAATTCATTGCCGTAGTTTCGAGTGGATGGATAATCATCGATGGAGTAAGCAATGGTGTCCGTCAATTTACCGCTCGGAGTCACTTCTCCGGCCAGAACATCGGCAATGGCGTTGCCGCCTTCCATGCCGCCCTGCCAAGAGTAGATCGCACTTGAAATGGGGTGGACATAACTTTCATCGTTCATCCAGCTCATATCAATAATGTTCGATACATTCAGCACTACGATGGTTTGCTCGAAATAGGCTGTTACCTGCTTCAGCATTGCTTTCTCGTCCGAGGTTAGCTGATAGCTTCCCGGTGCATCGGCATTATCCTGATCTTCTCCCGCTGTACGTCCAATCACAATGATTGCCTTGCTCGATTTAGCTCTTGCGCCCGACACTAGTTCAGCAGTTAACGGCATTTCCTTCTGGTGCCACGGCTCAGCAGCCCAGCCGCCGCCGCCATTATCGAATGGATTTTGCTCAATCCACTTTTCGTAGACAGCCGCAAGCTCTTCATTGACTGTTAGACTCTTTTTACCGCGAAGACCATCTAATAAATTCGTTGTATAAGAAACATGGACGCTCCCGCCCGATCCAGTACCGCTGCGGTAGTAATTCACTTGGGTTCTGCCAAAAACAGCAACGTTTTCGCCGTCTCGAAGCGGAAGCACTTGTCCTTCATTTTTTAATAGTACCGCCCCTTCTGCAGCTACGGTTCGACTAAATTCAGCAAAACCTTCTAATGGAACTCCCAAACTCTGTGTACTCATTTTGTTTCCTCCCGGTTGTCTATTCCACGCATATAGCTGGTACGATAGAAAAGTATTTATTCTCTTTCTACATTTCTAGTTTTCACGAACCCATGCATGTTCCCTATAAAATCCTTTAAAAAATAAAAGATATACTAACAATATACAAGCACAGCTTCTAAAAAAGCAAAGTTAACAGTTGTTACCTCATTGGTGAACATGCAACAACCTTGCTATTCTTTTCACTTCAACAATGTTATTATTCTACAGTAAGTTATTTTACTTATAAATGAAGGAGGGATACTTGATGAAGAAGAGATCGATTAAATCATTATCTGTTGGAATCGGGTATTCTACTGCTGTTTTTTTCTAAAATTG
This sequence comes from Paenibacillus sp. MCAF9, assembly GCF_052114265.1. Classification (NCBI taxonomy): domain Bacteria; kingdom Bacillati; phylum Bacillota; class Bacilli; order Caryophanales; family Paenibacillaceae; genus Paenibacillus; species Paenibacillus sp. MCAF9. The sequence continues at coordinate 20,552 of NZ_JBFREL010000012.1, forward strand.
ATCAAGACGGGATAGCTCTGTCTACAATCATAAAAAGTTAAAATACAGTGAAAATAGATAACCTATTCATTGTTATTTATTTTCCATCTATAAGGAGACCTTACAAACGATGAATTTAAATAATCATGTTGTTCATAGATATAATCCGGAAAATATAGCGAAGCCGGTTGGCAGCTATAGTCATGTAACGAAAATAAGCAGAAATGCGGAGATGTATGTGTTTTCCGGCCAAATTGGCATTGATCAGAACAATAATATTCCTACCGATTTTAATCAACAAGTAACCAATACAATGAGTAATATTGTTGATATCCTCTCTTCACAACAATTAACTCCTGATCATGTCATTAAAATCAACATTTGGGCTACGGAAGAAATAGATTGGGATCATTTCTATGCCATTTGGGATAAAGTGTTCGGCCAAACGCCTCCTTCCATGACGGTTGCTTATATTAAAGGATTAGGTTTGCCCGAATTAAAAATTGAATTAGACGTTTGGGCAGCGGGCTAGAGCTAGACTCTTTGCACATAAATCAAGCTAAAAGAGGCTCCGCAGATGACATGATCATCTCGCGGAGCCTCTTTTTTGAGCATTCTAACCCTTAATAACATAGAGATTCCCTTCTATTATTCATACTGCATCGTGACGACGCCGGCAAATTAGGATACGTTTTACTTACACTGCGTTCAACAGCAACAATGCGCTCGTGATTACCCGATAATGTATCGGAAGTTTTCCACTGCTTGAAGGTTGGGTGTGGCAAGCCGGTTAATATGATTATAAAAGCTGTACGGGAATTTAAATGTGTGACCAAAATCCCAATCCGTATGTTGAAAGCCTTGCAGCCAATATTCATCTTCAATAGGCAACCACTCTGATCGACATGCCAGTGGAAGAGGCCAACGGTCTACTGAAGAGAACAATTTTGGCGGCTGCTCCGGATTTATGTGATGACTGGTACGAAGTACTTTAACCAGCTTTTGAAGAGAGGGAATGCCTTTCAGAAAATATTCGACATGACCGAGCTCATGCAAAATCGTTAATGCTTGCGAAAAAGTTAGCATATGTCCAATTAAATCATGGTGAGCCTCTGATCTGTAAATGGTTTGAAAAGACGAAAGTTCATTTATGATAAATTCGGATAGCTGCTCAGCATTTTGAATAGCAGGAAACCGATCGCTCTCTGCCACTTCCAGCCGCTTCACGTCCGATGCCGAATACCCTAGCCATGACCTTCCGGGAATGGTTTTATTAAAAGATGCAATCAAGCTCGTAATGCCTTCAATATCATCCGCTTGTCCCCAACCGTCAAGTTCTCTGATCGCCATCAAACTGATAGCTGCATAGATAACATTGTGTCCGACCCAGTGGAGCCCATCCATTGTAGGCAGTAGAGCAGCCAGAATTTGTTTTTCGGCTGTTTCGGCATTCAGCTCTCCTCCGCTGCCAGCGATATGCTCGTATGCTCGACTGCGAAGCATCACGTCTGATTCTGCTGCAATTCGAGCTGACGTCTCGGCTGGCATCAGGTTTTCTTTTACAAAAAAATAGCTTGCGATTGCTGCCGCCCCGAAATGCGCCTCCCATATATCACCCGTTCGACCCTTGCACTGCGATATAATCGATAGGCCTCTTTCTAGGATGCGATTGTCCATCTCCCCACCCCACCTTTAAGCATAAACTTTATCTTTTAAATAAGGTCACGTTTCTGCGCCTATCTCAATGACCTTTTGTTCGATTGTATTCCAGCGCCACCGCGGAAAATATCCCTGCAAATGCACTCCGCCATACCACTCATCTATTCCTTTATTCGCGATCCAGTCCTCTTTTCCATCCAATACCTTTTTTCCGAATTCGGTTAACGTAACGATACAATCGCGGAATGATATCGATGAATCAAGATAAGACGGGAACGTCTGTAATCCCCCGATTTGTATTAATGGATACGGATCTCGAGACATTTCCTTTAAAATATGCCAGTATTGCAAATCACCCATACCCAAGGCGTTGAGTTTGTTTCCAACATGCTGAAATAATTCATATGGACCGTTTATTCCATCCTTGATCATCGCAAGCGTTATCTGCTCTACGATGCCAAGACCATTTTGTATAGATGGGAACCGCGATAAATGAAATTGAAATACTTCTTGCGCAAACGGCAGCACGGACGTATCTTGACTTAACAATTGCTGCAACTCTTGTGGATTCTGTGACGTATAGGCTTGCCAAAACACTCGGCCTAAGTCCAGCTCTTCTGTCCCAATCGATTTCCAAGTTCCCGATAACGTCTCCATTTGCTCCCGAGAAAGCTGTCCCAACCCGCGAAACAATTCAATTCCCGGATATTCCCCGATGCACAATAAGCTCAGCTTTGTTTTCAGCAAAGGCTGCCTTGAGAACCAATGGAGCAAATAGCACAGCATCGTCTGATCGAACAAATCATGCTCAAACCAAAGCACAATCTCCTCATATTTATGAAAATCAGCCAGCACTTTCTCCTGTGCTTCACTACCCTGAACAAATTCAGAGCGAGGGATTCCCATTGTTTGTTCCAAATATTGTGATCGTCTAGAACGATGGTCTAATGCAGCAGAATTTAAAAACACAGGACCATGAGGGTACACTTCCCGCCATACTAAAATCTCGCCCTGCACAATGCCTTGCCGCAGCTTCTCTGCTACTGAATCTCCGTTTACAATATGAAGCACGCCTTTTCCTCCTACATACAAATGATTATATACGGAGATCAAATCGGCTACTGGCAGAGCACCCTTCAATTTTCGACGAGCATCAAAGAGCCGCTTCTTTAATATCGGAACCGAAGTGCCCACAAAGCTCGAAATCTCTTGAAGAGTATACCCTTGAATATAAAACAATTGAACCGCAATTCTCATTTTCGGTGTTAATAAAGCTATAGAATCATGAACGGACTGCTGGAGCTCTCTTTTTTCAATAATATCAGAGACACTAATTTGAGCCTCTGCCGATTGCACAACTTGCTCGTATGGCACCATGGGATGACGCTTTCTACGCGTAATACGATAACATTGCCGTATCACAATAGCTTTGAACCATCCCGGAAATGCTTCTCCTACTCGCAGTTTATTTAAATGCAGAAAGGCTTCAGTGAATGCTTCTTGCACTGCATCTTCCGCTAGTTGAAAATCGTGCAGTTTCTCGTACGCAACCGCGTTTGCCATTGCTGTATAGTGCCGGACAATAGATTCAAAAGCTTGCCGATCCCCTTGTTTTGCGTCTTCAATATACTGAAGCATGCTCCCACTCCTTTCTTCCGTATGATATAGAAGTGCCTACTATCTATGGAAAGGTTACAGGTAAAGGCCAAAACAATAAAATACATATGACATTATGAGAAGGAGAGAAAAAAGGCCTTCCTTTGCAGGACGGCCCTCTCTTTGTAAACATGAATCATGCGAACTATCGTTTTCGCTCGATTTGTGTGATAAGGTCCAACTTTACGGGCTCTTTAGAAGGTAGATCCATTTTGCTCCTCGGCATGTTTCTGCTTCTGTACCTGTCCCACTAACCCATAAAAGAACAACTCCATCAATTGATCCATACTCCTAGTTATGTGTTCTTGAGTCGATGACTCCCAATGACGACCAATTTCATTCTTGAACATCGTGAAGTAACGCATCGACATCTCTTCTGTTTGGCCTTTATGGATATAACCCTCTTGCTTGCCAAGCGCGACAAACTTCTCAAAAAAGCGCACGACCTTCTGCTCGCTATAGCTCTCCATCATTTGCATTAATCCACTCCACTCAGAGGATGGGACCTTTGGAAATTCATCTGCTAACATGTTTAAATTTTTGGCCTCCAACAGCATGATTTCTTTAGTCTTTTCAGGAAAAGACAGTTCCGAATCAAGAATGTTGTCATACAGCACCAACTGCTTGTCCATCCAGTCCATCAATGTATCGGCATAGAGCTGTTCTTTTGTACCGAAATAATTATAAATGGTAGCTGGGGAAACCTTTGCTTTATGAGCAATCTCGTTCACACTAACCTTCTGAAAGCCATGTTTGGAAAACAACTCAAACGATACGCTATATATTTGCTCCATTTTTTTCTGTTTCCGTCTTCCAAAGCCGTCCATCTTCTTCACCTCATCTGTAGTGTAACTCAAGTTTTGTAGCATTTCAATAAAGTGAGTATAAAACTATTGAACTTTTTCTCCTGTATGGCTATAATAAATTTGTAGTTAATGAGTCCATTAACTACAAAACTACAAAAATGGGAGAGTGCAATAAAATGAGACAAATACCAATCCCTTCTTTTTTACATGATGTTTTGGGCGAAAAACAATCTATTAGGTCTATTCTGACGATACTGCTTTTTGGAGGAATGCTAACTGCTGCGTTGTATTGGATCTCCCCTGAAATGACCAAAAATTTTCCGGTATGGCGCAGCGTTCTGGCATTATTATTAATATTCGATATTTTTTCCGGCTGTATAGCCAATTTTACCGCTTCAACCAGCAACTTTTATGCGGTGAGAAAGACGAATCGGATCGTTTTCATTTCGATACATTTCCATATCGTGATTGTTGCGCTTCTTCTCAATGCTGATATTTGGTATTCAGTAGGGGTATGGGCTTATACCATTATTGGAGCCTTTATCGTAAATGCCCTTATTGGGAAGCAATCACAACGATTTGTTGCAGGCTTGCTCTTATCTATTGGCCTCGGCAGCGTACCTTTGCTGCCGGAAATAACGCCCTATATGTTGATCACCAGCCTATTGTTTATGCTTAAAGTGCTCTTTAGCTTCGCAGTTGATCATTATGGTGAAGCAGATCGCAGTAAAGGTGAAGAAGCATGAACGCCTCGCCTAGCATAGTGAAGCTGTCAAAGTCGGACAAGGCCCTCTTCGTTTCGCTCATGAGCAAAGCTTTTTCCCAAGACCCCTTATTCCTGCATTTATTCGGCGACTCTGAGTGCAATAGCACGGCAAGAAGTCATATGACATCTTTTGTATCTTTTATGTTTGATAAGAGCTTTTTGCTCCATGAAGAAGTATGGGGCTGTTTCGAAAATGAAAGTTTGCTTGGCGCATATATCGTAGAGAAGCCGCATGTAAACAAGCTTCAGAGTATATGGGGAGGATTTTTACTCATTGGAAGACTGTTTCCTTTGTTATTTTCAATGTCAGGAACAACATTACATCTCCTTAACTCCTATATGCGAGTGACAAGGTCTTCCGCGCCCCCATGGACGCATCATTACCTCATCATGATCGGTGTGGAACCGAAGCTTCAGGGCAAGGGAGTCGGTAAAGCCCTGCTGAAGCACTTGTTGAATATCGTTAATGCGGATATGAACTCGATGGGAATCGCGCTGGATACGGAAAATAAAGAGAATGTATATTTATATCAAAGATTTGGGTTTTCCTTAAATAGAGAAACGAGTTTCGACAACTTACCGGTTTACTGCATGTTCTATCAAAAAGAAAACTCTAACCGGGAGGATTTCAGTTAATCAAACCACCTCATTTGAGCAGCCATACACTGACATGGAGCTTGCCATTACCAAAGCAGTATACAACATTGAAAATGGGTGCTATATCTGAAAAATGACCTGCTGAACCAAAAAAAACCATCGACGACTGTTTAAGTCGGCAATGGTTGTTAGGTAAACCTGGTTTATCCACTAGAATCTTAAGATCTTAATTAATGCTCTTCTCTTCCCTCATTTTGACACGACAAAACTGACAATAGTGCCTTGATTCGGAACACTCCGGATTAGCAATCCCTTGCCGTATAGTTGTTTCAATCGCCGATCCGTATTGTACAAGCCGATTCCCGCCTTTACGTCCAAGCGGCTGTCCAGGACGCGCCGTACCGTTTCCTCATCCATCCCTATACCATTATCTGTGACCGAAATTTCCGCCTCATGTTCTTTTGCGGTAATTCGGATATGAATTTCTCCGCCTTCAACACGGCTTAGCAGGCCGTGTCTTATTGCGTTCTCGACAAGAGGTTGGATGCAGAGCGGTGGAACTTGCAAATGAATCCTTGCATCCACATCCCAGCGAATGTTTATTCTGTCCTCAAAACGTTCCTTCTCGATATACAGATATGAGCGGACAAGACCAAGCTCATTCTCAAGCGGAACGAGTCGTTCCAAATTCCGAAAGTCAAAGCTTGCCCGCAAGTAATGGCCGAATTCTCCAAGCAACGCTCTCATTTTCTCATTATCGATTTCGCTGAGTGCGGCTATCGAATTAAGCGTGTTGAACAGAAAATGCGGTTGAATTTGCGCCTGAAGCCAAGCCGCTTCCATGCGCAGTCTTTCGCGCACCGATTGCCTCAATTCAGTCAATGCCCGTACCCTGGATTTCAGTTCCAGCGCATCTACCGGTTTCCTCAAGTAATCGTTGGCTCCCGACAGGAATCCGGTATCTATATCTTCCGGTCGACTGCGGGCGGTCAAGAGCAGAATGGGTAGCTCCGAGACGGAGAAGCGCTCACGAATGATACGGGTCAATTCGTATCCGGACATGCGTGGCATCATGATGTCGGTAATGATCAAATCCCATTCTCTCGTATTCAGTATGGCAAGTGCGTCACGACCGCTTGCAGCCGTGACGACTTTATACTTTTCCGAAGTAAGGAGGTTGCTCATTATACTTAAATTGACAGCATCGTCGTCTATGACCAGAATGTTTGGTCGGTCAGAACCGGTCGCTGATTCCAGTTTGGAAATGTCACCGCGAAGTCCAAAGGAAGCGGAAACCACCGCTTCTTCATAAACACCCGATACCGGAGCAATCATAGCCTTCTCGTAATATCGGATGGATGAATCGGATAACTGCAAGGTAAAGCTGAATACCGAACCATTGCCCGGAATGGAGTTAACCTCCAACGTGCTTCCGTGCAACTCCACCAACTGCTTGCATATACTTAACCCGAGCCCGAGCCCGCCTCCAATTGCCGTTATGCCAGGGTCCCCCTGCTCGTAGGGAGCAAACATCCTTTGCTGTGTCTCTAGATCTATCCCGATGCCGGTGTCGGCGACGACAATGTTCGCCTTACCGTCCTTGACCTCGCCCTTTATTATAATATGTCCTTGATCAGTATATTTCACCGCATTGTGAAGCAGGTTGAACAAAATTTGTGTAAGCCGGTTTTCATCGGCCATGACACTAGGAAAGTTGTCGGGAATGTCGCTGACGATGCGAATTGACTTGCCTTCCGTCATAAAACGAAGCATATCGGTTACACCGGAGGCGACTCCCTGAACGTGGACACTCCCTATATGCAAGCGGATGCCATTCTCACGAAGCCGCGTCATGTCCAGCAGATCGTTAAGCATGTATGACATTCGCTTGCCTACGGAAATAAGCAGCTTCATGTTCTCTTTGTTTTTGTCGTCCTGATCTTTAATACCGGTATCCAGAACGGTTTGGGCGATGTTAAGGATGCCATGCAGCGGATTCCGCAATTCATGGGATGTGTTGGCCAGGAAATCGTCTTTCAGCTTGTCCGCTTTCTGAAGCTTCTCGGCGAGCTCCGCCGTTTGGGCGAAAGTATCGGAATAACGTTTGAACCAGAAAGACGCAAAAGCGAGGAACGCAACGATCAGGTCGATTGGATAATAGCCCATATCTAGCAGACTCTTGAGATACCCTCCAATAATATTAGTCAAAACACAGGTTAGACCAACGACCAAATAAATGGCGTTCTTATCGCTCTTCAGGGCCGTACGCAGTGAGAACATCAGACAGTACAAGCAAGCGAGCAAATCTATGGTGTAGTATACAGCTAATGCGCTCAGTGCGTACCTGGCTGGCAAAAACACAATCAGCAGTGTGGCAATCAAACAAAGCAAGGGGAACCAGCGGAACACTCTGTTTTCCGCATGCTCTGGCAAGAGACTTTTGGCAAACTGCAGTAGGAAGGCTCCTACTCCAATAAAGGACAGAAGAACGAGTTTAATGGACCACTCATAGTTGATGGCCGGCAGCCAAACTAGCAAAAGCTTATCATCGTCGAGCAGTGTCATGACAACGGCACTAACAACGAGCATAAAGAAGTAGATCAACGCTTTTTGTCGGGTGCCGATCACATACAGAATAAACGCATACAAGGCCTGAATTATCAAAACGACACTTACGGCTAACTGCATGTTAATGGAAAACCCTACTTCTTTCTCCACCGCAAGTTCACTGCCGAACTTGATTGATCCTACTACACCGCCTCGTATACTGTTGTCATAATTCGCAACTTGTATGACAATATCGATTTCGCCTGTATCGGCCTTGAAAGTAGCGGTATAAGGCATGCTTCGGGCTGTATACTGCTGTTTGATCTTTGCCGGCTGACCCTCTCTCGCCAAAAAACGATCATTCACATATAGCTCGGACGAAGTACGCACGTTCGAAACGCGGATGCCATAGGTTAGTTCATTATCCGGGTTGACCTTGACGCGCAGACGATAGGAGCCATAGCCATATGGCGAGTTGTTCGCGGATAAAGACAGGTTCCACTTTCCGGGAACATGAATGAACATCCTTCCCTCTTCGGATGAGATTGTGTTCGACTCGCTTTGCATCACAAACTTGCCGGGATAGAACTCCCACTCTCCGTCTACTGTAACCGTGCGATCCTTGGTGAAGTCGAAGCCGCGCAAATCCAACTCGCCCCGAACCGCACGAGGGTGCTCTGGTGACGCCTGAAGAAAAGCCCAGATGATTCGAATGAGGAATAAGGTGATAAAGAATGACCCTGTAATAAGGACCGCTTTTCTTTTTGTCATCATAATCCAACCTATTTCGACAAAACCAAAGTAATTCCTTTGATTTTAAATATTAAATCGTGAAAATGGAACATAAGCCTAATGATTTCAAAATTTTTATATCTCAAGCTTATTTCCCAAAAGTAGCGATCGGACCAAAAATAATTATCTAATAAACGTGCATCAATTTCTCATTGCTCCAAATCATACAAGGAACGATCCACGGCTTGAATATAAGGTGTCCAATCTCCTGTCGTGTAGAGGATAAGCTGGTGCATCGCACGTGTACATGCCGTATAGAAAAGCTTGCGTTCGCTTTCCCGATGATAGGTCTGCGAAGAAGCATCGTAGATCAGCACGGCATCGAATTCCACTCCCTTGGCAAGATACGCGGGAATGATATGCACTCCATTCTCGAAGGTAGGCGTCTTCTTCGTAATGAGCCGAAGCGCCTGACAGCCCGCGTCAGTCAACGCTTCGTAGGCATCACAGCTCTCAGTCGCTGTCTTTGTAATGACAGCGATAGATTCGAAGCCTTCAGCTTGAAGGACAGCAAGATCTGCCGCGATTCTTTCCACTCGTTTCTCACTGCTATCCGCCTTAAAGAGAAGCGGCTTCTTGCCACCTCTTTCGAAGGGCACGATTGCCTCCCCGTATGGCAGCAACAACCTCGTAAATTCCACAATTTCTCGGGTGGAGCGATAGCTGCGAACGAGAAAGAAGCGTCTCGTTTCTCCTTCGCCATAAAGCCTTATAAGCGGCGAATCCATCTCGTGCAAGTTCGTCGCCTGCGTAAAGATCGCCTGGCCGAAATCACCGAGCACCGTCATTTGAGCACGGGGAAACAGCTTTTTGAGAAATTCATATTGAAACATCGAGTAATCCTGGCCCTCATCAACAAATACATGCCGAACCTCCGTATTGGTCCGAATACCCTCAATGAGTTCTTTTAAATACAAGTATGGTGTCGCATCTTCATAAAACAATTCGAGCTTGCCCAGCTTCTCTTTCGTTTGCTTGCATATTTCTGTCCAATTACTAGGCGAAACAATTTTATTCGTCATTTCCTGATAGGCATTATTATCACTGAACAATTGATCATAAATACCAACCATATCTATAAATAACAACCGTCTCACACTTTGCCTCAGCGGTTTAAAGTTTTCTTTCACAACCATTCGGCGCAGCAGCTCTTCCTCCTGCTGGGCAAAATCAAATACATCGTCCTCTTGCTGGTGCTTATTGTTCATGATGTTATAGGCTTCGACATATTGCTCTGCAAACTCGAAGATCCCTTTGTCTTTACGCAAAAACTGATAGGCTGCCGCATATTGATCATTATCGAGGTAGTTGAGTTCCTCCTCCACCCAGCTTTCGTCCCGCTCCTTACGCTCCAGCATGACCAGCTCACGCATTATCCACTCCTGCAGTAAAACGACACGATTGACCAAGCGGATGGAGGGGTCGTAGCTGTAAAATTGCGATTTCATTTGCTCCGCGGTAATTAATTCACGATCTCGGAACTGAATCGCCTGAAATCGCATGCCCTTCTGTCCCAGCCATAAAGCATAGTTTCGGAGAGCTTGAAGAAAAACTTCCGACGACTTGTATTGAATCCCCTTCATCCTCGCCTCGTATCCCGCATCGGATTCTTCCGTCAGCACATATTCGAGCTGATCGAACGGGTCCTCCAGACGAAATGTCCGTCCAAGCCAATATTCCAGATATTCCTGAAAGGTCGTCTGCTGCATATTTTCCTCGCCAAGCTCGGGAAGAACGGTAGAGACATAGCTGTTAAACATCGGATTGGGCGAGAAAAGCACGATTTGGTCAGCTTTTAGCCTCTCGCGGTGTTTGTACAGCAAGTACGCCACACGCTGCAGTGCCGCAGAGGTTTTCCCGCTGCCCGCGGCTCCTTGCACAATGAGCATTCGGCTATTGTCATTGCGAATAATCTCATTTTGCTCCTTTTGAATGGTTGCAACGATACTTTTCATCTGTGCATCTGCGCCTTTGCCAAGCACCTGCTGAAGCAGTTCGTCGCCTATAGTTAAGCTTGAGTCGAACAAATTCTGAATCTGCCCGCCCCGAATCTGGTATTGCCTTTTCAGTTCCATTTTCCCAGCCACATGCCCACCTGGTGTTTCAAAAGCGACCGCCCCTGGCGAATAGTCGTAGTATACACTCGCTATAGGTGTACGCCAGTCATACACTAGGAAGCTCATGCCATCTGCATCGACGAAGGACGATACGCCGATATACACTTGCTCCTTGGATTCAAGACCATCCTCATGAAAGTCGATACGCCCAAAATAGGGAGAAGGCAGCAAGCGGTTCATACTCTTCCACTGCCTCTTCAGCTGCTGGTGGCTTCGTTCCCGTTCAGACAACACCGCAGACTGCTGCTTAATCGTTAAGAAGGTCTCTTCAAAATCTTCGTCTGTGCTCGTATCGACCGTAACCTCTTCCCAAAAACGTTTGCGGATGTCCGCCGCCTGATCGCGAAGCTGATCCACTTCAGGCTCTAGCTCAGCGATACTTGCTTGCAGCTGTTTCGTAACCATATCCAACCGTTCCTGCTCTTGCTGCCAATCTTTTGCATTCATCATCCTCCTGAACACGCTCCTTGTTAGTTTGGTCTGGAGAAGTAAAAGAACATTTGACAAACTGTAAATTCATGTGATAAGATAATAGTGTAGATAAGATGTAATAAATCTGTGAATTTTTCATAAAATGATCAGTAGTTCATTAATATTAACATAGTCCTTCTTTGTGCGCAATTTATTTATATAGTTGACCTCGGCAGCGTCTGCCGAGGTCTTTTTAATTTAGCTCATACCACTTGAAAAGAGGCTGTCTCAAAAGCAGCCAGCTTGCTGGATTCATAGCACTCTTAAAACAAGAATGTTAGTTACATGAACAAATAACGAGCTTCATTTATCTGGACGGACAGCGCATAATCCCAAGACCATTTCTCTAACAAACTGTATGATGCTTATTATGCAGAAAACGACTTCTGCTCTATTTTAACGAATCGTATTAACGTTATTTCATGCTTTTTTACGTGTTATGAGCTGCTTTTCTCGAAATAACGATTCCAGGATTCGATACATTTTTAATCCACTACAAATGGTTGAAATAAGACCTGCTAGGTTCGTAAGCTGTAAATATGCTAAGGGGGGACATCGTTCTGCCTAAGCTTCATAAAAAATAGGAGCTGCTCCAAGCGTAGATACATCTACTTGGGACAGCTCCTTTTCTTTTGTAACGATATAGAACTAACTTTTCAAAAAATCCGGTTTAATGAAATTCAGATTCGATTATTTATAAAATCCTTCTCCGGTAGCTCTTCCAAGCCTAAATAAACTTGTCATATGACAAAACTGGTGACAACGCACACTATTTGTAACTTGAATAATAATTTATATTTGATAGTGGCGTTAAATGATGCGGGAGAACTGCGTAAGTTTAGAGCCGCCAATCATTTTGAAAAGGGAAAAGGGGAAGTAAAACGTGCGGATAGTCAAGAACATACGTAAAAGTTTATTGCTAGGTTTAGCTTTTGTGGTTATGGTAAGTTGGGGGTCTACCCTACATTCTTCAGAAGCTTACGCTGCTAGTGCATTACCAGCGAATCAACCTATTGAGCCCATTTATGAGGATGCAACCAAGATAGACTTTGATGATTCCGATGATGGTGTGTCCGGCGCTATTCCAATTGGATTTTCGTTTGATTTCTACGGGACAAAAAATGAACAGGTTTATGCTAATACCAACGGCCTGCTCATGTTCAACAATCCTACCGATGATTACGGAACACCTGAAAGCCTAGAAGAACTGCCTTTAGAGAGTCCAAATCACTATATTACAGCTTTTTTTGCTGATCTTTCGCTAGAGCCGGATGGTACAGTCCTCTACAAAACGATTGGAGAAGCACCAAATCGGAAATTTGTATTACAATATACGAATATGCGCTTTTGTTGCAACTCTAATATGAACCCCTTCGGAACCTTCCAAGTCATCTTATATGAATCTACTAATGTTATTCAACTGCAATACCCTAATCTTATGGCCATCCACTTACCTTATGATCCAGAACGTTTAGCTAATGAACCTTTTGGTTCAAATGCCTTAATCGGAATACAAGAAAGTGACATAGGCGACTATGTAACGTATTCTCTGAGAGAGAAGAGCTTAACCGCTAAGCAAGCCATTCAATTTATTCCGGATGATCAAGGCAGCTATACAATGATTCGTCACGCTCAGTATGAGCCGATTTTATTGAATAATGAACTGTTTCCGGGTTATACCCAGCTCATAGGTCCAGCAGATGGTACATTCGCTCCCCTATCTCCAACTTTCCAGTGGGAGACTGCTGCCAATGCCGTTTCTTATGAATTTATTTATTCTACTGATTCGGAATTTATTAATTGGGACAGTATCACCGATATCGAAGAAAATAACTTAGATATGAAGGAATTCGAAATAGAGTTAGAAGATGGAGCAACCTACTATTGGAAAGTTGCAGCTAGGAATGACGATGGTTATACAACTTACTCTAATACTTACCGTTTTGTAGCTTCCTCTATTGAGCCTGCAACTGTTGAAACGGATCTAGAAGTGAGTCAAATTAACTCTATGTCGGCAATCGCAGGAGGAACAGTAACTTCAGATGGCGGCGGTGAGGTTACAGAACGGGGAATCGTTTACTCCACTCATCCAAACCCTACTGTAATAGATGGCAAATCCTTAGCTGAATTAGATGGGGCAGATGCCTTTTCTGTTCATCTCACAGGACTTCAATCCGCTACAATCTATTATGCACGTGCATATGTGATAAATGAAATTGGAGTAAGCTACGGTAATGAAGTTGATTTTAGAACATTGAGCTCTAGTGCAAGCTTGAAAACATTAACCTTAAGCAATGTGACATTAGATCAAACGGTAAGCGAAAATGTATACGCCTATACGGGCAATGTGCCTAACTCTTTGTCCAGCATTACTATATCGGCTACGGTCAGTGACTCGACGTATGGCACTGTGACAGCAAGTGTATACAATAGTGCCAATATACTTGTAGCTGGTCCGATTAGCTTAGCGAATGGAGAAACAAGCAGTGAGCTTCCCCTTAATGTAGGCAGCAATCGGATTGAACTATTCGTCATTGCTCAGGATGGCACTGGAACTAAATATACAGCAACGATAACAAGAGCTGCTCATGACAATGGTTCAGTAGACAATGGAAATAACGGCGGTGGTTCAAGCAACAGCTCCGAACCAGTCATCTCCACGAATGGGAGCCTAACGCTTCCCGTTGGAAGAGCCGGCGAGGTTAGATTGGACAATGAGCTCGTTATAACCATTCCAGCCAGTGCTAGTAGCAAAGAGCTGAAATTATCGATCGAGAAAGTATTGAATTCTCAAAATCTGCTTAGCAAAAATGAGCTTCTCGCGAGCTCGATCTATGAGGTTCTAAAAAACTTCCCTGAAAACTTCAATAAACCGGTTACTTTGACGTTTGCATTCGATTCAGCCAAACTGAACAGTAATCAAACGGTCGCAATCTTCTACTTTGATGAAGTGAAGAAGGAATGGGTGAAGGTTAACGGCGGCAAAATTAACGGCAGCCATATTGCTGTAGAGGTCGATCACTTTACGAAGTATGCTGTACTCGTTGTAGACCAAGCAACGGGATTGCCAGTAACAGACTCATCCAACTTTAGTGATACTACAGGACATTGGGCGGAAGCTCAGATTAAACAAGCGGTAAGCAAAGGGATCGTCAAAGGTTACAGCGACGGAACGTTCAAGCCAAATGCTACAGTAACACGCGCTGAATTTGCAGTTATGCTGATGAATGCGCTAAAACCTGCCGACAACGATACTAAGCTGAGTTTCACAGATCACATTGCAGAATGGGCTCAGAAGGCCATTGCGCAAGCATCCGAAGCGAAGATTGTAAATGGCTATGAAGACGGCAGCTTCCGTCCAGCAGCGAGCATATCTCGGTCAGAATTAGCAGTTATGATGGCTAGAGCTGCTAAAGCAGATACAACAGCTGCTACAGTGACAAATTTTGCTGATGATAGCCAAATTCCAGTATGGGCAAAAGGTTCGGTAGCCGCAGTGAAGGAATTGGGAATCATAAGCGGACGCAGCGGTAACCTATTTGTACCTAACGATACGGCTACAAGAGCCGAAGCAGTAACGATCATTATCAATTTGCTTCAATTAAAGAAATAAGCATAAATGAGAATATGCCTAAGACCGTCCATAGGACGATCTTAGGCATATTTTAAATAATAGGCAGCTTGCAAAGCTTTACCTATCCTCTTTTTAACAAACTCCAGTACTATTCACCGCAACCACAATCGTGCGTATACAGAAAATCTAGTCCTCTTTATTCAGCTTACTATACAGATTGGCTAGCTGCTCCCGCTCCTGCTCAGTCAATTTGTCTAATAAATTTGTACGCAGCCGTTGCCCCTCCAGCTGTGCTCTTTTAAGAATATCTGCCCCTTTGTCGGTAATGCCCAAATAAATAATTCGACGATCAGACTCATCCATTAATCTGACGGCTAATTTCTTGGCGACAAGTTTTTCTGATAAATAACTAAGCGTAGGCGGGGTAAGCCCTAATATTTTTGCAATATCCGATGGCCTGCTCTTTCCGTTTTGTTTAAGATGGCCGAGCACAAGCACATGAGAAACACCTAAGTCCTCATTGAATGACTTGTTCCACTGAATAATCATTTTATTGGTAAATTTGTCCATGTTATGTATGAGATTGAAGATGGTTTGCTCTTCCATAAATACCTCCTTGGTGCACATAAATGACAGCCCTTAATTAAAATTAAGGGCTGTCATCATATTACACATTATTGGGCTGAGTATCCACCATCAATTACTAACTCAGATCCTGTAATATACGAAGAATCATCAGAAGCTAAGAACAATGCTGCTTGGGCGATATCGTCAGGTTGGCCTAAACGCTGTAGAGGTGTGGCCTGGATTAAGCGATCTAATAGGTCCTTTGAGGTGCTTAAAGCTTGTGTCATTGGTGTCTCAATGATCCCAGGAAATAGTACGTTTACCCGGATGCCTTGACGGCCAAAGGCTGTAGCCGCCGCTTTAGAGATCGCGCGAACCGCACCCTTAGAGGCTGAATAGTGATTAAAGCCTTGGCCGATCAAAGCCGTGTATGAAGAAATATTAACGATGGAGCCTTTCTTTTGGGCTGCCATATAGGGAGTGACATGCTTCATCCCGGCAAATGGGCCAAACCCATTAATGGAGAGCATTTTCTGCCAATCCTCGATATTGATTTGCTCGTATGGTTTTTCAGAAGAAATGCCAGCGTTATTGACGAGAATATCAATTTTACCAAAACGATCATGAACATCCTTTGCCAGCGCCTGCCAATCATCATCAGAGGCAACATTCAATTTCATTCCGTAAACATTCTGTTTTTGACTTGCCAATTCAAGAGCTGCCTCATTAATGTCTGCGGCAATGACGATAGCTCCTTCTTGTGCAAACAGATTAACCATGTGTTCGCCTATACCCGATGCCCCACCAGTAATGATTGCTACTTTATTGTCCAATTTCCCCATATCGCATTCTCCTAACGTAATTTGATTGATCTGCTATTTGTTCCTATCATTAATACCGCATAGCGAATTTTTATTATTCATGTCAGCATACCTTGGCTGGCCGCTTCAGTCGCAAGCTTCAACTGTTATGGATGCTGTGCCAGTTTCATATATTGCTCGAAATCAGGGACGGATGGGTTTGCAATATAATGCCCTCCCTCAACCTGAATCGTCTGTCCCGTAATAAATCTGGATTCATCTGAAGCCAGGAACAGGACGGTATGTCCAATATCATCGGGTTCTCCGTGATAAGGCAGTGCGTTATATTTAGCGAAGATATCCAATACCTCCGAGGGCATATTATTTTTAGCAGCTGGCGTCAAAATCAATCCAGGTGCTACTGCATTACAACGAATGTTATTCTTCCCATATTGGGTAGCGATATATTTGGTAAGATTTATAACACCTGCCTTCGAAGCTCCGTATGCAACCCGAACTGCATCTCCATGAAAACCCGCCATAGAAGCTGTATTAATAATCGAGCCCCCGCCAGCATGAATCATATGAGGGATAGCAAATCTGCAGCCGAGTAAAACACTCTTTAAATTAACATTCATAAGCCGATCCCACTCATCCAGATCAACGTTAACAACATCTATATCCTTCTTCAGGTTTGTCGAGCCAACATTGTTGAACAGGCTCGTGATTTTACCATATTGTTGTACCGTAAATTCAACTGCTTCCTTAATGGACACTTCGTCCCCGGCATCAAGAAATACACTAACGGCTTCGCCGCCTTGAATTTTAATATTTTCGGCAGCTTCTTTGGCCCCCTCAGCATTAAAATCGGCAATGACTACTTTTGCTCCCTCTTTTGCCATCAAGTTAGCTGCGGACAAGCCTATGCCTGAAGCTCCTCCAGTGATAAGCGCCACTTTCTCGTTCATTCTTCCCATTAATCGTAAACCCCTTCCTTAGAGACACTCACGATAAAGTAATATGATCGTATAATACGAGCTTTATGATCGCATTATATTTAGACGTCTAACTATTCGATGTCTAAATATTATCAAATTAATTATTATCGTGCAAGGGTACAATTTGGTATCGGAAATACGCAAGAAAAATAGGGACAAACGCCATCGTTAGAATCGTACAGCATATGAACGTATATCAGCCCTTTTGCTTTACGCAAAAGGGCTTTTTAAGTCGATATGAATAGTTGTTCTACTTATTATTCGTTCTCTATTGTTTTCAAAAAAGAAAGCACCGCAGCATTCATCTGCTCCAGCCCCGGCTGTTCAATTGGAAAATGGCCTGCCCCTTCTAAAGCTGCATATTCCTTTTTGCTTTTTATTTTTTCAAAAAATGGTTTGCTGAAGCTATACGGAGTCATAGGATCCAATTGAGGATGGACGAGCAAAACCGGACAAACATCAAAATGCTCAGGTTTTATTGCCGGTTTCATATTCATGAACGTTCTTAATAAGCGCAAAGGAATCTTCGTGCCTGCGGCATGAGCATCATTCATAATAAGCTTGGTCAACTCGACATTGTTCGTAATTAATTTCATACGAGATACACGATTAACAGAGATAAGTAAGGAATCTAACAGATTAGGAAAACTGTCCATCGAAAATTTCCCCAACCGGCTAATGAGTTTGTTAGGGGCTAATTGATCACGAACGCTGGAATCACTTGTATCAACAAATGTTGTTGCTATTAATCCTTTCACTTGCTTACTTTGTACTGCGGTGTGATAAGCTAACATGCCTCCTATACTAGTGCCCAGCAAAATAATCGGTTTACCGTCCCGCTTCAATTCCTCATCAATTAACGCAGTAAGTATGTCAATCCAAAGCTGATAATCTAATTGTTTTGCAGATTTTGCATAGCTTAGGCCATACGGTGGCAGATCCGGAGATACCACTTCGTAACCGTAGGTTTGCAGTATTCGTGCATATGGGGCCAGCAATCTGCCATTCCCGCCAGCGCCATGGATGAAAATAATTTTTAATTTTGCATCCGGAGCAGGCATACGATCCAGATGAATATGAACATTGTTATAAGTCATCCATTCTTCTTTTGGCAATCCGTTTTCATTTATCTGCATTTCTTCAGGAAAAAACTTCTGATATTGCTTCCAGTAATCCACCGATTGATTATAGGTTTGAGGCGTATTCATGAATTTAAAAATCCCTCTTCCTTGATTTAAGTCAATGACCAGTCATACTCCTCCTAGTTAAAATGAAAACAATACAGGATCTATAGGAGGCTTTCTTATGAATTTCACCGTACAAGAAAAATCAAATCAGCGAACTGCTGCACTAACGGCTGGCATTTCACTTATCATCATGACTCTTGCCTCATTTTTTTCCTATGGCTTTGTCCATGGGAGCCTTGTTGTGGAGGGCGATGCCAGCGCCACATTCAACAACATCGTATCATCAAATAACCTCTTCAAAGGTGAAATCTTTGGCTGGGTCATCATTATGATTTCTGACATTCTAGTCACCTGGGCCTTTTATGTGTTCCTAGAGCCATTGAATAAGAGCCTTTCATTGCTAGGTGCATGGCTCCGTCTTACCTATACGACAATACTCGGAATTGCCATTTTAAACTTGATCCTTGTATGGCTGCTCTCGAAAAATACAGACCAGTTGGTCTCATTCAGCATCGAACAAACGCAATCACTTATGATGCTATTTCTTGAGGCATTCCAATCGGTATGGTCTATTGGATTGATCGTTTTTGGCGGGCATTTGTTCATTGTGGGCTATGTGGCTTTAAAATCAAACCGTATTCCTAAAGTGATCAGCATTTTATTGCTGCTTGCTTCAATAGGCTATATCGTCGTTCACCTTAGCAAAACGTTTCTTTCACAATATAATGGGGTAATTGATGTACTTAATGTCGTATTTATGGCGCCAATGATTGCAGGAGAGCTAGGCTTTGGAATTTGGCTGCTGCTCAGAGGAGGAAAGCTCCCCAAAAGTGAAAGATAGCTTCCTTAACTATCACTGTTGTTGACCCGTTTCTTGATTCTGCTTAATGACTCTGGCGTTA
The DNA here is from genome assembly GCF_052114265.1 of Paenibacillus sp. MCAF9. NCBI lineage: Bacteria > Bacillati > Bacillota > Bacilli > Caryophanales > Paenibacillaceae > Paenibacillus > Paenibacillus sp. MCAF9. The sequence goes on from NZ_JBFREL010000012.1 coordinate 39,970, forward strand.
TGCCAAGATAGCTTGCCAATTGATGTTGGGGTACACGATCGACGAGATGAGGCCTTTTTCGCAAAAGCGCTTTGTAGCGTTCTTCAGGTGCAGAAGCAATGAATGATGTCAACTCATCTTGCACCTCACCCAGATTTTCTTCTACCATTATGCGTACCATCGATTCGAGTTGTAAGTGTTTATTGAACATGCCTTTTTCATCATCTAGCTCCCCAACCACCAATATACAATCTTCAAGGCAAGTTAAGTTGTACGCGGACGGTTTATTTTGCTGATGACGATTGAAGATCGATACGGCTTGCTCTTCTGTGAAAAAATTCGATGTAACCTCTTTTCCCGCTTCATCTATTAAGTGCTGTCTGACAATGCCCTTCAGCACGAAATAACACTTTGTGGGAACATCTCCTTGTCTAAGGAGTACTGTTCCCTTTTTATATTCATCGATAAGGATGTCATCGACGATAGCCTGTTGTTCCTCATCGCTAAGAGACGTAAATTTAGTCATATATTTAAACAATATGCTTTTCATTTCGTTATCCTTTCATCAATACCGCTTTACGGTTCAGCATATCATCTAGATAGCCAATTTTAAAGCGCATCTGCCCCTAAAATAAGTCAAAGCGCCTCGCTTGCTGCAACCTTATTATTGGGGATTCGAACCTTCCGTTTATGTGTCGTAAATAATATGAAATAACCTAGCGTTACGAGGATACAGATTAGGATATCAACAAAAATCAGGTTCTGATAATTACCAAAATAGTCAAAAGATAAGCCTCCGATTAATGCCCCCACTATACCGCCTCCCTGATGAAATAGAAGAAGGACACCCGTATGTTTTCCTTTCCCTTTTGCAAATTCATTAATGACAAGGATTCCTCCCGGTACTGCGGTTAAGTAAGTAATTCCGAACGCAATTGCAAATACAATAGGTGAGCTTCCCAAGTGCATAAAGAGGAAAACAAAACCCAAAATACGTATGCCATACAATATGGACATCATCATTAATTTATTGTATCGATCCAGAAAATAGCCGCAAATGAGAGCCCCCGTAATTTCCATAATTCCAAGTATACTCATGGATAAGGCGATCATGCTTGGTGACACTTCTGCCAACTGATGTATAGCTACCAAGTTCATTTCGACGGAACCCATATTAATACCGCAGGTAAACAGCGCAATAGCGACAACGACAAAGATAGGAAGATAGACAAATTTCTTAGGTGCTGTTGTTACTTTAAGCGGTATACCATGCTTTACGACCTCTACTGGACGATCGGTTTGAGCTTTATTTATATTTTGCTGTTGAGAGCTCTTAATTCCCAGCCAAATGACAGGTAATGTCACAACTATTCCTAGGGCAAAAGAAGCCATAAAAGCATCCTTCCAAGTCAGCCATCCCGCGGATACAAAAATTGGCGTAATAATCGCTAATCCTACAGAGGAAGCACTCCCAAGCAGCGCCATTGCTTTAGCACGATGATGCCTAAACCATTCAAACATCAATATATAACTTGTCGTCAGCCCAATACCAGCTAAACCAGAGATTACGCCATATCCAATGAAAAACAAGGTAGGCTGGTTCCCTAACACGACAACGCCAGTACCCAAGGTACTTAAGACTGCACTTATAAACAATATCCTTTTTGCACCGTAACGATCTACAAGCCAGCCACCCAAAGGAGCGCATATCGCTGTAATTAATAAATTAGTCGACCATGCCATCGAAATAAATCCCCTGCTAATCTGTAAATCCATTGCTATTTGCACCTGAAAAAAAGACATGCTGAACCTGGTCAATGCACCAATAAATCCAATAATCCAAAGAGACCCTAATCCAATCCATGCGTAGCTGGATTCCTTAAACCATGTTGTGCCCATTATCATTTCACCCCTGCCGCTCATAAAAGATACCGTTCGGTATCTTTTATGATAACATAGATGGTATGTTTTGCAAGAGTGCAAATTCGTTTGATATACTACGTGTACAAATACAGTTACGTACGGGGGGATGACGATGGAGAAAGGTGAAAAGACACGCCATTACATCATAACGAAAGCCGCTGAACTTTTTAACCAAAAGGGATATTCGGGCTCATCCTTATCTGATATAACAGAGCTGACAGGCATTAAGAAAGGCGGCATTTATCGTCATTTTTCCAGTAAAGATGAGATTGCATTTGAAGCCTTTAGTTATGCCGGGCGTATTGTTGGGGCTCAGCTTGCTCATGCAATCAGTCAACAGGAAACGGCCTCCGGCAAGCTGCTGGCGTATTTGCGAATATATGAGAATGTCGTTGAAGCGCCTCCGTTCATCGGGGGCTGCCCGCTCCTTAATACTGCTATTGAAAGCGACGACAGTCATCCAGGCTTACGTGAGAGAGCCCAGCAAGCCCTGCAAGGTACATTGGAAGCCAAGAAAAAAATCATTTCCGATGGTGTGCAAAGCGGTGAATTTAAGGCAGACCTTGATATAGAGGCGCTGGCTACCTTCTCCCTTTCCATCATGCAGGGCGGCATTATGATGAGCAAGCTTGAAGGCAATAATCAGCATATCCGGATGAATATTAAGAGCTTTGCTGCTTATTTAAAAACAGCGTGCTTACGCGAACCCAGTTAGATGATTTCAAGCCACAAAAAGAGCCTCGTGAGTAGTCACGAGGCTCTTCTTAATAATTTATAATGAGCAAACATTTAGGAAAATTGACTGCCGTTATTCCTTACGCCTCAACAGCTGTTTTTCGGTTCAGAGCTATTTTAGTATCTTCTGCTTCCTCGGCTTGCCCTACACGCTTAATGAAGAAGGAAAGCACCAGACCTACTACTCCGATTCCAATGATGACAAGATACGCATCATTAATCCCTTGAATAGAAGCCTCCATCATAATATGCTCCTTCGAAAAATTAGCCGCGTCGCCTGCTGCAGACATGTCTAGAAGATGTGCCTTTGTCCGGCTAGCCATTACCGTAACAAGCAGAGAAGTACCTATTGCGCCAGCTACCTGTTTGATGGTGTTGGATATTGCAGTACCATGCGCATTTAGTCTTGCAGGCAGTTGGTTGAGACCTGCCGTAGTGATTGGCATCAGGAACATTGCCATACCGAAGCGTCGTCCTGTGGACATCAGCACTAAATACGTATAGCTAGTCGAATCGGTCAGATTAACGAAGCCGATCGTTGTGATAATCGTAATAGCCATACCGATGATGGACAGCCATTTTGCTCCAAACCGGTCGAATAGCTTTCCTGTTACCGGCATCATAAGTCCCATTAGAAGCGCACCAGGGAGCATAAGCAGCCCTGACTCCAAAGCGGTGTATCCACGTGCACTCTGCAAATAGAGCGGAAGCAGCATCATATCTGCATACATGACCATGGTTACAGCAATATTAATAATGGTGGTTAGGGAAAACATGCTGTATTTAAAAGCTCTTAGATCCAGAAGCGGATCCTTCGAAATCAGCTGTCTCCATGTAAACAAAATCAATGAAACCACACCAATAACAATCGATGCAATCACTTCCGCGCTTGACCAGCCTTTGCTTCCAGCACTGCTGAAGCCATAAAGAACGGTACCAAATCCGACTGTTGACAGAACGACGCTCAAAATATCAATTTTAGGATAGGTTCGTTCAGCTACATTTTTCAAGAAAATATAAGCAACCACAATAATGAGGACGACAATTGGAAGCATGCCATAAAACATCGTACGCCATGAATAATGCTCCATGACATAACCAGCGACTGCAGGCCCAATTGCAGGAGCAAAAATAATAGACAATCCAACCATTCCCATGGCAGCTCCGCGCTTATCAGGAGGAAATACGGTCAGAATAACATTCATTAACAGCGGCATAATAATCCCCGCTCCAGCGGCTTGAATAAGGCGGCCAGTTAGCAAAATGTCGAAGTTAGGCGCAACTGCCGAAACAATCGTACCGACGAGAAAAATGATCATGGAAGACTGAAACAGCTCACGGGTCGTAAAACGCTGCATTAAGAATGCAGTGATTGGAATAAGCACCCCGTTAACCAGCATGTATCCGGTTGTCAGCCACTGCGCTGTAGACGCCTCAATGCTAAAGTCAATCATCAACTCTGGCAGCGCAACGCTCATTATCGTCTGATTCAGAACTGCGATGAACGCACCCAGTATCATGACAAACAACAAGGGACCTTTCTTAATTGAATTACTGTCAAAAGCTAAACTTGTACTCATGATGTTCAATCCCTTCAAATTGTTCGTGAATTTAATAAACACTTTGTAGTATAATAAACTCAATGTAAAAGATTATAATTACATCACGCCTAATTTACAAACTACAGATTTTTTGAAAATGTTTATTAGTTTACAGATCATCAGATTCTGTCGTCTATACCGAGAATAAACTACATAAATAACTATTCTTGTCGTTTAAATCATTTGTAGGGAAAGGAAATGAGTACCTATGTCAACTACAACACCGCGAATGGATCCACGTGTACTTCGCACGCGTCAATTGATTCGAGATGCCTTTGTGGATTTGCTGCAGGAGACGGATCTAGAAAAAATAACTGTGAATCGTATTGCGGAACGCGCGACCATCAATCGTGTTACATTCTATCTTCATTACCGAGATATTCCGGAAATGCTTGAGAGATTATCAGACGACATGATTAATGAAATACATACTATTCTTCATGACATTCGAAATCAGCCTCGTTCTACTGATTTGGATTGGTCCATTCTACTTAAAGTGCTCGAGCATATTGCTGAAAACTCTAAGTTTTATAAGGTCCTGCTCGCTTCACAGCGCATACCAATCTTCACGGATAAGCTTTCGAATTTAATTGTTGATCTTATCACTAGCAGAAGAGAGTACCAAAACAACTCCTCATCTAAACCGGCCGTAATCATATCAAAAGATATTGCAATCTGGTACGGCTCCTCCGCCTTTATTGGTACAATTGTCTGCTGGCTTCGCAATGATATGCCTTATACCCCGCTTTTTCTTGCCAAGCAGCTCTCTCAGCTGTTCCGTTTGCATCAAAATACAGACCAGCTCGTAGATCTGGAATAACTTCTCCGAAAACATAAATAAGCTCTCAGTCGAACGAATCAGTTCTACTGAGAGCTTATCTATGTTTTCAGTATTGTTGCTTTAAATGCTATATGGTTGCGATGACATCAACACTCCATCATCTTTTTGTTATATATTCCCGATGTAAGTGTTTTTTTACACTTCATTCCGAATATTTTTGCGCCGGACGCCGTTCACTCTTCCTATATGCCTTCGGAGACATTCCATTCCATTTTTTAAATACCTTGTTGAAATAGCTTTGATCGTTGAAGTTCAGCCATGCTGCGATATCGGTAATCGGATAATCGGTCAGTGTGAGCAGCCTCTTCGCTTCCTCAATCCGTTCACGCTGGACATACTCGGAAATAGTCAGTCCAACCTCCTTCTTGAATAGGCTCGACAAGTAGTTGGGGCTAAGATTCGCACTCTCGGCTAGCCGTTCAAGAGTAATGTCACCATATAAATGGTTAGCGATTTCGTGAAGACTATCCTGTATTGCGGGTGAGTAGTGACCCCGGCGAACCTCCGAGACCCGGTCAACGAAGTCGAACAGTACCTCGGTCATGATGGCGCTTATCGCTTGCAGCGTATCCTTCTCCTCCAGCTGCTGAATATAGAAATCACTCAGCGTAAACGCATCCTCCTCGTGCATTCCTCCTTCAATTGCAGCTCGGCAAATCAGGGCGATTCCCGTAATCATCAGGTTCTTCTCGCTTCGAATCCTGCTCCGCTTGGCCAGCACGCCAAACTCGTCCTCGGCAATGATGGATTCCATGACGAATGTTCTTATTCTCTCCCGCTCTCCGCTACGCACATAGTGCAGCATGACACGCTCATGCGACAGGTTGGCGTGCAGCATACCGCTTCGACGTCTTCGCGACAGCTCAGCATCCGGCTCTTTCTTCTCCACAACCGGTTCCTGCATCGACATTGCATCCGCTAGAAGACTAATCGACGAGTCAACGAGCTGCCTGCGAAGCACATAATAAATCATTCGGCTACATGCGGCTATGCGCTCCGTGGAGAGCAGCGCAATCTCTTCGTACAGCTCCAATAAATGCCTCCGGTTATCAATGGGGAGGGAGCTTATGGTCTCGTTCCATTCACCCTCTTGCGGCTTCTCATTCATGTACGGACCGACGACAAGCGTGCCAGTAAGCTGGTTCTCATCCATCGCATTCACAAAAAAATATTGGAGCCGTGATCGGGTAAAATGAACCGGCTGCTCTGCAGCATAAAGCGCATAAGCGTAGCCCGCCACCTGTTCACGAATGGACGTAAAGTAAGGATTAGACTGAAGCGAACGGTCTGCATATTCCGCTTCAATTGCCCGACCCGGATGAATGATAAATACAGGGATTCCAATCACATCAGAGAGAAGCTGGCCAAAAACAACCAGCTCAGAGAGCTTATTCATACGAACCTCCATTGGGTACGATTAAGGTTAAAAAAGAAGATGATAAGAAAGTACTACAAATCGTTGAAAAATACAATTTTCAAAAATGAAAGCGCATTACAATGAAGAAAGCAAAGATCCTTTGCTATTACACTCGAAAGGGATGAACTCATATGTTGGAAAATAAAATAGCTATCGTTACTGGAGCAGGGAGCGGCATCGGCCGTGCAAGCAGCTTGAAAATGGCCAGCAACGGCGCAACGATTGTCGCTGTTGATTTTAATCAGGAATCCGGTCAAGAGACGGTTCGAATGATTCAGGAACAGGGCGGCGAAGCCATCTTCGTACCGGCCGACGTGTCAAAAAGCGAGGATGTTCAGCGTTATGTAAAAGCGGCCGTCGATACTTACGGACGTATCGATATTTTCTTCAACAATGCCGGCGTTGTACAGAAGTTCTCGAAGCTCGCGGATATTGATGAGAACGAGTTCGACCGAATTATGAACGTTAATGTCCGGGGCGTCTTCCTCGGTATGAAATATGTATTAAAGGTAATGGAGGAACAAGAAAGCGGAACGATCATTAATACCGCTTCGACAGCTGGAGTCAAAAGTGAGCACAGCGCATCCGCTTATTCCGCCAGCAAACATGCGGTTGTCGGCCTGACGAAAGGTGCGGCAATCGAGTATGTGAAAAAAGGCATCCGTATCAACGGCATTTGTCCAGGTGGTGTGGAAACGGCTCTGACGAAGAGCGTAGAACAGGCTTTCATGTCCGGTGGATATGTGCCAGAGGAAGTCGGAAATATGCGTATGGGCCGCTATGCTAAGCCGGACGAGCTAGCGGAGGTAGTCACATTCCTTGCTTCCGATCGCTCCAGCTACATGACGGGCTCCATCGTACTGGTCGATGGTGGGCTGACACTTTAAACGAATGAGAATTCTTTTTTACTGAATTCAATCCGTTCAAAGTATACGCGAGTAAAGTTTCCCCCCATCCAGACTATAGCGAAAATAGGGCATCCCCAATAAGGGTATGCCCTATTACTCTTGGCTTTACAGTTGTAACTCCGTCTATTCTTCTTCCCCCACAAACGATCCCAAGCAGCTATTTTTTCAACTTTGATACAGCCATATGTTTGAAACTGTCATGACCGCTGGCAGCGCTGTTTCATCCACCGCCACATTGTCATACCAGCCCCCAACAGCAAGGTTAAGCACCAAATAAAAAGGCTCGTCAAAGGGCATAATGCCCGGCTCCATAGGGCGCTCGGCGAAGCAATGTCCATCTACCAGCCACCTTATGGAGCTAGCATCCCATTCCAATGAATAATCACGGAATTCGTTAATGGTTCCCTGTTCAAGCTGGTAGGAGAACTCATCGGTAACTTTATGGTCCCAATCCTTCCCGTAGTGCAGCGTTCCGGATACTTGCCTCGGCAAGCGGCCTTTAGCTTCCATAATGTCAATCTCGCCAGAGGCAGGCCAAGGACCGTAAGCCTGATGCTGCGGGAGCAGCCATATGGCTGGCCATAACCCCTGTCCTACTGGCAGCTTTGCGCGAACGATAAGCTTTCCATAGCAAAAGGAGAGGTGGTCTTTTGTATCTATACGGGCCGAGGTGTACGTAAATTGTCGACCGTCTTTTTCAATGGCTTCACGTCGCGCGCATAGGTTTAGCCCCAATTCATCGATATATAGATTGTTAGCATGTCCGGTATAAAACTGCTGTTCCCCATTGCCCCAGCCCGGGTCTATTGGTTTGCCATCATTATCAAGCAAATCGTTGCCAAGGCGAATGTTCCATGCGCTCAAATCGGTGCTTCTATTTAAAAAATCCTGCTCCCATAAAAGCTTGCTCATCCCTTGCACACTCCCTTCATTTATTCACAGCATACTTAATTTTGACGCCCAGTCAAACAAATCCAAAAAAATGGGATAGGGTCAAAAATCATGGCCTTTTTTTCCTAGGTCTATTTTCATACGATGAAAAGGAAGGGGGCGCAGAACATGTTTCAAAACAGGATGGGACAAATAAAAACTTTTTTTAGGCAGTGGCAATTGCAAAGCATGGTAATCCCAGGCATTATATGGATGTTCATCTTTTGTTATATTCCAATGTTTTGGCTGATTATTGCATTTATGGACTTCAGTATCGCCAAGCCCATGCTGCAATCACCCTTTGTAGGGCTGAAACACTTTCAAGATTTTATTACGGATGACCGTTTTTGGCGCTCGATCCGCAATACGCTAGGGATGAGCAGCATCAAGCTGCTGCTAGGTTTTCCCATTCCCATCTTTTTCGCCCTGATGCTTAATGAAATACGGACGATTCGATTTAAGCGCACAGTACAAACCATTTCATACCTTCCGCACTTTATTGCCTGGACCATTTTTGGCGGCATTATGCTCAATTGGCTGGGCGAGGGCGGTGTCATCAACCAACTGATGATGGCGCTCGGATTGCAGGATCGCGAAGTTTTGTTTAATAGTGACGCTAAATATTTTTGGTGGATTACCTATTTCTCCGATACGCTGAAGGAAACGGGCTGGAGTGCCATCATTTATATCGCTGCAATCGCTGGCATTGATCCAGGGCTATATGAGGCAGCGGAGCTCGATGGCGCCAACCGTTGGCAGCGGATGTGGCATATTACCATTCAAAGCATACGTCCTACCATCGCTATTTTGTTCATCCTCGCTGTCAGCGGGATACTCGGCAGCAACTTTGAACAGATCTTTATGTTGAAGAACAACATGAACATGAAGATGGCCGAAAGCCTGGATTTGTACATCTATAACATGGGCTTGGTATCTGGGCGCCATTCCTTCTCAACAGCCGTCTTGTTTGTCCGCTCCATTGTGGCGTTAGGGCTATTATTTTTGGCCAATTACACATCCAAGAAATTAACTGGCGACAGCATTTTTTAAGAAAGAGAGGGCAGATACATGGAAAGACGCAGAAGATTGCGGCGAATTGGAGTATTTGAGGTGTGCAATGCGCTGCTGATGCTGGCAGTTTGCTTCATAACGCTGTACCCGATGTGGTTTGTATTTATAAATTCGCTTAATGCGCCGGAGCAAGCCATGCTGGGCACCGTAAACTGGTTTCCCAAGGAATTCTCACTAGCCAGCTACAGTGTTGTATTCAATGATAAAAGTCTAATGCACGGCTTCTACATTACTACGCTGCGCACGGTGATAGGAACAGCGGTACATGTGTTATTTACCGCCATTGTAGCTTATGGAATGAGCAAATCCAACTTAATCGGCCGCAAAATCTATCTCAAAATCGCCTTGATTACGATGTTGTTTTCAGGCGGCTTAATTCCTTCCTTTATTCTGATGACCAAGCTGGGCCTTTACGACAGCTTTTGGGTATTCATCATCCCGGCTATGTACACTTTTTTCAATATGGTTATATTCATGAGCTTCTTCCGCACTATTCCGGACAGCTTAGAGGAATCCGCAAAGGTAGACGGTGCTTCTGATTATGGCGTTCTGTTTCGAATCGTATTGCCTAACAGCATGGCCGTACTGGCTACCATATCGCTTTTCTCAGCCGTCTATCACTGGAATGATTATTATCAGGGCGTAATCTACATTCGCTCGCAGGATCAGCTGCCTATGCAAACCATACTGTACAAAATCATTGCGGAGAACTCCATGTCCTTCATGCAGCAGCAAGCCATGGCTCAATTCGGCGCAAGACTGCCTGGCAACTCCATCAAGTTTGCATCAATGATGGTGGCAACGCTGCCAATTCTCGTGTTCTATCCCTTTATTCAGCGCTATCTGGTCAAAGGCGTAATGATTGGTGCGATTAAAGGGTAAGTGCTGTACGTTTCTCTAAGCAATCGTTAGCGAGGCGTATGGAACCTATAAAAACAATAGTAAAGAAAGGGTGTTCATGTCATGAAGCACAACCTCATCAAGCTAAGCATGGTAATCATTTTAGCCGTAATACTTACATTAGGCTTGGCCGCATGTACAAAATCGGAGAATAACGAAAACAAGCCGACTTCAACGCCTGCGGAAAGTACCGAGCAGCCACAAGGCGAATCAACGCCAAGCCCCGAACAGCCTGCTTGGCAGCTGGATACCAGTCCAGTCGAGCTCTCGTGGTTCGTAGGCGCATCCTGGTATGCCCACAGCTGGGGAGAGAGCTTGACTTCCAAGTACGTGACCGAAAAAACAGGCGTCAATATTAAGCTCGAAGTTCCTTCAGGAGAAGCAAACGAGCATATTACCTTGATGATGACCTCTGGCAAGCTGCCAGACTTAATTTCTATGGGCTCTTGGGAAAACGCTGTCAAGAAACTATGGGAAGGCGACCATGTATATGCTTTAAATGAATTGGCGGAGCAGTATGATCCCTACTTCTTCAAGGTGGCGGGAGACGGCACACTGAAGTGGTATCGTCAAGAAAATGGCAATACGTATGGCATTCCGAATGACTCCTATAGCCCTAATCTCATGCATGAAACAGGCATGACAGCCGCCAATCAAACTTTTTTGGTGAGAAAAGATCTGTACGAAGAGATGGGCAAACCAGATTTGAGCACGCCGGAGGGCTTTCTAAATGCACTGCAGCTGCTCAAGGATAAGTATCCCGAGTATAAAGGCCAACCGATTAGTCCCTTCTTTGCACAGGGGAATGTTCCTTACGGGATGAGTGAATACCTGCAAAATCTACTCGCTGTTCCGCATGAAAAAGACGGCAAAGTATACGACCGCATTACCGATCCAGATTACCTTGCTTGGCTGAAAACCTTCCGCACAGCATACGAGCGCGGACTAATTAATGTAGATTTCCTAGTGGACTCCGATACGCAAGTAGAGGAAAAAACGAACAACGCCCGCTACTTCATGATGATTCGCGAGTGGACGGGAATGACGGCTGTCAATCCGATGCTGGCCGCAAGCGGGAACCCGGATTCCAACTACATTGCAGTAGATGGACCGCAGAACAGCAAGGGTGATTCTGCGAAGCTGTTCCCTGGCAACATGGACGGCTGGATGGTTACAATGATTAGCAAATCAACTAAAAATCCTGAACGTGCTATCCGCTTCCTGACGTACCTAGCCAGTGAAGAAGGCCAACGAGATTTATTCCTTGGCAAGGAAGGCGAGACGTGGGAAATGGTGAGCGGCAAGCCGCAGCTGAAGGCTGAATTGGTGAAATTGCTTGAAACGGATATTGAAAAGTTTGAAAAGGAATACGGCATTATGGATACCTACTGGATGATGCGGAACCCTGTTATTATCAACCAATGGAGACCGGAGAAAGCTCCCGTCATTAAGCAAATGGAGGACTTCGCCAATGCGCAGGCCGATATTGACAGCGGCATCTACAAAGGCTTAGATCCACTGGGTGATTCTGAGGTAGCGGTAGCCTGGTCACGCATCTCTCAAAATTGGGAGGAAGTGTTGCCTGAGCTGATTACGGCTAAGGATGAAGCAGCTTTTGATAAAATCTTTGATAATTTTCTTGCCCGCCGCGTGAGTTACGGTTTCGACAAGGTGATGGAATATCGCCAAGCCGAGCTGGATGTACGAAAAGCAAAAATGGCGGAGTAATTACACCTATACGCTATTTACTGCCGGCTGCCGAAATGGTGGCCGGTATTTCCGACTTTACTTGCACATTTGTAAGTAACGCCTTGTTACCTACCAGCCGGTTTGTAATATATGGTATATTACGGAGGTAGGGAGGGCCGTTAAATGAAGTATATGCTGACCAAAATGAGAAAGCTTTACCGCAATGCCCGCATATCCCAAAAGCTGTTTCTAGCCTTTAGCCTAGTCATTGCGATCCCTGCCATTTTGGTGTCCTTTTTATTTATCCGTATACAGGAAGCCCAGTTATACAAAGACGCTATGGCCACCGGCAGCAGCCATGTCGCACGGCTGAACGAACAGCTGCGCAGCAAAATGGACATGTTTGAAAACGCTTCCTCAACAGCGCTGACTCAAAAGGCATTCGTGGATTTTATCCACTCCAATATGCGCGGGGATGGCCTCCGCCTCGTGAAATTTAAACAAAATCAATTTGAGCAGATGCATAATATCATTGAAAGCCATGAGATGATCAGTGAGCTCAGCTTTTATGTCGATAACCCTAACCTGTTCGAAATTTGGCCTGAAATTTATCATTATGACAAGTTTTGGCCGCAGGATTATTGGGAGACCCTTCGAGATGAAGGCGGCGCAGCATACCGCCTGTTTGCATTTAAAGATGGCGAGCATACGCTAGCCTATTATCGGTTGGTACGCCTTCAGGGCCAACAAAACAAATTTCCTACCATTATGGAAATTCGTGCCGAGCACAGCATATTTTTCAACGACCTGCTGGAGGAGAGCGGAGGAGATTTCTTCTCGGTTGTCATGGACGGAACTAACCCTTCAAAAAATATATACAATCCGCAGCATCTATTTTCTCAAACCGCTGGGGAGGGGCTGAACAGTATTCTTGGCAGCATTCATCGGCAGCTGGACGTACTTCAACAGGATAGCCCCTTGAAGGTCCAAGTAGGAGATCAAACCTACTACGCACTTTATCGTTATATCGCTCCACTGAACGCTTATGTTGTAGATATTGCTTCCCATCAAGCACTTATGAAGGGTCCGCGCAGCTGGTATGCCTTTGTGGTAGTAATTGCTTTATGTGTATTGATGCTGATCATGCTGCTCGTATCGCATACGACCCGCCGCATTTTCCGTCGACTCGACAGCGTATTATCTTCTATGCGTCAGGTGCGGAAAGGCCAATTGGATGCGAAGATTAATATCGGCCTAGATGAACACGAGACCGGTGATGAAATCGATGAGGTAGCCATCAGCTACAACAAAATGCTGGACGAAATTAGTCGTCTGATGACGCAGGTGGTGGACAAGCAGCTCATTGCCAAAAACGCACAGCTGCACTCACTCCATTCGCAGATCAATTCACACTTCTTGTATAACGCGCTGGAATCCATTCGGATGCTAGCGGAGGTTCAGCAGCAGCCTGCAATCGCCGATGCGCTCGTATCGTTAGGCTCGCAGCTGCGCTACAGCATGCAGTGGCGAAGCGATACCGTCGCCCTCCGTGAGGAGCTCGCCAACATTGAAAGCTATATCAAATTCATTAACTTTATGGAGGGCGGCAGCATCGTATTAACGGCGGATCTCCCGCAGGAGGTGCTTCACTTTGCTATTCCTAAAATGTGCATGCAGCCCATCGTTGAAAATGCGGTTCATCATGCGGCACCTTTAGGCGGCAGTGTGCACATACAAATGACCGTACAAGTGGAGAATGACAGCCTATTGCGAATTGAGATACGCGATGACGGTGCGGGTGTTGATCCGAAGATGCTGGCTAGTCTGCAGGCTGTGCTGAGCGGCGATTCAGATACGCCAATTGTGACCAGCAAAAACGGCCTCGGCCTCGAAAACGTGCATAAGCGCCTGCAGCTTCATTATGGCAAGGGCTGCGGTCTTTCAATTGACAGTGTACAGGGCGCTTATACCTGTGTAACCTTACGTTTGCCTTGGGAAAATGTGAATCTTGGAGGATGGTAGGGCATGATCAATATTCTAATTGTAGATGATCAAAAGCACATACGCGATGGCCTGCAGGCCATGCTGCGCCAATTTCCACTGCAGCTTGATGCTATTTATTGTGCCGCTAACGGAATTGAGGCGCTGCACTTATTGCGTCAGCATAACATTCATCTGGTGATTACCGATATTATGATGCCGGATATGGACGGACTGGCGCTAATGGAGCAAACCAAAGAAGAGCACCTCAACGTGGATTACCTCATAATTAGCGGCTATAGTGATTTTGCTTATGCCCAGAAAGCCATTGGGCTTGGGGCAAAAGGCTACCTGCTCAAGCCGGTAAAACGGGAGGATCTGCTTACCGCAGTAGAGCATATTGGTCAGGAAATAAAGGCGCGGCAAGCCCTTTCCCGCAATATGGAGCATATGTCCCGCCGCGCTGAGGAGACAGACCGTAAAGAGCTTTGCATGTTTATGCAAGGCGCAGTGAACGATGAGGCATGGATTCGGCAGGTTCAGCAGCAAAACCCAAAACTTTGGCACAATTACCGTCTATGCCTGTTGCGGGAAGAACTATGGATCAACCAACCGGGGGCAGACAGTGCCCATAGCATCGAATCTATTGCTTACCGTGTCTATGGCAGTCAAGGATATATATGCCTGCAGCACCGCCCATACCTGATTCTTGCGGTCGATGCGGCCACAGATACGAATGCTTTGCCTGCTGCACTTAAGGCAAGTCAGATTGATGCCACAGCGGCTATGACTGGAACCCAGCAAGGCTTAAAAGGGCTTCCCGGCAGCTATACACAGGTGCTTGAACTATATCGCCATAGCTATTTATTCCCTGATAAGAGGTGCATCCTACCCGCGCATATGGAGAGGCTGGAGTCGCAATGGGAAATTCCCTATGAAGAGCTATATGCCCTGTTTCAGCTTATTGGCACCAAAAACAGCGGAAAGATTGCCCAAGGCATTTCTACGCTATTCCACAAAAATGTGCTGCAGCGATATCATATACGGTACACGCAGCAGTTATGCAGCGCAACGGTGCAGATGCTGGAGGAGTATGAGCGGGTGATCCGTCCCTACATGGGGGAAGAGGCGCTTGATATCGAATGCTTGCGGAATCTATTCGATTATCCGGGGATTCGAGATTATATTCAGGCGCTGCAGCAGCAGCTGCTTCGGCTGAACCAGTTTTATTATGATTACAAGTGCAGCTATCGCAAAACGCAGGACTTAAATGAAGCCATTCGTTTTATACACGAATGTTATCATAAGCCGCTGGACCTCGCGATGGTATCTAACCACGTGTCGCTTAATTACGCCTATTTTTCCAACCTGTTTAAAAAGAATGTTGGCAAAGGCTTTGCAGAATACCTGCGCGATGTGCGCCTAGATAAGGCTCGCCGCTTGCTAGCTGAAACCGATCATAAAATCGTCGAGGTAGCCACCATGGTTGGGTATGAAAGCTACAAAAGCTTTACAAGGGCATTTCGCGATGTGATGAATATGCAGCCCACGGAGTACCGGCAGCTGATGCGGCGGAAGCTTGAAAGAGAAGGAAAATATCAGGGCAAAGCGCTATGAGCCTTCAAAAATAATCAAAACCTAAAAAATTGGGTCATAACAAAAACAAATGGACCTATCCAGCTGTTAATTGTATTCGATAGAATAAAGGTGCACTCCAATGTAAGCGGTTTCCTATGAGAGCTTACAGAATCAATTGCCTCAAAATAAAAGGAGCCGCAGGGGTAACCATATTTTATTGAAGGAGGACAATAATGAAGGTACTTCACCATTCACAGAAACGGTTTAAGCGGAAGGTACTGAGCTTGTTCTTGGCGGTAGCGATGATGGCGAGCGTTGGGCTATTGCCATTTTCGAAAATTCAAACCGTCGATGCAGCAGGCACCACCGTTACCTCTATGGCTTACTTTTCAGCAGCAGACGGGCCTGTCATTTCAAAATCAGGGGTTGGGCAAGCAAGCTACGGTTTCGTTATGCCTATATTTAACGGGGGCTCCGCCACATGGAACGATGTTTCCGATGACGTAGGCGTAAAAGTGAAAGTAGGGGGCAACTGGGTCAATATTGACAGTGCCAGCGGCTACGTCTATAACCAAAACTGGGGGCATTGGAACGACAGCGGAACGTATGGCTACTGGTTCACTCTGTCCGCAACAACAGAAATTCAGCTGTATTCTAAAGCTAATGGAACGACCCTTAACTACACGCTTGTGTTTCAAAATATAAACAAAACAACGATTACGGCTATGACCCCTACCCAAGGGCCACAAATTACAGCAGGCTTTACAGGAGGTGCAGGCTTTACTTATCCTACCTTCAACAACAATCCAGCCATTATTTATGAAGCCGTAGCGGATGATTTGAAGGTGTTTGTAAAACCCGTAAACAGCAGCACTTGGATTGATATTAACAATAATGCTGCCAGCGGCTGGATCTATGATAGCAACTTCGGTCAATTCACCGAAGGAGGCGGCGGCTTCTGGTTTACGGTAACAGAGTCTATTAACGTAAAACTTGAATCAAAAACCTCTTCGGCTAACGTCATTTATACGATAACCTTTAATCAACCCGTAAGAAATTCATATGTCATTACTCCCTACGATGGAACAACCTTTACAGCAGATTCGAAAGGCGTCATAGGCATACCGCTGCCAAAAATTGATGGTGGCGCGCCAATAGGCACTGAGCTTGGAAAATTCGTTTACCAAATTAATATCAACGGGCAATGGGTGGATATGGCAAACTCCAGCCAGAGCGGATTTTCATATTCCGGCAATGGTTACAATAACATGTCCGATGCCAATCAGTGGGGATATTGGGCCGACTATATCTATGGTCTTTGGTTCCAGCCCGTCCAGGTGAATATGCAAATTCGAATCGGCTACCCATTGAATGGGCAGGCAGGCGGAAGTGTTGGCAGCAACTTCGTTAACTATACCTTTATCGGGAATCCGGATGCTCCCCGTCCAGATGTATCCGATCATGACGATGTGGCAATCGGAACGCCAAGCGACCCAGCCATTGCGGGCATGAATCTCATCTGGCAGGATGAGTTTAGCGGTACAGCGCTCGATACGAACAAATGGAACTATGAAACCGGCTATTATATCGGTAACGATCCCAACAGCTGGGGCTGGGGCAATGCAGAGCTGGAGCACTATACCAATAGTACACAAAATGTATTTGTACAGGACGGAAAGCTGAATATTCGGGCGTTGAACGATCCAAAATCGTTCCCGCAGGACCCAAGCCGGTATGCTCTATATTCCTCAGGCAAAATTAATACCAAAGATCATCTATCCTTCCAGTACGGCAGAGTGGATATTCGCGCGAAGCTGCCTACAGGCAATGGTGTCTGGCCCGCGCTCTGGATGCTTCCAAAAGATTCGGCTTACGGCGCATGGGCCGCATCGGGTGAAATTGATATTATGGAAGCCAAAGGACGTTTGCCTAGCACAACTAGCGGCGCTGTGCACTTTGGCGGACAATGGCCAGTGAATCGATATATTGCTGGGGAATATCATTTCTCGGAGGGGCAAACCTTTGCCAATGATTATCATGTGTATACGATGATCTGGGAAGAGGATAACATTAAATGGTACGTGGATGGGGAATTCTTCTTTAAAGTCTCCAGAGACCAATGGTACTCTGTAGCTGCACCGAACAATCCGAACGCTCCATTCGACCAGCCTTTCTACATCATTATGAATCTCGCGATCGGCGGTCATTTTGATGGCGGTTTAGCACCAAGTCCATCTGATATTCCTGCGACGATGCTGGTGGATTATGTACGGGTTTATAAAGAAAACGGAGGCCAAAATCCTACAAACGTGCCTGTTACCGGTGTTACTTTAAACCAGAGCACTGCACAGCTGCAAGTAGGACAGAGTGTACAGTTAAACGCCACTGTTGCACCCTCTAATGCAACAAATAAACAGGTAACTTGGAGCGTTTCGGGTGCCAGCATCGCTTCCGTAAATCAGAACGGTGTGGTGACAGGGCTCGCTCCAGGAACAACAACGGTTACGGCAACAACGGCTGACGGCAACAAAACAGCCAGCTCTACCATCACGATTGTACCCGCGCCAACAACAGTTATTGTCATTGGCGATGCGGTACGGGGCCTGAAAAAAGCAGGCAATAACTTGACGTTTTATGTGAATGGCGCAACCTTTGCTGATTTACACTATAAGATAAATAACGGTGCACAGCAAAACGTAGCCATGACCTCGATAGGAAACGGCAACTATACTTACCCTGTAAACAACCTGCAATCTGGGGATACCGTCGAATACTTCTTTACCTATAATCCGGGACAAGGCGCGCTGGATACTCCTTGGCTCACCTATATTCATGGGGTAACTCAAGGAACACCAGAATGAGCTTGGCTTAATCAGGAATAGCAAACAAGGCAGTAATCTCAAACAGGCGAGGGGGAATGTTCCCCCTCGCCTTTCCTAATGTTTCAACCAAAATTACGGAATGGCTGCTGATAAGAATGACATACTCATACGATTTTTGCTACCCCTGCTTTGCAGGCTCTTGTTTAAAAATAATTTTAAATATAGGGTAAAATACTAAAAACGAAATTGTACTATTGATAACCATTGTAATAACGTCAGCGGCTGTTTCACCAAATGAACCCATTCCCCATGTGTTCATGAATAAGTTATAAATAGGAGCTTTATAAAATCCTTGAGCTGCTGCAGCGCCAAAGGTGATCACAATGTACGCTAATACATACCAAAAAGCAGCCGTCCAAATATTGCTGTTCGATTTAAATGTAATATTTCTTTGTGCGAAAAAATTAATAATCTGTGCAATACCGAGCGTTATTTGAACAGCAAGGAAATAGCCAAGCCCGCCTCCGCCTCCTGATGCAAGCGATCCAGCTGCATAATCGAATACATAATAAGCACTTCCATCAAAATTACTGCCGAGCTGTAAAACTTGAAAGCTTATCGTTAGTAAGGAGGTCTGCGCGAATATAAGTTTAATTAAAGGCATCAAAATAAGCTGCAATGATGTAATCCCAACACTCAATATTAAGAATACGATGAATTGTGTAATATTAGGATGCCGTTGCTTCTGTTTATTCCAAAAACCGATGATTCCTGTATTTTTTTTGATTTCTATTACGCTCATATTATTCGTTATCTCCTCTGTCACACCTGTTGTGTTCTTATTCCTCTTTGCTCAAAATAATTCTGTTGGAAGTGAAAAAGGAGATACCGTTGTATCTCCTTTTTCATTCTTTATTTAATTGACGCTTAACCGCTCGTTATCGGTTTATCCATTTCAACAGCTTCAAAATTTGTTTTCGACTAATTTTCCCGCCGGTAAAACGATCGATTTGACGAAACGGCATATTCAGAACAAAGTAAACATTATTCGCTAAAAGCGGCTTATTAACGGCGTCAAAAAACCTTTTAAAGAAAAACACAACATGATAGATGGTTTTCCCCAGTCCGTTCTTATATTTAGCTTGAGCGATGGTGTCGTTTAAACCCAAATCATGTTTTGGGTTCCAGGTAGGCGATGGGGGCTCGTATCCCAACAGCCGCTTATATTCCGCTGCCGTTACTTCATGAACATGTCCGCTAAAATAATGCGGGAATTGCTCCTTCGTGTGCTCGCAAGAAACAGAATCCCCTGTAAGCGTAATCCGTTCACTTAACAGAATGGATTGAATCGAACTGCCGATTTGAATGTCGTAAGCCCCCGGTTCAACTGTCCATTCATTAATTGTCGGATTGTAATAGGAGAAATCACGTTCCTCCAGCGTTATCGTAACCCTTTTGCTTTCGCCCGGCTCCAAAAACACCTTTTCAAAGCCTTTCAATTCACGTTTTGCTCTGAATATGGCGGAATCGTGTTTCTGAATGTACAGCTGTGCAACCTCTTCACCCGGGACAGCTCCTGTATTGGTAATCGTAAATGAAGCTTTATACTGATCAACTGTTAAATCTGCATACTCAAAGGTTGTGTAGGAAAGCCCATAACCAAACGGAAATAACACAGGCTTCTCCACGGTATCAAAATAGCGGTAACCGATAAAAATACCTTCGATATGCTCCGCCGTTGCCTCCTTGCCCGGATAATAAGGGGCAGAAGAAACATCGCCGTATGAGATCGGGAAGGTTTCGCTAAGCTTGCCGCTTGGATTGTACGCCCCAAGCAATACACTCGTTAACGCTTCAGCGCTACCTTGCCCGGATAAATAGGTATGAATGATGGCTTTCACATCATGTACAAACGGCATTTCAATGGCACCGCCGCCGGCAACAATTACTACAACATTGGAATTAACTTTCGTCAATGAACGAAGCAAGTCCAGCTGGTTCTCGCGCAAGCTGAGATTCTCGCGGTCGACACCTTCCGCTTCACTGCCTTCGTCCAGTCCTAGGAACAACAGAACGGTATCAGCTTGGTCAGCTAACGTTACGGCTTCTTTTACTAACCGATCATTATTTCCGCCCATTCGATTGAAGCCTTTCGCGTACCCAACGATCGGCAAACCAGATTGACTGAGCACATCGCAGGCATTGGACAGCTTAGCAGGATTAATAAGCGAGCTTCCAGCACCCTGATAGCGAGGGTTTTTGGCAAAATCGCCAATAATCGCAATCTTTTTATCCTGCCCAAGCGGCAAAATATGACCCTCGTTTTTCAGTAGCACAATCGAACGTTTTGCAGCTTCTATCGCTTTGTGATGATGCTCCTCATAGTCAATGCGCGGCGCGGGGCTATCGTTCAACTGGGTGGTAAAGACCAGCTCTAACAGTCGATGAACGGCTCCATCCAGCACCTCTTCAGCTAATTTATTGCTTCTAACCGCTTGCACGATTTCTTTATCCGTAATCCCATTGGTTGCGGGCATTTCCAATTGATTGCCTGCTTTTAAGCCCGCAACACGGTCATTATTACCGCCCCAGTCGGTAACGACTACGCCATCAAATCCCCATTCTCCGTAAAGAATATCCTGCAGCAAATAGTCGTTTTCATTGGCGAAGGTGCCGTTTACTTTATTGTATGAGGTCATGATTGTTTTTGGCTTACCCTTCTCAACTACACGTCTGAACCCTTCCAAATACAGCTCTCTTAACGAGCGTTCATCTACAACCTCATCAATCGTCATTCGCATATGCTCTTGGCTGTTGACCGCAAAATGCTTTGGGCAGGCAGAAATGCCGTTGTCTTGAATGCCTTTCACCATCTCGCTCGCTAATTCGCCCGTTAGATAAGGGTCCTCGGAAAAATATTCAAAGTTGCGGCCGCATAACGGATTCCGCTTGATGTTTAATCCAGGGCCAAGCAGCACACTCACTTTTTCACTAGCCGCTTCTTTTCCAATCGTTTGGCCCACTTCATAAATCAATTGCCTATCCCAACTATTAGCCAAGGTTGCCGCCGTCGGAAAACAAGTGGCAGGCAGACTTTTATTTAAGCCTAAGTGGTCTGCCTTTCCGCCTTGCTTCCTGAGTCCATGAGGCCCATCTGTCAGCATAATGCTTGGAATATTTAATCGATCGATCGCTTTTGTATTCCAGAAATTTGCGCCAGACATTAAAGACGCTTTTTCCTCTAAGGTCATGCTTTCGATTAATGCTTTATACTTCATTTCATTCACCCTGCTTCCAAACGCTTATGATTTGAATAAGTAGGTTTGCAGGATCGTGTACAACACATGATGAACACTTGTGCGAACTCCGTTTGCAATACCTGAAGGATCCTTCTTGTATGCTTCTTTCAACAATTTAACGTTTTTACTTGGCGTCATAATATCCAACATGAGGTCATTGCCTGCTACAACAGCATCCGGTGCTTTCATAAAACCAAAAACCGCATCGCTTGAAACAAAACCTTCGAAGCCCCATTCTTTGCGCAAAATATCATTTAGCAAGACGGAATTCGCTCCGGCCCACTTTGTTCCGATGATGGAGAAGCTGGACATTGCGCCTAGAGGGCTGCTTTCTTTCACCGTAATCTCAAACGGCTTCAAGTAGAGTTCGCGAATCGCTTGCTCATTAGCCCATATTAAATTGCCTGAACGAGCGTTTGTTTCTTGATCATTTAAAGCAAAATGCTTCATGAAGGCAATAATGCCTTGGTCTTCTGCACCATTTATCATAGAAGCTGCCATTTTTCCTGAAAGCACGGGATCTTCGGAGAAGTATTCAAAGTTGCGGCCGCCTTGTGCCGTACGGTGAATATTCATACCCGGTGCATACCAGCCTTGAATGCCATACGCACGCGCTTCTTTGCCGACAGCTTCTCCCATTCGATACGCCAAATCATTGTTCCATGTTGCTGCAATGACGATTTCAGACGGATATGATGCTGCTTCGATTGGCTTAAAGAAGTAGCTGAATCCAGCCGGTCCGTCCATCAACAGCGTTTTTGGAACGCCCAAACGGTCGATAGCCATCGTACGATAGG
This sequence comes from Paenibacillus sp. MCAF9, assembly GCF_052114265.1. Lineage (NCBI taxonomy): Bacteria > Bacillati > Bacillota > Bacilli > Caryophanales > Paenibacillaceae > Paenibacillus > Paenibacillus sp. MCAF9. Next base: position 62,440 of record NZ_JBFREL010000012.1, read on the forward strand.
CGCCGTTTGCTACATAATCGATCATTTCATCCATGGTTAACTGATCCAAGAAGGTAGCCCATTTCGGATCATCAAAAGCTAAACCTTTCAGATCCTCCAATTTCAAGCCATTATCGGCACCAATCGTTGGCATTTCCATATTGGAAGCTTCCTTCTTTTTCGAGAAGGCATCGAGCACATATTCCGGTGCTTCATGACTAATATTCTCATCAGAAGGATACGTCTTCTTCCAATCATTACGCGACAAATAGGTGATTTCACCTTTTGCTAGGTCAAAACGATTCTCGTAAGCCGTTTTGGTATCCTTGTCTTCTTTATAGACCTTCTTCTGTGCCAGCTCAAGGTCATAGCTTGCTGCAATATCATGGACGTTGCGAGCTACTTTAATCGAATAGGTACCCGGATCTAATACATAAGCTTCTTCTACGTTCATATCATAAGAAGCCATCTCTTCGGCAGCAAACGAAAGCGTGAGCACTTCGGATTGACCAGCTTCCAGCAGAGACGTTTTTGCATAGGTCGCCAATTCAATTGCCGACTTTTCCGTGCCGCCTGCGATATATGGCGCTGAATAATAAACCTGCACCACATCTTTGCCGGCTCTGTCGCCAACATTTTTCACTTCAACTTGCAGTTCAATCTTCTCTTCCGATAAGGTTTGATTAAGAACCTTCCATTTGAAATCCGTATAGCTTAGCCCATGTCCATAAGGATATAACACCGTATCTTTATAGCCTGCTTCATCATTTAAAAAGTAGGTTTCATAGAACCGGTAGCCTACATAAATGCCTTCTTGATAATTGAGGAATGAATACTTCAAATTATCGTATTTGTAGTCTCCGAAGTTCACGCTTGCCGGAGAAGATGAATTGTCATAAACATACGTATCCGTAATACGACCCGATGGATTGACATTCCCTGCAAGAATATTACCTAATGCGTTTGCTCCGTAAGGTCCAGGCGTTCCAATCCACAATACAGATTTAATGGACTCGTATTCTTCTACGAAACCAAGCTCCAGCGCATTCCCTGCATTGACGACAATCGTCACATTTTTAAAGCTATTTGCAACCTTTTCAATCAAGGCACGCTTGTTTTCTGTTAATTTCAATTGTTCAGCAGTTGCATCGCTAGCTTCTGTACTCTCACTCGCAATAACAATGAGCGCATTTTCTGAATATGCTTTTGCTTGTTTGATTGCTTCATCAGTCAAGTAATCCATTTTTGGCTCATCACTTGAATTCATGCCCAGCATACCTTTAACAACCTGAACGATGCCCGTGCTTGCCTTGGCACCCACTCCCCCTTCTGCACCAACTTCTTGATACAGATCATAAAGCTCCGTATTGTAAGCGATGCCGGCATTTTCTAAGCCTTTAAAGAGATTAACCGCACGGGAAGTATCCCCCGCACCCGATCCGCCGCCGCCATAACGCAGCTCTAGTGCCGCTAATCCGAAGACGTTAACTTTTTTATCGTTCAACGGCAGCTGTTTATCTTCATTCTTCAATAGAACAATGCCTTCATTCGCGATTTCTTCAGCTATTTTCCCGCCATATTCACGTGCTGCAATTCCCTCAGGTGAATCGGTAACAGCCGTAATATGTTTTCCTGTCAGCGCATCGATGAGGCCAGAAGCAATGGGACCGAATTGTACAAATAATAATACGACAATAACTGCCACAATCGACCAGCCTGTAAAACGCCTTGGCCTGTTTTTGATTTTCTTGTAACGTTTCGCTTCTTTTTTCATCGCCCTGCGATCTTTGCGGTTTAAAGCTTTCAATTCCATTTTTCTTTGTTGCTTTTTCTCATGCTGTAATTGTTTATCATGATCTATTGCAGCCTTGCGTGCTGTTTCAGGCAGAGCCTTAATTTCTTGCTTTCTTTCTCGAAGCTTCGCTTTATCTTCCTTCACTTTTCGTACGAGTTCACTTTTATTTGCTTGTTTTTTCTTAAAATAGTCCCACACCGTGATCCCCTCCGGTTACATCTATCTTTTTTGCTTAATCTTAATATAGCGCTTACATTAAAACTATGAGGATCTTGTCGAAAAAAAAGCTAAATATTGCGATCCTCGGATTTTCCACGAAATCCAAAGCGCAACATTTAGCATTAATCGTTTGTTTTTTCTAGGTCAATCATAACGATTCCGAATAGGGCGACTTCGAATTCAAGTGTATGATTTCCCTTTATTTTCAGCTGTTCGACGCTTCTTGAAGGTCGATTAATCGCATTCCAATAGGCAATATCTTCAGAGGACAACTTTTTGCATTTCCTTAATTCGGATAGATCTAATCGTTGGTCTACCTGCTCAGGTGTTAATCGTTGCTTTATCAATCGGTAATTTCCTTCCAGGCTTGTAAGTTCAAGATTCACATAAACATACGGACTTTTTGCCTTATGCCAAACCAATTTGAATGGTTCCTGATTTTGATTGATCATCAGATGAAGCTCTTCCTCTGGATAAACGATTAAAATGCGGTAGTTTTCTTGCCGCTTGGTCACGATACAAGATTTATTTTGAAATACAAGCTCGTCAAACAGTCGGTTCACAAACTCTGTCGCATACCAGTTGTCCTTGTAACGACCATCCAGCGTACATAATGACAGTTTACTTGCCAGTTCATCTGGAAAATATTCAAACAGCTTTGCCGAATCGAGCGACAACGGGGAGAAGTAATGGCCTGCTATTTCATTTTGATTCCTCAGGCTTATGTACTGCCAAATATTCGCGCTCGCTTGCGCTAACTCCGAATAGGCGTGTAGATCATCATCCTGTTCGTAAATCTGCATACGGTCTAAAATACGGTCCTGAGCTTTCATATTCGTACTCGAACCAATGACCCGAATAAAGGCTTCATCGAACAAATAATTAAGCGCAGCCTCAAGCGGAATCTTGCGCATATGTGTCCAATCATCGATGCAATACACGGCATTACGACAATCCATATCAAGCGACACCGCATCTTCAGGCGGCATGGGAAAATGAATAACAACGTTCAGATAACCTTTAAATATCGAAATGGCATTTACTAGCGGCATGCACAGCTCTCGGCTATTCTGCTGTTCATAAAAGCAGCGAAACTCATACATCCAGTCCTGGCTTGTCCCGTAATTTTGCTGCAGATGGAGACTTAATTCGGTCAGTACCGTTTGAAATCCTTTTTTGTTAGGGAAACCTCGCTCCTCCCAATCATCGAAATCGATGGATTGGAATTGAAGGTAAGGCACCATACCGACAGATACAATCTGCTTCAACTTTCGATCCAGCTCTCTAAATGAACAAACAAGTTTACCTTCAATCAGCTGTATATCCACTTTTTTAAAAATATGGGCAACGGCTACCCACTTCACTCCGAGGCGCTGGCGTACTTCAAGCAAACGGCTATCCGTAAGCTCTCCCTTTATTTTCAGCACATGATTGACCTTTGAATGCCGGCCAATCGTTTTATGCAAATCTATTTTAACCTCGATACGATCGGGGGCTGAAGCTGAAGCAGTCGGCAGATCGCCTATAGGTACATAAGGTGATAGTAGCGCTACTACATCTTGAGACAGTGTTCCATCTGTATGATTCTGTACCGCTCGGTTTTGACGCTCCTCACGAAATTCAGCAGGCGTTAGATTATACCTCATTTTAAATGCCTCGTTAAATGAGCGTGCATTGGGAAAGCCACACTCAAAAGCAATCGTAACTATCTTGTTGTTCGTACTTTCCAGCATTCGAAAGCTATGAAATAACCGCACTTCTTTGATATAGTTTCCGATTGAAATGCCTAACTGCGTTTTAAAGGAATGCGCCAAGTAGTACTTGCTGCTATAGAACTTTTCAGCTATCTCATCCAGGCTAAGCTTCTCGGCATAATTGACATTGATATAGGATACAATTTCTTTCACTTTGTCCGAAGCAGCATGCGCTTGCTCCTTTTCATCTGCCGCCCCAAGATACCTGTAGAAAAGTCCGATTAATCGTTTCGAATACCCCTCAATCATGTAATCAGAACCGTCTCCGGGATAAATCATTTCAAGGTACAAATATGCCATACCCTTTTTCACAAGTTCATAGCCATCTTTTTTGTAAACCATCGATAATGGAATATTTAGCTTAAATGGCGGAAACTCCTCTTGATACTCACCCGTTAAGAATTTCACTGTGAGCGTCGAGTTCTCTTCACTGCCGATCACACGAACAATATCACCTTTATTCAGAACAAATATATCGCCAGTCCGAATCAAAATATCCGAACCGTTACGCATAATTTCCAGATAACCAGAAAGAACAAACCATGCCGTTAACTGCGTGATGAGCAGAAAATCCACTTCCTCAATCGTTTCGATTGCGGCTTGAACGATCTTATCAGGTCCATTTTCCTTCTTATTCAACATCAACAATCTCCTCTACAGATGTGAAGACTATATTGCTTTAGCTTAGTACAAGACAATGTATTTATCCCTATTTATTATAAACTATTCCTTCACTACTCCGATTGATAAAAACAGGCTAGGTGAACTTATAAAAACTTTCTGTTACTTTTTTGCCCAATTCTATAAAAAATATGGAAGAAAATTTCGATATTATGAATAGAAGAGTAAAGCTTGAATGAAAAAACGACATAGGAGCAGGTGTTTAAAGATGAAAATTTACGGATCTACCCCGCATGACTTGAATTTATATATTAACTCGAAACAACAAACCGATAAACCAGTCTTGGTTACAGGAACGATACCCGAGCTGTCGCATGACACCGATACAGTTGAAATAAGCCCGGCCGCCAGGCAGCTGGCGGCATCGGATATTGTGAACCATTCAGCTGTATATTTTGGAACCGTTCAAATCAATGATTCACTGAACCGCCTTCTTAAAGATCAGCCCTCAGAGGTGAAGGAAGCTGTTTACGGCATCATTCAATCCAATTTCATTACAGACGTGACCGATGAAGAGGAAAGAGCGGCATTATTAGAACTGGGACTCTCTCAAGCTAAGTATATCGCAGACAACTACTTAAAAGATGACGAAGCGGCAGAATTTATGAATACAATTCATCAAATCGGAGCCATATCCAAAACTAGAACCATAGACCCTGAAACGAAACAAATCCGCTACGAAACTCCGCCGCAAAGGCCTATTGGAGCTCCTGACGATTATATTAAATTGACCGATATGATGCAGAAATTTGAGCCGGAAACGCTGGACAAGCTGCAAACAGCTATTGTAAACGGAAAAGACTGGGGCAACATCTTGCGAACCTTCGCTGAGAAAGTATCGACTCGCAAGGATTGGGTGCAGGAATATAGAGAAGGAGCAGCCAACCCAATTGGGGATATCGCCGGTGAAAATAGATTTGAAAATGCCTCTACTGCTAGCTTAAATGAGTTTGTCAAAAATATTAGGGACATCATTGCTAATGCTGGATTTGAAAACACTAGGTTATTGACAGACAATATAGAGGCTTTTATGCGAACGTTGAAAAACCCGAATTCATAAGCTGCCTGGTTTCAACTACCCTTATCCAAAAATAAAATCGCCGTCTGGTTCCCGATAGGGAGCTTGAACGGCGACAATTTTAGAGTCATCACGTAAGTACTAGTTCTTTCAACTAAAAGCCGATATAACTTAGCAACGCTAGTCGGTCAAATTCTCCAGCAGCTCTCCAAGTTTATCAAGCAACTGCTCATTAGCTTCTATACAGATCGGCTTGGATTTTTCAAACTCTTCTTTTTCCTTGAAACGTTGACGGAAGGTGACTCTGGTGCTGCCTTCAATGCTCTCAAAGGTAGCCTTTATCCGAAATTCGTGACCGGACACATGATCAATTTGTCCAAGCTCGAAACACGAGCTCCCGCGGGAAATTGTATTCGCGAGTAGCCATAAGTTGATTTTCAACTATTGTCATGTTCCTACTCCCCGTCTACTGTTTTTCCAAGTGCGTCCAACATGATGTTTGTACCATGCTCCCGTATTTCTAGCGTATCGTGTCCGTCAAAGAATGCACCTTGCTCCGTGAAAATCAGCTTTGTACCGTCCTCCACTTTAATAAGCTCTATCGTTGTAATCGAGACGGAGATGCGTGTGCTTCCTGAATCCAGCGTGTACGTGTAAACAATGCGCTGCTCTGGAACAAGCTCCTGATAGTAGGCGTCAAAGGTAAAAACGGGTCCTTCCGGCGGCCCGCCACTGCTGTACTCACGCCCGCCGACCTGAAAATCGAAGATTTCTGGCTTCGAAAACCACTTCGCTTTGGCAATTGGATCGGCCCATGCGTGATAAACCCTCTCCGGCGAAGCTGCATAAGTCCGCTCGACGACAAAAGTTCCATGTTTGACAAATCGTTCGTTCATTGATTTTCCTCCTTATGTTCTGGACTTCCGCTCTCCTCGATTAGAAAGTCCCCTAATAGATTCAAATGTCGCTCCCAACTCGTTTGCCGTTCAATGACCGGTTTCTCGAATTCCATTTTCATCGCTTGCAGAAGGCTTGTGAAATCTTCAACCGTTAATTCCGCTTGACCTTGCATTAGCTTGGATACATGCCTGAGCTGCTCCAATAGTTTTTGCTGTCGTTTAATCTGTTCTTTGATTTGATTGATCTGCAGGTTGACGATCTCAAGCGGGCTGATCTGCCCGCCGCTTAAGGCCAGCTTAATCTCCTCGAGAGATAACCCCAGCTCCTTAAGCGATAATATCTGGTGCAAGCGTGATAAGTTCGATTCACTATATAGCCGGTGACCCGATTCCGTCTGGTCAGATGGCGATAACAAACCGATTTGATCATAAAAGCGCAGCGTTCTTACGGTCAGCCCCGTAAGATTGGCGAGGTCCCCGACTTTCCAATGTTTCTTCATTAACCATCTCCGATCTTTGGCGCTAGCTATATACCGGTAGCTCTATTGTAAAACATTACGTTACGTAAGGTGCAAGTGGAATTGTATCTCTCTCCCAATTTTTTTGCGTCGCTAATTTTGAACACAGGTTATTTTGTCTAATGGCGCAAACTCCGCCGCGGCGCTATTTTATGCAATTGTAATAAAAAAATACGCTTGGGGTTCCAAGCGCATTTTTGAGTTTTTTTAATTTTCTCCCTGCTTTAGACGAATATCGTCCCCGCTCGTTTCACTCGATTTACCGCTGACTTTCCTGTTGGTTCATCAAATAAAACAGATAATCGGTCGGGAACCCCTCATATCCTTGCTGTCTCAGCATCGCAGTCACATTGCCCCTATGATACGTCCCGTGGTTGACCACATGCTGCAGAATCTCAGAGAACCGCGTATTGAGACTACCGTACTTCGGATGCTCGATCGTCATCTCCTTGTCCGGGCCTGGCGTTCGCTGCAGCAAATCTCGGTACTGTTCGGCGACGCCGGCGAACAGCTGCCGTGTCTCGTCCACTGTTTTGCCTTGCGCTTGCTCCGCCCAGACCGACATCCTCGGAAAAATGTTCTCGTTCGGAACTCCCGCGAGCACGCATAGATAAAGCTGTTCGAACAAGTACATATGCCCGAACGTTTGTGACACGGACGGGAAAACGCTCGTTACTTCCGCATGGAACACTTCCTTCGGAAGCTGCTCTAGATGTCCGAATAAACGCTCGTTCGCCCAAACGTGATAATCGTACAATTGATGCGTTTGTTTAAGCATGGGTGAAACCACCTTCCTTTATTCATCGTCGTTCGGCTGCTGCAGTCTTTCCACTATCATACACCGGGTTTGCTGACAACTGTTGTCAGCGAAGTACAATCGGAATCGTCTGCATAATGTTTTGCAATTCCTATCGCTATTTCCTGAATGCGATATTTCAGATCCAGCGGCTCCCGAATGCGAATGGCCGTGCCGAACGTCATCAGATACATTGGAAGATACTTGTTCATTGTTGGGGTATCGAGCAGGAACTGCGCCTCCCGGTCGGTCCGTTCCGTCAAATAGTGGCGCATATGCCAGTGCCCGCAAACTGCGTTCAACGTGACCGGGTCCCCCTCGATGCGAATGACCGTCAACGGTCCGTCCGCTTCTCGTTCCCGCTTGGACTGGTCATGGAAATAGGCGGACGCTGAGAAGTGCTCCGGTTTTTCGAACCGCATATCGGTCGGCTCCAGCCGTGCGATACGATCCACGCGGAACGTCCGAGCCGCTTGCGACCGATGGCAGAACGCGACAGCGTACCATTCGTTTCGGACATAAGCCAGCCCGTAGGGATCGATGTTACGTTCGCCCGACTGTTCCGCATTTGGTTTACGATAGGTGATGCGCATTGTTTGTCCGTCATCCGCCGCCTGCTCCAGGTCTCGCAACAACGGAACGACGGAAGGCGGACGCGACAGAGCAATCACATCCATGCCGCTCGTCTGACGGGTCAGATCGTGAAGCTGATCATCGTGCAGCCCGTTCTCCACCTTCTTCAACGCGCTTTCCAGCTGTTCTGTATAGGGGTAGCCAGCGCCTTGCGTAAATTTAAACGCGTCTACAAGCGCCTTCAGCTCTAAGGGATTGAAAAACAATGGTGTCTCCTTGAAGCTTTCCATAATGCGAATGCCGCCGTCATGTCCAGGTTCCGCGACGACCGGCACTCCGCTGGCGCATAGTGCGTCGATATACCGGTACACGGTGCGAACGCTGATCTCCAAACTGTCTGCAATCTGCGCGGCGGTGAGCTTCCTTCCGGATCGCAGCATCCACAGCATAGACAGCATGTTATCCCATTTTGCCATAGTGGCAGCCTCTTTTCATCGCGTAATTGAACCTCATTTCACTTTGTAAAAACTAAATATTTCGTTCCTCATACTCAAAGGGTTCTTCGCAAGAGTACATTTCATGAAAAAACCCTTTGTACGGGATATCGTCTTCCAAACACTTTATAAGATACGACAGCTCCTCATCACACTTTGGTTCCTCACCGTTGTTCTGCATGACCTCGAATGCGTCAATAATATTTTCCAAGAGATTTACTTTGATAAATAAAGGCACCATTTCCAACATCGAATTTTCAATCTGGGCCTCGGATCTGTATCCCGCGAGGACTGTTTCAAAATAATCATCCATAAACTTTTTACGTTTACCGGCGTCTGGCTCAAATTGTATCCAGCCCACTCCGCTTGTCCAAAGGCCTGCCAAGTCAAACATATACCAACCGAAACATGAATTATCGAAATCATATACGGTTATTTGTCCGGTATCAAAATCGATGGAATAATTCCCATCGTTGTAATCAAAATGGAGAATTCCGAAAGTATCCTCGTTGCTGTCCAATCCTTTTAAGGTATTAAGGAGCTCTACCAGCTTTTCCTTAAGCAGAGATAAGGAGTCGGGGATCAATTTATCAATATATTCGGCATTGTATTTGTCAAAAAAACTATGCCGGCGATGGACAGGCATATACCCTTTCGATATTTGATGCAGTTTTCCCAGGACTTTGCCGCAATTGTAATAATATTCGGTAATTGGAGCTCCTTCTCGGTACTGATAATTATTTTCTACAAGCATTTTTCCTTTAGCCTTTTCAAACAGACAGACAAAAAAGGTATGGTTATTATGTCTGATCTCCTCCAGCAGATTCGCATTCCGGGAACTGATTACATTTGAGACACTTCCCCCATGCTCGAATAAATATCTAACATACTCAACTTCTCCCAGAAAATCTTCCCGGCTTCTGTCAGGTAAAAAAGCGATTCTAAGTATTTTTGCGTCGGCGCCCTCTTTCACACAGGTATATACGACATTCCTTCCTCCAGCATGTGCCGGAATCAGCTGAATTTCATAGCCTTCTAATCCGAACAGCTCCGATACTACTGTAAGCAAATAGGTATCACCGATTGAAACAACCTCGTTATAATTCATACAAGTTCCTTTCCGCACAAACATTTATTTTTTCTTACGCTATAAAAAGAACGTACCACAATAGCGGCACGCACAATGGACTTTTTTGATCATTTTACTCTGATGGGCGCAAACCATTCCATCTGACAGTACTCGCCATCGTATGCATCCGTGTTGATTTTTTCTACGAAAAATTCGCTATCCAGAAGCTCATATTTCCCTTCGTTCTCCTTTGCAAGCCTATCGATAGCATGATATAGCGCCTCTGCCCGCAGTTCACTAATCTCCTCATAATGATGGTTCCCTATATAACGAAAACCGACGCATAAGGAAGCAGGGACGGTGTCGCCTGAAAAACCGTCAGGAATATCATTCAGATTCTGTACGCGTATAGATGGTAGATAGTGCGTCCAACTAAATGATGGATCAAGTGTCTTTGTTAGACCATAATAAATATTGGGTTCTACTGGACTTGGCACTTTATGCCGATTGTTCCACCAAAACTGCTTAGCAGCCTCGGGCGCTTTTGTCGGCGCTTCAGCAATTTCAATTCGAAACATTTGCCCAATTAAATGAAACGATGGCATCATGACCATATTCGGCCCGTATACCAAGTTTCCGCAAACATTGTTTTTAGGAAACAGATGAAGAGGAGCTGTTATTTGAATGTTTTTCCCGGAATGTCTGCATTCGCCAGGCATAAGCCCATATTCGCGTTTAAACGCGCGTATGTAGGTTTGCTCATGTTCATAACCGCATTCGATTGCAATGTCGAGAATTCGTTTTTCGGAAAGCATCAAATTCTCCAAGCTGGCGGCAAGCTTTCGAGATCGGATATAGCTTTGTAGCGGCACGCCAAAAGCGAATTTGAATAGTCGACGCAAATGAACAATGGAAATTGGGAGATCGACCAGATATTCTGCCTCCCTAGTACCAGAAACATTTTCTTCTATTCGTGATAGAAGCTCAGACAAAAGCTTGTATAATTCCATGCAACACTCCTAGGATATTATTGTTCCTTATCATTAAAATACATAAGGACTATTAGCAAAATTATACCATGATATGGAAAACGTTGTTGTTTTCTGCATTTAAAAAAGGGGCTGTCTCAAAAGTCATTTTGCGATTTTTTGAGCACTACTTAGAACTTATTTTCATCGAGAAAAGGAACCTCAAGCTCCACTATACAGTGGAATTTGAAGTCCTTTCATTTGAAAATGGGGATGTTCCCCTGTCATGCAAAGACTTTTGCGGCAGCGCCTGCAGCAGCTTCATCTAAGTGCAGAAATGCACTTATTTAACCAAATCTTCTTCAAATCTGCTCAATTAGAGGTATTTGTACACCTATTTGCAACATTCCAATCTTGTTTGTTAAAAACAGGTGCACTTTTACACTTATTTACTCTCCACTTTTGGCTCGCGTACATTACAATCATACGACGATCATCGCTGATGCTGGATATGGTCAGTCTGAGTTATTATGCGCTACAAGCAGCAAGCAAGGGAAAAACTGAGCTGCGAGAAAGGATATTCGCTGTCGGTAAGACGAATGATTAAACCCGAAAGTGTTCTAGGGCAGATAAAGAATAACCAAGGATTCCGGCGTTTCTGCTTCGCAGCTTACCGAAGGTAAGTCTGGAGGTCGGGTGGCTTTCGCTTGCCCATAATCCTATGAAGCAAACAACCATAGACCAGAATAGAAAAATAGCAGTACAGGAATAGCTCTCCTGTACTGCTATATATTTACCAATACACCCGTTCAAAGCGAGCTATTCCTCAGCGAGCTTGATGCTTATGGGACAGCCCCTAGACATTCTTATTACGATTCGAGCTTACTGGCCTCAAGCCCTATACAGTCCAAATTTTCGCTGTTGCCTATTTAATATTCTTTTTTTATTACAAAAAATGAACCTCTGATTGTTCCAGCTAGTTTAGACTTCTGCCTCGCAAACTTAAACTTTTCTTCTAACTCCTTTGGTATCTCCATCCCCTCGGAAAGCTTAAAGCCAACGGCCCGCTTCTTAGCGTCATCGACCGTATACATGACATTGATTCCAAGACCGTCTTCATAAAAGACGTAAGCAAATTTAATATTCTCCACTTGAAAACGCGACGTTTCTAAAGGCTTGGCCGCAAACGCAATATCACGCTCTTTCAAAACTTGGTTCACATAATCAAGTGTATCCTGACTTTCGCTAGCTGGCACAACCGTAAATTCATGTTTGTATTTATTCATAAAGTAACGGGCTTCATTAGCGCGCAAACCAGCAAGCGCTTCTGCTACAGGTGAAGACTCTAAACCAACCGTAGACACATTTTTAAAATCAACGATATAAGACATGTCCATCACTCCTTTTATTACATTATTTCCAACAAAACTTGTCATTATTTATAATATCATTCCTTATCCCCACCATTCTACCACGCAAAGCGGAGAAAACAGAAATGATATGCGGTGCGGGTTCAAAAGCCTTCTTTACCTGCTTCGGTTCATAAATATGGACGAATCGTCACTTATGCTGATCACTAATTTAACTTAGAATTACCGTATAAGTCTGAAAAAGGCTGTGATTATAATGTTAATTAAAAGAGACAAATGGTTGCAATATCGCATCTTTCGCAGCAGGTCCTCTCTCGCCGGACGGTTGCCACAAACACAGTTGCTTAAGAAGAACACCTTATCGAAAATGCTGCTTCAATATCAAAGCGTCGTACTGAAACCTCGCAACGGGAGTTACGGAAGGGATATCGTGTTCATCAAATGGAACGGTACGAATGCCTATCGTATTCATAACGAACAGAATGCAGTTACCATGAGAGACACTGATAAAATACTCAAATGGCTCCGTAAAAAAAACAGTGCTCATGGATATATTGTCCAAAGACGTCTGCAACTTGCTCAAATAGGGCACAAGCCATTCGACATTCGCATAATAACTCAGCGGAAAAAAGGCTCTTTATCCCCCTGGAACGTGACAGGCTCATACGCAAAAGTAGCGGCGCAAGGATATTTAGTCACAAATGTGACTAGCCGCACCATTCCAGTGCTTGAGGCGCTAAAATTAGCCCGAATCGGAGATCGGAGCTTGCTTGTCAAAGCGGAACGGATCGCACTATTGGCTGCCAAAAGACTTGGAGAGCGTTACCCCAAGCTTAGACAAGTCGGGTTCGATATAGGCATCGACAGAAAGCATCGAATTTGGATCATTGAAGGCAATTATCAACCGGACTTGCGCCCTTTCCGGCTCTTGAAAGATTCCTCAATGCAGCGCAGAATATCATGGTATAAGAAACATTAGAGCGAAAAAAAGACGACCAGCCTTTTATCCTTGGCTTGTCGTCTTTTCATTTTTATAACCTATACTTGATCATGCCCCGTTTGGGATTTTACTTGCGTCTACTTGTACTTACAACACGCGTCACTTGGAACTTATTTACCCCTACCTGTATAATGGCAAACTTGCTGAAAGAAGTGCCGGAAGAAGTATACGGTTCCGCCTCAATATTTCCACTCGGTGTTCTAACCGTTGCGGTGATTCTAGTCACCAAGCAAACTCCACGGCTAGAAGCTGTCCAAGTCTCGTCACGCTGAACCGCATAATTGTCGTCACTACAAAAGATGGATGCATATTCAACTTTTCCAAACGCATTAAACGATGTGGAGTTAAATATCTGAACAGGGTCGTAACCCGTAGGTCTTCTATTTCCCATTTCCAAAACCTCCTTGATATTGGTATCGTTCATTAAATGCAAATTAATAGATTTTGGTAAGGTATAAATGTGGACAAGGAAAAAAAGCACGTTTGTCCAATGGTCGCGAGGATACGGCAGCATATGATGATGCACCTCAAACAAAAAAAGAACCACCCTCGTAGTTAAACAGGTGGTTCGACACTATAGGTTTAAAACAGCTAGCGCTATTACTATACTTCTCTTAATCACCACTCATAAAAGTTTTCCTCGACCAGCAACTCAAATGAATCCGCTACTAACTTAATCTCCCCGGTATCGTGATAACAGATGTGTACCTTTCCTAACCGATCGATGATAATCGGGTCGCCGGAACCATCCATAGAAATGACATAACTAGTTCGTAAAACCTCTGCGCAGGGAAGCTCCTTGAATTGCTCTCGGAACTCCAGTGTCAAATCAATAACCGTTTCATTTCCGAGACTAGAGCCATTAGAGAATGCATGTACCGCAAGACCTGCATATGCTCCGCCAAACGTCCTTATAAAATGTACGTAATCTTCATGAAAGCTTACATTCAGCCGTTGCTGTGCCTTAGCAATTTCCTCTTGGGTCGCCGGAATGCCTACTAGTGTGCTATTATCCTCCAGATGAAGGAAATTCTTTAATCTCTCCATTAACGCATCCTTCATAAGTTAATCTCCTTTGTACACTTTCTCCTCTACTAATGTGACTAATAGCTATAACTCTCCCTCAAGAAACTTAATGAGGTACATTTCAGGCTGCACGAGAAACTCTGTAAAGCTGCACAAATCCGCATACTCCTGGTGCTCCACGTCATAACAGCCTACCAAGCCTTTTTTCTTCGGATTCCATACTAGCTGCAGATCAGAGCAATTGTCGATATCGGCTGACAGACGCAACAGCTTTTGCCTGCCAACTTTCATCTCGATCGTATCAGTTAATGTAAAAAAATCGATATACCCGATTTTATATTCATTTTGCGCAAGCTCAAGGCGCAGCTTGTCTCCAATTAGAAAGCTGACCAGTTCATCGGTCAGTTTATATTTTTTTAGCTCAAACTTTTTATTTTCCATATTATGAAGCTCTGCCGGCTCCAGCGATTTCAAATAGTCAGCCAAGATTGTATTCTTATTGCTGACCGCAATCGTATACGGGCGCTCGCCGTCCTTTTCCGCAAAAGTCACGTCCGCACCGCGTTCGATCAAAAATTTGACCATGGCCAGATTACCCATGCGCGCGGCAACGGTTAACGGAGTCGCTTGATAAGGATAGACCATATCCGGTTTATTATAGTTGATGTCCACCCCATGATCGAGCAAATAGGTGAGTGTCTTATAGTCATGATCCGATACAGCTTGACGCAATACAGCACCGCCATGCAACTTTATATCTAATCCCAGCTCATGAATGAGCCGGATATTGTTTTTGTTGCCATAGTAGGCCTGTGAATACGCGCCAGACCCGATTTGATTGGGCTTGTCCAGCTTGGCTCCTTGCGCTGCAATGTAGCGAATGATGTCTTCCTTGCAATAGCGAACTGCTCGCAAAAAGGCCGGATTATGATTGACATTCAGGTTGATCCCATGCGCTACCAGCAGCTTTACAACATCCATTTGCTGCAATATAAGCGCCAGATCAAGCGGACTTAACGTGGTATGCTTGCTAAGTATGATGCCAGCTTCAATATCCCAGCCTGCTGTAATAGCAGCCTGCAAAGCAGGAATATTTCCTTTGTATATGTGCATCGCAATTTCCGGCAGATCCTCGAACTTCCCAATATCTTTTAGATTTATCATTCATTAATCGCTCCTACACCTAGCTCAACTGTTATTTTCTGAAATTGCTTCGCACCCTTTTGACAAGAGCCACTGCTTCATAACGGCAAACGCCTGCTGTACATCCTGTTCATAGAAAACAGCCACCTCTTGTTGGTAAGCATAATTCAATCGTACATAGCCACCTAGTTGCCGGTAGAACAGGAAGCATGCATATGGGGTCTCAATGGACAAATCCGGTGGAAAATCTGCTTGGCACATCCCAGCCAAATCGGGTAGCGAAAGCTGATCCTGCCCTTGTGGCAAACGTAAAAAGAGATGGCTCCGAGTACCTGTCCACGGTTCATAATAGACAGCTTCTTCTTGACTGATTCCATACATCTGACGATATATTTCGTCCAGCACCAAGGCGTACATCCCTTCGTCTTCCTGCTCCCGTTTCTGCAGTGAAATCGCCTTAACGTGCTCCGCATGCCGAGGCAGCCAGAGAAGTAAAGCCGTCTGGGGATGCACGGCCAGAAAATCACCGTCTACCGTTGTACCTATAACGGTACACTCACCGATCTGTTGCTCAGTAATTGGGCTGTCTTCGTCATGCTCCCATAACCCGTACTCAGCAAAGGGTTTAAGCACCTCCGTATCCGGCAGCTGAACATTCAACCAACCTCTGTAAGTCCCTTCGCCAAATCGCCGCAAAAACCGGAGGTAGCCCGGTGGATAAACAGCGGCGTCTTCCTTTGCAAGTGCTTGGTTTTGGCCATCTGACAGCGGTTTTGGCCGCGATACAATGTACATGAATACTCCCCCTATTTGGACTATTAAGTCTGCCGCTGTTGGCAGTCGGACGTACTTCATGGAAAATTCTTTTCAAAATTCATATGTCCTATGAAGATTTTGTTTTATATTCAACAGATTGGTTCTATAAATGTATCTTATTTCCATTATAGTGAACACATGTCCTGAGTCTACCTACTTTTCACCTGAATTTTGGAAATAAAGTTTGCAATGCTAGAAATAAAGCCTTGCCCGTTCAGCACAATCTCCAGCTCCTTCCCTGTGTGCTTCGCCCCCTCTTTATAAATAAAAGAGGGTGTCCCTCCGTCATTTTATGACTTTTGGGATACCCTCTATCAATATATTCCATATTATTACAATAACATCCGACTTTCCACAACAAAATTTTTCGCCTTATTTAGAATATGGATCACCATACCATCTGTTGGGCGGCATCAAAAGGCATCCGAAATTGTGTGCCCCTATCCAGAAGGAAAGTGCTGTAAGATGAAGGAAAAGAAAAGAACTCAAACATGGGCTTCCCCTGATTTTGATGATTCGGCTAATGACAATTTCCCATCTTCCATTCGGTATACCTTGTCGCAATATTCGAGCATACGCTCATCATGGGTAACCATAATCGCCGCTTTCTGGCGCGACTTCACCTCATGCGCAATTAGACTGACCACTTCATGGGCGCGTTTGGTATCCAAACTTGCTGTCGGCTCATCAGCCAAGATGATGCTGGGATTATTCATTAAAGCACGAGCAATCGCTGTCCGTTGCTTCTCACCGCCTGATAGCTCTTCCGGAGGGCTTTTTAACTTCGAACCCAGACCCAGCTCTTCCAGCAACTTCGTGGCGAATTCCTTATCCTCCCTTTTAACCTTTCCCGACATCCTTTTTACTATTAGCAATTGATCAAGAACATTTAAATAGGGAACCAAATTCGATGATTGCATAATAAATCCGATTTCTCGTAACCTAATATTAGATAGTTCTTTCGCAGTAAGCGTAGAGATATTATAGCCATTCAGCTTAATCTCTCCTACGGAGGACCTAAGCAGCGCTCCAGCAATGGATAAGAACGTACTTTTACCAGACCCGGACGGTCCAACTACAGCAACAAACTCACCCGGCTCCACTGATATTGACACATGATTGAGTGCCGCGATCCGATTGCCTCCTTCAGCATAATATTTTGTGACTTCACTCATTTGCAATCCCTTAGTCATTATTCAACCCTCCCGAGCGCTTTGAGCGGATCAATCTTTGTGATCTTGCGAACAGATACGATCGAACTTAACATAGCGATAATTAGCAAGATAACAGAATACGTGACGACAAGACTAGTTTCCAGCTTGAATGGCATACCCTTCGGCATAATGGTAGCTGTTCCATAAGTCAGTAAGATTCCAACTACAATACTAGTCAGCGAAAGCACGAACACTTGTGATACAATAGCTTTGCCCAAAAATCTGTTACTAGCACCAATAGCTTTCATAATGCCGAATTGGTTGGTCTTCTGCATCGTAATTACATAAAAGAACACCCCAAGCACGAATGCGGAAATAGCGAGTAAAAATGCAAGCATCATTAAAATAGTACCGTGCTCTTCTTTGTACCCTGGCATTCCTTGAACGGCTGCCGCTCGGGTAACCGTATCCGTATTCGATAGCTTACTATTAATTAAATCTGGATCGATATCCTTGCCTTGTAACATAATCGCATTAACGGGCTCTGCAACTCCTTTATCCGAACCCGGAGCCGCGAAGGTAATCTTCCGCCATTCAGCCATTGGAGTAAATACTGATGCAACGTGGTTATAGGTCTGGTTCTCGACATATCCGATAATTGTCAATGATTCCGTCGTTCCATCTAACTGAAAAGTGTCACCAATATTATAGCCCTCGTCCTTCATGGTTGAATTCACCACGACACCTGTAGGATTCCCGGAAGATAGGCTTTCCCCTTCTACGATAGCCGGTTCCAAGAAGCTTCCTGGAATAATTCCTATAATCGCTATGTCCATCTTATCTTCATTCTTGGTGCTTTGCTCCTTAAGCGCCGTTGCCATCGTTGTTCCCATGGGTGCGGCAGCACTCACATTTGGTAGCAGCTCCACTTCCTTAATCAATTGATCAGACAGTAACGACTTGCTCATTGAAGACTGCGACCCTTCTTCAAATACGACATAATCAGCCTTCATTGTCTTAAATGTTGACGCAGCTAGCGTAGATAGTCCATTCCCCAAACCTGATAAGATGAATACCAACCAGGCTATCAGTACAAAAATAATGACGATCATTAAAAATCTCATTTTACTATGCATCAATTCCTTCATAGCTAAAAACATTTTCTTTTCAACTCCTTATCTCTTTTTTGACACTTGTGTCAATTTTATAACACAATCGCGCTTGTCTTATTAATTAAACATTATAAATGACACTTGTGTCAAATTTATTCCGAGACTAAGGCTAGCTCTTAGCTCCCCCGATCCACATTTGAAACAACAGCTTTCCCCAATCAGGAATAGGGATATTCAGCATATTAGGCGTATTAATTAAGTTAAAAAAAACACCAATAAGTACAGGCAATGGGATATCTTGCCGTAGACCTTTACCCTTTTGTGCGCGTTCAAACAAGCGTGATAATTGAATTTTAAGGGTCATATGTGCTTCCTCAATAAATTCAAGATCTCGCGCTGCTGCAGAAGAATTAGCAGTATTAATTTTACTAGAATCCCCCAGAAGTTGATGGAGCGTAGATTCTTCTACATAAATGAGAAGTAACTGCTCGAGAGCGTCCATAGGATCAGTCTCATCAATTGCTGAACAATTTTCTAATACCTTTGCTATTACGCGCTTCATACAAGCAGCAACTATCTCTTCTTTATTAGAGTAATATTGATAAATAGTGCTCCGGGCTCCGGACAGATGCTGTGAGAGCAGCTTGAGATGAAAACCGTCGTAGCCATGCTCAAGCACTAATTTTTTTGTCGTATCCAGCAGCTCTGTCTCAGTAAAAGATTGTTTTCTTCCCACTGAATCTCTTCCTTTTCATCAATTAAGATCTGTGTTAAAAGTTATCTTTGCGTAATAAATTAATATCGTAAATTTAAAAGAGTCCTACCTCTGATTATATTTATTATCAGTGTAGCATATGTTTATAGGCATTGCCCAAAACAAGACCAGCGATCTCAACAAATAGAGGTGATTCGATCGTATCGTTAGCTCACTTTTCAATTTTATCATTGTTAGCGTCTGCCCATTTAAATGTAATTCAAAAAAATACTTGGAGATAACAAAAACCCCTTTTTGGGAGAAGGGGTAAGTTATCGTCTTTAAAACCACTGGGTTTAATATCAAGTCAGTACTCAGAGAACTTCATCCATAATCTCAGAACACTTCAGGATTACTCCCTATTTGCTATTTGCTCCTGGGCGAGGCGGATCATTTCCCTAACCATGGAACCGCCAATTTTGCCGCCAACTTGGCCTACTGATTCCGTAGTCAGTTGACCATTGTTTCCTGGGTGCAGTGGTACACCAAGCTCCTTTGCCACTTCGTATTTCACGTCATCCGGTTGATTCGGATTCACGGCATATCCTTCGCGTTTCATTACATCTGCTTTGAAAGCTTGCATTCCCTGTTCGACCCCTGGCACCGCATATTTTCTCCTTCTTCTTGCCATCATGCAGCACTCCCCTCGATGTTTTTACCTAACATGCCCGGAAGCATCCAATTTCATCCCTATTCCCATCGGTACGAAGTTAATCCATGACAAGGATGCTGGTTAGACTCCTCAAATAAATTGTTTTTAGTACTTTTGTTCCAGCATCTGACGACGCTTGCCGCTTGCTTGATACAGGCTTCCCCATTGTGCGGCGATAACGATGAAGTCCACTGTTGCCGGGTGGCAGATTCGGCCACCGCAAATATAGCGTATTTTGTGAAGTGATTAACATCTCTGGTAATGTTGTTGCCGCTCTCTGTGCCGCCGACTTTCACCCATTCCATCTTCAATTGGTCATTTCCCATTTCCTTTCAAGCTATTTAGGTCAATGTCGAAAGGAGCCATTTTGGCATGTTTCACTTATTATGACGTTACCGTCTCTAGGTACACTATTATTATTGGCCCTCGTTTTCTCAACTAACCAGTACATTGGCAATTCAAATCAATTTTATTTAAGCTTCTGTAAGAGGCTCTGTCCAAACTGCGGCATTTTCACATCAAAGTTATCTGCAACCGTTGCCCCAATATCCGAAAATGTCTTACTTACAGGTAACTCTTTTTGCGCAGTGAAACTCTTGCTGTAGATGAGTAAAGGAACATATTCACGGGTATGATCTGTACCCGCATGAATGGGATCATTGCCATGGTCTGCTGTAATCATGAGAAGATCATCTTCGCTCAGCTCGGCAAGAACTTCATTTAATCGAGCATCAAATTGTTCTAGCGCTTTCCCATACCCGATCGGGTCTCTACGATGTCCATATAGGGATAGTACCAGCGTAGCTGACACCATCCGCAAACGTTTGGATAAAAATGTTAAATTTGAGGAATCCCAAGTTAAGTCATGAATCACGAACCGTGATTGTTTGATCCAAGGGGGGTCCGAAATCTTCGTTTGAAATGCAATAGCAAGAAAACGGCACGCATGAGTAAGTCAATAGCAACCGAAAGCCATACGCCAGCGATTCCCATCCCTAGATAAATGCATAACACGTAAACCCCTACAACGCGTATTAACCACTGCAGCAGTATCCCCCAAAGGATAAAGTCGTTTTAACTGAAGTAGGCGAAATTACCGAGAGTCTGAATTTCTGGGGGAACATTTACGAAGTGCCTCAACTCGGGACGGCCGACGTGGAATGGGCCAGCGGTGATAAAATTGCTGATGCCACGTTCCTTTTCCCTGGCTACTCCGGATCCCTATACGAAGATCGAGGAGCATAAGGGCTACTCTATTTTGCAGTATGGAATGGAGGATGGCTATAGGGTAGACTTTGGTACGAAGCGCTCTATTGAGCTTCCCACGGTAGATGCAGCCAAGCAGCTGATCGATAATACTAATTAAACCAATAGAAGGTACTCCAATGCTGATAGATTAGTGTAAGCAAGGAATGGATAATAAACGAAACATTTTGATACTGGTAAGAGGCCCTCTTCGAATTGAAGAGGGCCTCTTCTTTTTGAAAAGACAACGAAACGATTGCCGGACTTATCCAGAAAAAATAGCGATGGAATCCTGGAATATACAGAATCGGAGGTGCTTATAAGGAAGGATACGATATGATTCATCAAAAAATTTAAAATTCTCGCATCTCTGTTAGGAGTCTTTAAAGATTTTGACAAAAGAATATTGTAACAAAATCATAATGAGGAGGAATACAAATGCAGCAACAATGGATGGAAATGGTGAATCACGTAGTCGAATGGAGAAAGGGGATTCCTTGGTCCAAGGGTTTCCAGGGTGCGAAAGAAACGGTTGAATTCGCCTGCAGCGGCCTGGAATTCATCCTCTTTGCAAAAGCTGTTAAAGACGAAAACAATGATCCGAAGCCGCCGCAGCTGCCTCTGTGTCCACCCGATTTAATCATGCAATCAAGAAGAAGTTTAAAGCGAAACACAAAGTATCGCAGACGCAACCGAAAATTACGCAAGTAAAGATTTAATTCAGCTATAATAATATGGCGCTTCGTCCTAGTAAAATAAAATCCCGCCAGTACTGGCGGGATTTTATTTATACATCGATCTGAAGGAGGCATGCCCCCAACTGTAGGACATTATTCAAGTTTAAATTTGCTTTTCATTTCGACAATGAAAGACTCTAATGCTCCAGGGAGGGTGCTATTTTCCGGTAGCATAGATGGCGCTCGTGATAACATTGAAGAGATGATCGGTCCGTGGCGCGAATGAAGGTTGGCCGACAAGCCAGCCGAGCGCCGATATCAGGGCAAACAAGTCGTCCCCATTCATATCGGCGCGAGCCGTTCCCTCGGTCTGAGCTCGGAGCAATAGTCGCTCGCCCGCTGAGTGCACCGCTGCGCATGTAGCGTAAAGCGCGGAGTCCGGGTCCGCGTGGGCGCTCGCCATCAAGGCGACAACGCCGCTATAGCTTTGGACGAAAGCCACCTGTTCGCGAGCCCAGGACACGAGCGCTTCGTCAGGTGGTTTCGACATTTCGAGTTCGCCTGCCTTCTGCGTCAGTGCCTCCAAATTCGTACGCAGCAACGCTTCGAACAAGGCTTCCCGCGTCGGGAAATGACGAAGCAATGTGGCCAACCCGACGTCGGCCCGGCGGGCGATATCTCGCATGGACGCATCGACACCATGCTCGGCGACGACGTCACGGGCGACTGCAAGTAGATGACTGTAATTTTTTCTGGCGTCGGCTCGCATCATGTTTTCACCTCACTCAAATAGCGAAAGCTTACTGTCACGATCAGGCGTTGGATTTTCCCTGCGTTCCCGATACGCGACTTTTCTCGGCATACGCGTAGTTATAACTTGATCTGTAAAAACCACAAAAAGATTTGTTTTTGGGACATTCATCGAAAGCTAATATGTCTTTCAGTATCAGAGAGAATGGATCTTAACTGTTCTTCTAATCGGTATTGATCATCGAACGCTCATTTCTTCCCAGCCAAGCGAAATGAGAACAGGCTGAATCCCTAAGGAGCCAGCCATGATCCAATATCAACTCTAATGTGCTGCATTATCATTATATCAAATTCAATCTTCCTCGTCAGTATCTCCATCATTTCGCATTTGTTCACGCAAACTGTGGCTGCCCTTTGTCCACGAGGCAAGATTGCATCGGAATTTGCGATCACGATTCATCAGTCGAGCTTGAACAAATCCTTAAAGATCAGTTGACCCCAGCTATTTCCGCGCGCCTGCACAAGCAGTCCGCCTTCCGAAAGCCCGCCAAGTTTGATCGGCGCGAAACCGAGATTTTCCGCAAGCGCACCAATCTCCGCTGCTGCGCCGTCATCGTCGCTCGCCAGGAACACGACTCTCCTGCCACCATTAACAGCCGGATCTTGGTCAAGGACGGCAGCTCCCAAATGGTTGAAGCCCTTGACCAATCGTCCACCAGTGAAGGCCTGCGCGATGAACTTGGAAGAAGGCTGTCCTCCCAGTTCCTCAGGGGGCACACCATAGGCATTGGTTACATCGACGATGGTCTTCCCCTGCCAGGTGGGGAGCGCCTTCGCCACATCGGGGTGCGACTCGAAACGGACAGCTAGAAAGATGATGTCCGCCTTGACGGCGTCTGCCAATTTTTTGGGAATGATCTCTGGTCCGATCGCGGCCGCAGCGGATGCAAAGCTTTCCGGGTCGCGAGTGGTTGCAACGGATACTTCAATGCCGCTTCGGGCAAACGCCTTAGCAAGAGCCTGGCCGATCTTACCGAATCCAATAATTGCGTAACTCATATATTCTTCTCCTTTGGTTTACACGCCCTACGGGCTCCGCATATCGAATGGAGTGTCCGGTCGGGCGTAGCGTGTCAGATTTGCGCTAGACCGCCGTCGACGGCGACCTCGCTGGCGGTCATGAAGCTGCTGTCCGATGATGCGAGAAAGGCGGCCACCGCCCCAATCTCCGCCGGATCAGCCATGCGCTGGAGCGGAGTCATCGAGGCGAAGACTTTTTGGCCCTCCTCGCCTAGCGATTCCTTCGCGAGCTCGGTTGCTGTCGCTCCGGGCGATAGTACGTTTACCCGAATGCCGGTGCCCTTCAGGTCCTCCGCCCAGGTCCGCGCAAGGTTGCGCACTGCCGCCTTACTCGCACTGTAGGCGCTCATTGCCGGGGCGCCCGTGGTTCCAGCGCTCGATCCCGTTAGGATGATCGAACCTCCCTGGCCCATCAGCGGTAGCGCCTTCTGGACAGTGAAGATAGAACCCTTCACATTGGTGTCGAAGACTTCGTCAATGTGCTTAGCGGTGATCTCGCCGAGCGGAAGCTGGCTTCCCGCCCCGGCATTAGCGAAGACAATGTCGAGAGTTCCGCGCTCGGACTTCACCGCCGCGTAGAGTCGGTCGAGGTCGGCCAGATCGGAGACCGAACCCTTCACCGCGCGGGCATTGGGCCCAAGTTCTGCCACAGCGGAGTCGAGCGCTTCCTGCCTACGGCCGAAGATGAAGACGAAGGCGCCCTCCTCGATAAATCGTTTTGCTGCGGCGAGGCCGATGCCGGTAGCGCCCCCCGTGATGACTGCAACCTTACCTTCAAGCTTTCTCATGAATTTACACCCTTTCGTTGTGTTGGACAGCATCTCTGGCCCATTTGCACAGATTGCTGTACCTTATGGATTTTACTGATCCAGTCACCGTTTACTTTATTCGGATCAGTGATCCAATTATAATGGATCACTGATCCGTTTGTCAAGGCAACGATTCATGAAGCCCGTTTTCCAACTCATAAGTACGAAGTTCCCAAAGCGGTTATCGCATACATTGCAAAACAAATCTTTTCTGAGCCGGAATTTGCTCAGTACGATTGGACCAGTCTTTCGATCACATACCACCGAACGCAGATCCGGGAATTCTTTGGGTTCCGAGAGGATACAATAGAGGACTCTCAGGAAATGACAGAATGGCTATGCCAACATGTTCTGCACCACGATCATGAATTTGAGTATTTAAAGGAACGCGTTTACCGTCGTTTTCATGAATTAAAAATCGTGCCTCCTTCACCGGACCGCATTGAGCGTTTGATCCGTTCAGCCATTCACACATTTGAAGAATCCTTCTTCCAAGCGACATATCAAAAGCTGCCTTCCGCATCATTAACTCTGCTTGACTCCCTGATTGATAGCATTTCGTATTTAGAGATTGACGAAGAAGAAGCCGCCAGTGACAGCAGCATCCAAATATCATTTAATGAGCTAAAGGCAGATCCTGGTCGTGCTGGGGTGGATAGCGTTTTGAAGGAAGTTAACAAATTGTGCACAATACGCAATTTGGAGCTTCCAGATGATTTATTTCGAGACGGCAAGGGTGGAGAAATTGCCACAAATCGCATGGAAGATCAAGAGATGGCCGTTTTATCTCTTCATCTACTGCAAAATTGCTTAGTCTACATTAATACGATCATGTTCCAGAACGTTTTATCGGAGAAGAAATGGTATGATTTAATGACTCCGGAAGATTTACGTGCGGTGACACCCTTGATCTATACACACGTTAATCCATATGGAACATTCCGATTGGACATGAAGGAAAGACTTCCATTGGAAGGTGAACTGGCATGATTGAAAAACGCGTATCCGCAAAAAAGAAAGCCCGGGAACTGGCGAAGTATCTTCGCGCAGAACGACCGGACTATGCTTACTTAAAAAGTTTGTTTCAACATTTAAGAAGCGAGCTTGAAATTGAGGATCCAAATTCATCAAAGAAGCTGCCTTACGTGCCCACAGAAGAAGAATTAAAAAAATACTATGAAGTGGTTTGGAAGGCTAAGAATTTTCAAGACATGATGATCGTGAAAACCCTCATGTATACAGGTGTCAGGGTCAGTGAGTTAATCAGCATCAAGCTTTTGGACATCGATTTTATTTACTGCCAGATCCGGATCAACAAAGGAAAGGGTAGCAAAGACCGCATTGTGCCATTTCCTCAGACTTTCAAAGAGCTGCTGGCCATGCACGCAGATACGATGAAAAAGAAGCAAGCGGCCTATTTATTTGAGTCCTCATGGAAGAAAAAGTACACAGACAGGGGAATCCTCAAGATTTTGGCTAAATATTCAGAGGAGGCCAATTTATCTCAAAACCTTTCTCCTCATAGACTACGTCACTTTCTATTAACCTGGCTAAAAAAGCAGGGCATCGATGACGCACTCATTCAGCCTTATTCCGGACATGAAAGCAGAAAATCTTTGGAAGTATACTCAAAGCTGGCAATTACCGATGCTCAAAATTCGTTAATTAATTCGACTGGGAATCCTTCAGGGAACACTTTGAAAGGAACATCGATTTTAATACCCATAATCTCCCAGTGCCCAGTCATCGTATCCTTCCCGTTCGAAGCCTCCTGCATTTTGGTGAAATAAGCTAAAGGCTGCTCTACTTTGGGTACTCCGGGTATTTGGTCAATATGGCTTAACCCTAACTTAGATAAAACAGGAACATGCAGCCCATTCATTTTTTCTGCAATATGCCGTAATGTATGTGATCCTGTATCCCCAAACTTTTCAGCATCGGGAGCTTCACCGATGCCTACAGAATCCATAACGATGACGAAAACCCGCTTAAACCGAGGTGTTTGTTTCATGTTAATGCTCCTTCTATTTTAGCTGTACTCAACTAAAATATGATTCCTATAACGATGGCTGATAAAACGCTTACAAGTGTCGCGCCATATAACAACTTTAATCCAAATCGAGCAACCACATTCCCTTGTTTTTCATTCAAGCCTTTTACGGCACCCACGATTGTACCAATGGACCCAAAGTTAGCAAATGAGATTAGAAACACAGAGACGATGGCTGTCGTACGATCACTAAAGCTGTCTTGAATTTTTACAAAATCAAGCATAGCCACAAATTCATTCGCCACTAATTTGGTCGCCATGATGCTGCCGGCACTAACAGCCTCAGACCATGGCACACCCATAACAAATGCGATTGGTGCAAAGACATAACCTAATGCTTCTTGGAACGAGATACCGAATATTCCAGCGAAAACGCCGTTAATTAAAGCAATTAACCCAACGAAACCAACCAACATAACCCCAACCACGACGGCTACCTTAAAGCCATCCATGATATACTCGCCCAGCATTTCGAAAAACGTTTGTTTTTCTTGTTCCTGAACTTCAACAATATCCTCTTCAGGTTTAACCTCATATGGGTTGATGATGGATGCAATAATAAAGCCGCCAAATAGGTTTAGTATTAATGCAGCTACAACATATCTAGGCTCCAGCATCGTCATATAGGAACCAACGATTGACATGGATACCGTCGACATTGCTGATGCACATAATGTGTACAGACGCTGCTTAGACAATAATCCGAGTTGATTTTTCACCGAAATAAACACTTCATTTTGCCCGACAATGGCAGCCGCAACCGCATTATAGGATTCCAATTTCCCCATACCATTTATTTTACTTAGGACCAAGCCAATATACTTTATAATAAACGGCAGTATTTTATAATGTTGCAGAATCCCGATAATTGCTGACATAAATACGATAGGCATCAATACAAAGAGGAAAAACGTGTGTGCCCCTTCGTTTGCCATTCCACCAAAAATAAAGTTAATCCCTTCATTTGCATATCCCAGTAATTTATCAAAACTATTGGCAAAGCCCTTTATTAATAATTCCCCTATACTTGTTTTTAGTAGAAGTATTCCTAAAACAATCTGAACCACAATCATGACAATAATTGGTCGATATTTAATCTTTTTCTTATCATTACTTGCAAGCCATGCCAGTATTAGAACAAGAATTAGACCAGCAACAGAGATGAGATAATGCATCTTTACCCCTCCAAATTTTTGTTTATTGTTTTACTTTACTCCGCTGTTTTTCCCTCCACATGAACCCCTGTTCCAAAATAATCGCTAACAGGCTTCCACATATTAACCCATTATTTAAAATGGCGATCACGATCGGAGACAAATGGATTGTGGCTGATGAAGGGATAAACATTAAACCCACACCCACTAGCAGGGAAACTCCACTAACAATAAAAGGTCGCTCTTCATGAATGACCTTTCGCAATTCCCTCAACGATATTCCAACCATCTTCACAAAAATAACGAATGTAACAGCATAGCCAATTGGAGCTGGAATGCCGGATATGACATTCATAATTGGCGGAAACAAGGATAAAACGATCACTAAGCTGCACCCTATTAAAAACGATCTGCGCTCTTTCACACCTGTCTGCTGAACATATCCCGCCGCTCCCGAAATAGGTACCGAGCCAATCGCTCCTAAAGAGCCGCTAATAAAATGTGTAACCCCGGAAATAATTCCAGCACGCCAATAACGGCGATGATCCGTGGATTGTTTTTGCTCTATCACGGTTTCCATCAACCGGATGGATGCAATCGCGTTGGTTATTAACAACAGTGTTAATAACAATGCTGTAGTGATGGTCCCACCGTCAAAACGCGGCCATCCAAATGGCAACATTTCGGGTAGATTAACTAGGTTTTTTGCTTGTGAAAAAACCGGTATATTACCAAAAACTATAAATAATAGCCAACCTAACAATATACTAATGATCACCGAAAATTGTCGAAGTAACGCGATGCGGCAGCTCCCTAACCAAAAGGTAATGCAAACCACAATCCCACTAAGCAAAAACACTTTAACATCTAACGTCGTATGGCTAGATGTAATTCCCATCATCCCTTTCATAAAAGAACCGCTTAATTGAAAGATCAATAACAGTAAATATATAAATGTGATGGTTGGTGTAAATAATCGGGCTATTTTATCCATTAGCTTAAAGGCTGAAATTAGGATAAATAAGACACCGCTAATGATCATTCCTCCACTTAAAGCTTGCAGAGCATCAATGTTAGAAGAATATAATACCCCCACTAAGCTCGCGTAAATGGTAAAAATGCTCCACCATAACCCTGCCGGACCTTCATGAATAGGAAGTTTATGACCAATCAGGCCTTGTAAAAAGCCTGCTATCCCCAAAGTAATAATGGTACTCTGGATGAGTCCAGCAGTCTCAATGGGTGTTAAGTTATATAAATCTGCGATAGCAATTGGTGCAGCAATTGCGCCTGCGATCATAAAAATCATCCACTGCAATCCGGACAGAATTACTCTCATTTCTTTCTCACTCTCTTTTCCTAACCCTTAAACCTATAAACTAGTTTCATCAATGATTGTATTAAGAGCTACTTCTACCATTTCATAAAAGGACTGTTCACTTTCTTGATGAGTTAAGTGCTCCTGCGTTAATAATTGACTGCCCACGGTCAAAATGGACAGTGCTTTTACACCATATTTAGCAGCCAACGTATAGAGCGATGTACTTTCCATTTCTACTGCTAATACGCCAAAGTCCATAAATTTGTGAAGTCGATCCAACGTTTCACGATAAAATTCATCAGAATTATAAATGTTGCCAACAAAGACTTTCGCTTGCTTACCTTGTGTTTGTTGATATGCTTTCATTAACAATGAGAAATCCGCCGTAGGCGCATAGTTGCAGCCATGGAAAATCTTCTCCGTCAGATTGCTGTCTGAAGACACGGCTTGGGCTAATACAATATCACGGATATTTACTTCTTTTTGCATCGCGCCACATGTGCCAATGCGAATCAATTTCTTCACTTCGTAATCGATGATCAGTTCCGTTGCATATATGCTCATCGATGGGTTCCCCATCCCTGTCCCTTGAACCGACACCGGCACACCGTTGTATAACCCAGTGTATCCATACATACCTCTTACTTCGTTATAGCAACAGACTTCCTCTAAAAAATTCTCTGCTACAAATTTTGCACGCAAAGGATCTCCTGGAAGCAAAACACGTTCTGCTATTTCTCCTTTTTTTGCACCTAAATGCCTGCTCATATGGTTTCCTCCAATAATCTGAATACTGCACTCAGATTTTCCGAAATCGCTTCCATTTACCGACGGGAAAATAGATGCTTTAGTATTTTCCAAACGAATTTCCTTAAGGAAGGTCAGCCTTAATCGTTTAGAACCTGCTTTGAGCATAAGGTTTTTTATCATCGCAAACTAGACCAAAATCTTACGTAGGGTACGGAAAATAATTGGTCAAATTATAAAAGTAATTCTTTACGAATATTGTCCAGGTCTCTTTTAGATGGAATCGTAGAAATAGTAACAACAGGTACTGTCTTTAATGAAACCGGGAAGTTACTAATGACGAAATCAATTTGATGCTGCTGCACCATTTCGTCGGTTAGTCCTTTCATAATGGAAGTATTAACGATCAACTGATCCCCAATTTCCTTTTTAATCAAATCCGCTATGTAATGGCGAATCGAAAATTCTTCACCGATCACTAAGAAGGCCTTTTTTCTTTTATAACGCAAGCTTGAACGAACAATTAAGGTGAGTTTTGTTAAATGGAAATCATTATACAGGACAGAAGGATAAGCTTCATTCCACGTTTTCATGCAGTCTTGCAATTGTTGATATATCTGCTGGCACTCTTTTTGAACATATGTCGATAAATTGCTTTTTGAAATCATCATCCATTCAGGAATGGCATTATCCATTAAAAGCTTGTCAATGAAGTCATATACCTCCAATGTAAATCGTTCTTCCATATCCATATTCGGATATACCTTTGCCAGTAATGTAAAAAGCAGATTACCCATTTGATACTCTTCTTTATCCTTGTATAATTCGAATTCTTTCATCGGTGTCATTTCCGATCCTTCGTAATAATGGTATTGGCTGAGTCTCACTCGTGATTGCATAAAGAATATTTCACTTTCAGGAAACTCTATAGAAAGCTGTTCTTCTAGACTCTTCGCAAGAGCTTTCACCGGCAAATAAAACATCCCTTTTTCCCAGGGATATCTGACCTCGTCGACTTTTACACATTTCCCTCTCGTCACTCTATCTACTACAATCGCCAGAAAAAAGGATAATTTCCTTTTGGAATTGATAAAATAAACTATATTTTTCTCATTCTCTATATTTGTGATTAACTCATTAATATAAGCAAAGTCAATATTCTCAAAGGGCCATCCAGTAAAGTCATAGGCATCACAATACAACTTCCAATAAAAATACCGTATATTCATTTCATTCCCTTTGATCTTAGGGCTGGAATAAGTAATGTGCAGCTTATACGGTTTCAGATCATTATTATTTAAATATACAATCAACTTCTTCAAAGACGAGGTGCTCATAAACATTTCACCAGCAAGCTCCTCCACTGAGAATCGTCCGTCAGTGGTAAACAATAGATTCATCAGCCGATAAAAGGTGGTTTGTCTGAGCATAAAAGAAACCACCTCACTAATCGTCTTCCCTCGTCCATCACGTCGAAGAAATACTCCCTTTCCTCTAGTCACCTCAATGGTGATATTAGGTGGCAGCTGCTTGCTTATCTCTTCAACCATCTTACGTATGGTTTTATCTGAGATTCCTAAACTTTTCTCAACTTCGGCTAAGGTAAACCACCTTTGTTCCGTATCAAGTAGTGTTAATAATTGGCTAGCTAATTTATATTCCTTATCCATTTTCCCACCCTATTTCAATTTAGTTTGAATGTTATAGGATAAACAAAGACAATTCCTCTTGCCCTTTTTGACGTTCTTTTCCCGTAATTCCAACAAGCCCCTCTAACGAAAAATCGATTCTCCCAGAAGGAAGAATCGGCTTTTTGATCTGTTTGAATAATATCTATGTTAAGTCTCACCCTAACCCAATTGCGCTATTCAGTATCAAATAAGGATTTTGTTCAAAATAATTCGGCTTACTTATGATAAGGCTCAGCTTAACGGGGCTATCGGCGAAAAAAGCGAAAGGAGCTGTCGTGTTCAGCTCCTTCTTACGACATTTCATATAGATTGCTGTCTGTCTATCGTCCATATAAAGACAAGATACTGGCCGCTTTTTCAATTAAATGTTCTCTAATATGCAAAGGGCTCAAACATTCACAGTGATTGGTAAACCTGAATAAGGAGTCATAACCTTGCTCATTATTTTCCAATGAAATTGTTGCAGTATACCAGCCATCTGTATAAGAAACAATACAATCTTCACCATAAAAATCTATAATCGTCTTTTTAATATTTTCATGAAATCTGATTTGAACGTTTATCCATGAAACTTCTTTGGAGAATGATGCATCCATCTCATCGATTTCAAACTTGCTCGGGACAAATGTTGTGTCTGATAGAGAAATATTAGATATTCGGTAAACTCGAAATGTTCGAAACTCCTGCTTTAGCCGACAAAAGCCTTGCAAGTACCAATGATTTCCCTTATGAATAAGTCGGTACGGCTCGACTTCCCGGTTGGACGACCTTCCCTGTGCGTTGCAATATTCAAAATGTAATATTTTCTGCTGATCCAAAGCTCTTTGCACACATTCTAGAAATTGCTCCAAACGAGCGTCTGCATACCACGGTGTCAGGTCAATGACGATTTGTTTTGTTTGCCTTTCAACCAACGATAATTGATTACTAGGTACCATACCTTTAACTTTGATAATGGCATTTTTGGATTGCTCGTCTTTTAATACAGATTGTACGCCTAACAAGCCAATAAGCATCGTGCGAATGTCCTTGTTTGTGAAAAGCTTTTTATCTACTTTATATTCTTCCAGAATACCAATGCCGCCCTGACGTCCAGGGTAGGTTACGATCGGAATACCCGCCTGATTGATAGCTTCAACATCCCGGTAAATCGTACGGGTAGTAACTTCCAAAATTGTGGCCAACTCTTTAGCATCTATTTTTCTGCGTTGCATGAGAAGCATAATAATGGAAATTAATCGGTCAATCTTCATCCTATCACCCCCTCTGCCTTTAAAACTATGACATAATGTTGTCAAGTTTTCCATGATACAATCAAATCGAATTCAATCATTGGAGGTTGGGCCGAATGAACGAGAACCAAATGTTGCAAATTGAGAACCGTACCATTACCCCTTGGATCACTACAAAAAGCACAGAAAAATTGATTGCCTTTTTGGCTTCCGCATTTTATGCTCAGGAACTTGGCCGGGTATACAATGCTGACGGAAGCATAGGACATGCAGAGGTACGCATCGGCGATTCAAAAATTCTAATGTTCGATTCTCCTGCCGATTGGCCGTCGTTTCCTTGCTTTATTCGTCTGTACGTGGGTGACAGCGATGAATTTTATGCTCAGGCCATAAAGGCCGGAGCTACATCTATGACGAAAGTGATAACCCAAGCATGGGGAGAACGAGGTGGAAGAGTGGTTGATCCATTCGGGAATATATGGTGGATAACATCGAAAATAGAGGACGTTAGTCCTGAAGAAATGATGGAGCGCTCAAAACAGCAAACGTATATCGATGCTATGGAATATGCCCAGAAGAGCTTTAATCCATTTTTGACGGATGTGAGAAATAGCTGAAGTCATTTAGCACGACGTCATCAAGAGTTTGCCGTCGTGCTGTTTTCAACTTATTTTGAATGAGCAGAAAGCTAAAGCCTGAACCACCAAAAAGAGGATTTTCGCAGACATTTTTCGCCGTTACTTATGGTAAGGTTCCCCCCGATTTATCTTCACTCCGCGATAAATCTGCTCAATCAGCACCAGACGCATGAGCTGGTGCGGCAAGGTCATGCGCCCAAAGCTCAGCTTCTGCTGGGCGCGCTTCATCACAGCGGGAGACAATCCCGTACTCCCGCCAATAACAAAAGCCACGTGGCTGCGCCCATACGTGGCTAATTTATCGAGCTGGCCCGCGAGATCCTCGCTTGACCAGAGCTCGCCATCCAGCGCGAGCGCGACAACATGCGCATCAGGCTTCAGCTGCGCTAGAAGCCTCTCGCCCTCTCGCTCGCGCACAATCGCTTCCTCCGCCGCACTCATCGTCTCCGGCGCCTTCTCATCGGGCACTTCCGTGAGCGTAAGCTTCACGTAAGGCCCTAACCGCTTGGCATATTCCGCTATGCCGAGCACTAAGTACTTTTCCTTCAGCTTACCAACAGCAGCTATCTGTATATGCATTTCTACACCACCAAAAAAGTAGCTGGTTCTTCACAAAAATCACATTTGCGCGGTGGATCCCAATCTGCAAATTGTGTTTCCTTCAGATCTACTACGTCTGGTGCATCCTCATACTCATCTACAAAACGGTCCAATGCTTTCTCAATATGCTCTTTACATACACAATACATCGTCTGCACGCTTCCTATCCCTAGTTGATGGTCGTCCTTATTGTCTATACACAGCATATCAGAAAACGCCTCTCCATGTGAAGACGACAATTTTCGTATTATCTCCGCACAATCCCTTTCCCAGTATGCTCCCCGCATCCACGCACAAAAAAAACCGCAGCACACAAATGGGCTACCATTTGCATACCGCGGCTTCTTCAAGCTAATCCTAACATTCCAGCTCAATAAGCTTGAACTAACCAATCTTTATCCAGCTTATGCACTCGAACTTATTCCTCATCTGTCTTCTCAGCCAGCTTAAACTTCGTAACCTTCAGCTTCCCATCACGGTAAAAGCTAATCTCAATCTCGTCACCAATCTTCTTCTGTTGGTACAAATATTTGCGAAGGTCCATCGTACTGCTGATCGGATGACGATCCAGCTTAACGATCACGTCATTGAACAGCAAACCTGCATCCTTAGCAGGGCCAACCGCTTCAAGCACGATTACACCATCGTAAACCTCGTCTGGCAGCGTAAGCTTCGGTCCGCCCTCAAGAATCTGATCATCGCCTGGGTCAGCCTCTTCTTCGTCATGAGGAACATCGCCCTCCGGCAAAATCCCGCCTTCACCAGGATTGCTGTACGCATCCGCAAAGTCCTGCTGCTCCCAATACTGCTCCAAATCCATCGTGTATACGCCAAGATATGGACGGGGCACATGGCCCAGCTTGATTAAGCTTTCAACAATCGGCATAGCCAGATTGATGGGGATAGCAAAGCCAATGCCCTCTACGCCAAGATCAGCTATTTTCATGCTGTTGATACCAACTACACGTCCATTCAAATCAATAAGCGGCCCGCCGCTGTTTCCTTGGTTTATGGATGCATCAATCTGAATAACCTCTTGTTCCCAGTCATACACGCCATCTTGATTAAGTGATACCGGTACAATTTGTCTTGTCTTGCTCACGCTGCCCGTTGTCACAGACTCTCCGAGTCCGAGCGGGTTGCCGATCGCAATAATATATTCAGCAGGGCGAAGCGCAGACGAATCGCCAATTTCTGCAACGACTTCGATTCCTTTTGCGTCAATTTCCAGCACAGCAAGATCCGTAATTTGATCTTTACCGACAATACGTGCCTCTCGCGCTTCTCCATTCATCAGTACAACCTTTACCGCCTGTGCCTGATCAATGACATGGTAGTTCGTAATAATAATCGCTTTGCCATCCTTCTTGCTAATGATGACACCTGAGCCCACACCCGCTTCGCGAAGCGTACCTTTGCCCGCTTCTTTTTCCGGCTGCGATTTGTCCTTTCCAATGCCAAGAGAGAACATTTGCTGATTAATGACGCTTACGACGGCCGGTCTTACTTTCGCTGAAGCCTGTATAGGACGCTCAAGCGGATCAATCACTTGTATACCACCCGTTACCGGTGCGCCGCCGCCGCTGGTCGTACCACTGCCTCCGCCGCCAAACACAGCACCGAACAACAACGTTGCAGCTACCGCGCTCGTAATAGAAGATACAAATGCAATACGAACGTTGGACCACTTGCGTCCACCGCTCTTATATCGAAATGCAAAGTCTCCTTTCTTACTCTCGCGAGCAGCACGCTTGGATACTTTGGTTGAATAAAAATCGTCGTCGAATAAGCTCATTACTATCGCCCCTCTCATTGCCTCGGACATCAAGACTATTTTTTTGAATCTAGGAATGTTTTCGGAAGAAATGACTAAAATAATAATAGAATCATGCGATGCTTATCAGAAGTTTTTTTTTGCGCTTCAAAAGTCGTTCCACTAAAGGAGAAATGCTTATATGAAAGCCAAAACGCCTGTCGCTTGGGAACATGTTCAGCTTGCTGCAAAGCTAGCAGATTTAAAGGATGATCACTACCGTACCGTTCTCACCTTAAGTGCGATGCTAGAATTGTTTATCGATAAGGGCATACTTACTAGAGAAGAGCTAAGTGCTAAAGCGGATGCGCTTGATGCACAGCTGGAATCCCTTATTTCTGCTTCACTACATCCCATGACGTAGGTCGGTCGTGATAGGTTGCGCGTAGAGGGTGTTCTTCTTTCTTATAAAATATTCCATGATCCTCTAATATAGTATTCACGGTCAGCATTGCCAAATCCATTAAATTATGGTCAAGGCTCAAATGAGCCAAATAAACGCGTTTTGTTCGATCTGTCATGAGCTCTAACAGCGCTTCGCCTGCAGCTACATTGGATAAATGGCCAACATCGCTCAATATCCGGCGCTTCGTATTCCACGGATATCGCCCCATACGAAGCATTTCCGTATCATGATTGGCCTCAAGCACAAGCACATCGGAATCAATAATTTGACGTTTGACCTTTTCACTTACATACCCTAGGTCAGTAGCTAGGCTTAGCTTCTCGCCATTCTCTACAAAGCAATAACCTACAGGTTCTGCTGCATCATGTGAGATTGGATACGATTGAATGGCCATTGAACCGAGGTTCACCTCTTCACCTGTCTCCATAAACACTCGCTTCTCTGGTGCAATCGTGCCAACATGCCTCTCCATTGCAGCCCACGTTGCCTCATTGGCATAAATGGGCAAATCATATTTCCTTGCAAAAGCACCCAATCCCTTAATATGATCGGAATGCTCATGTGTGACGAACAGCCCGTCCAATTGATGACCCATTACTCCGCGCTCGCGCATGAGTTCATCCAGCTTCTTCGCGCTCATACCAGCATCTACAATGACCATCTTGTCATTCCCCTGCACGATGGTTGCATTGCCGGTCGAGCCGCTTCCTAGTACTGTAAATCGAAGTCCCATAATAACTTTTTCCTGTCCCTTCTCCTGCTCCCGTTAACGTAAACCGTTCGCTGCCGCTTCCCCTTGCTCATCATCCGTTGCAACCTCGCCGCTGATGGCATGCACGTAAAACAGATGACCGTCCTCCAGCATAACACGCCATGACGGCACCGACACTTGACGCTCCGAATCAAAGATTTGTCCTTTATAGCCAAGCTGGATATCGGTAATGACCGCACCATCGGGTAAATAAGTTTCAATCAAGCTCGCTACCACCTTGGCAGCTGGCAGCACCTGCTTGGCTTCACCTGATCCGAGCAGCTCTACACGATCCTGCAAAAAAGAAGTAATCTTCTGATCCTTAATATAAAGCTTCAGCTTCACATCAAACATCGGACGTCCTTCTACTACTCGATAAAAAACAGACTCACCTACGCTGCTGTTCAGCAAATCAAATGCATATTGATCAAGCTCAGGAATACGATCTCCCAGTGTCTTTATTAATTCTTTTTTGGAATAGATGATCGTACTATCCACCGGTTCTTTCAATATGATTGGTTCCGCATTTTTGCGGCTGTCAGAGTGGAGCAAATAAGTTAAGTCCTTGAGCTCAGGTGTTTCCAGCGACAGATTGGCTTCTAACGAAATACGCTTCTGCTGCATGAGCAGTAACTTATCCTGCGGCAGCTCCGCCGTGTTTACATTAATGTTCAACTGTTCCCTGATATCCAGCCATAGCTGATAACCAAGCAATACATTGAGCAGCAAAAACGAAATAATAAGCACGTTTTTCGCTCGTCCCCAATCCAATCGCCTTCACCTCCTGCTTTCGTATCCTATTTCTATGGTCCATTAAGCGAACGAATCTGGCTCGCACCCACTGATAAGCTTACCGCTCCTGCAGCATTAGCTGCTGTTGCTGTCGTATCATTTGGCTTATCTGAATTGTCATCAGCCTCACCTTGCACAGCGTCCTCATCCTTCTGCTCAGGCGGTGTAAATCCGCTTCGATAAGCCTCTACCAATATTTCTTCCGTACCGTCTTTCAAGCGAACAGCCCATACCGGTATGAACCGAAGTCTGTTCTCATCGATCGGAGCTGCTTGCAGCGCTGGGAACAATGCTGTCACTTCGCTGCGTCTATCGTAATTACTGAGCGTTTTCTCCAGCTCTTCCCCGCCTGACAACCAGCGAACATTCCTCGATTCCGACTGCGCTCCAAGCGTAATAAGTGTTCTCGAATATTCGGTTACGACACCTTGCTGAAGCCTTAATCTCATGTACCCATAGCGGAACGGCTTCGTGTCCATAACAGGATACTGCTCGACATATTGCTTAAATCTAATATCCTTGCCTTCGCTGCCTGGCATAGCATTCACAAAACGATGTGTGCCGTCCCATCCGCCATGCTGATTGACAAAATCTACTGAGGCATACACATTGTCGCTAAGCAAGTTTTCCGTAATTTGCGGAGCGCTCGGATCTGTATAGCTGATCCACTTACCGTTCTGTTCTACCTGCAATCCGCGCTTGCCGTCTGTATAAATTTGCGAACCGCCTCGGTCTTCAATTGCTCTTGTCGTGCTTTGATCGAAGAATAAGCTTCGTTTCATCAAATCTGGCGAATACGTCTCGTAAGGAAATACGATTTCCGTTGACTGAATCGGCGCAACCGGAATATAAAGGCCGTCTGCTGTCATGGTGTACTTAGGCTGGAACTGCCCAAACCCCACATAGTCCTGCACATCGCGTACCGTCAGATCCGCACGAACGGACTCATAAACCATCTCGCCATCAGCGCTAAAAAAGAACGTTCGAATTTCCTCGGTGCCCGATGTCTTGAAGATCCAGATGCGGTCAATCGTTTCGTTCAAGAACAGCAAATCGCCTTCCAGCTTAAGCAGCTTCTGCAGCAGCTCTACTGGAATGCCGTTATCAAAGCGAAGCTCGATACCGATATCGTTTTTGCGAATTTCTTCCCAGTTGAGCACATCCGAAGGGCTTCGCTGGAACCCTTTAAATTCTCTACCCTGAATGCGCTGGTTAAGAATCATCTCATAGAACTGTGTTCCCGGATAAATGATGGTATGCTTATTGCCGCCTA
This sequence comes from Paenibacillus sp. MCAF9, assembly GCF_052114265.1. Lineage (NCBI taxonomy): Bacteria > Bacillati > Bacillota > Bacilli > Caryophanales > Paenibacillaceae > Paenibacillus > Paenibacillus sp. MCAF9. The sequence goes on from NZ_JBFREL010000012.1 coordinate 101,259, forward strand.
AGTGGATAACTAACGCTTCTGGAAAAATAACACTCTCTACGCTTGTCGGTTTTCCTATTGGCTCCGAATTAACATAATCCTGATCGCTTCTTACCGTAGCGCCAAGACCAGGCATGCTGTATGCAAGCAAATAGCTTTGAAGGAGACTAAGCACAACCAGCAGGATAAGCGTTGTTGTCTTTATTTTTTCTTTCATGCCAGCTCGCCCCCTTCCTGTAGAAGTGGAAGAGTGAATGTAACCGTAGTTCCTTCATTTAGCTCGGAATCAAGTGAAATCGTACCGCTATGTGCCTTCACAATTTCCCGGGCAATCGAAAGTCCAAGACCTGTTCCGCCCATGTTGCGTGAGCGTGCTTTATCTACACGATAGAAGCGGTCAAAAATACGATTCAAATCCTTTTTCGGAATTCCAATGCCAGTATCCTTCACACTAATTGAAAGTGATGCCGAATCGGCCGGCTTCTTCGCCGTTAATTCAATCGTTCCACCGTCCAGCGTATATTTGATTGCATTGGAGAATAAATTATCAAGCACCTGATCGATCTGATCGCGATCCAGCCAAGCGGACTCCAGCCCTTGATCCACGCTCACTGCGGCTTTAATCGACTTCTGCCTAAGCTGAAATGAGAAACGATCAGCCACTTCATCAAGCATGTCATGAACATTTGTCTGTCTGCGGCGCAGCGGCGCTTGGTTTGAATCGAGCCGCGACAAATGCAGCAGATCCGTGACGAGCCGAATCATCCGCTCGGTTTCATTGCGAATAACGCCAACAAACCGCTCGGATAACTCCCGTTCATCCAGCGCACCGTCATTGAGTGCTTCTGCATAACTCTTAATTGTAGTAAGCGGTGTACGCAGCTCATGCGATACATTCGCGACGAACTGACGCCGCGATTGCTCAAGCTTCTCTTGCTCTGTCACATCCTGCAAGACAGCTATCGTTCCGGTAATGCCCTTATCCCGACGATGAATAGGCGTAAAGGTTACTTTAAGCAGCCCTTCGTCATTATCGTTCATCTCCTGCCCATCCTCATCACGTTCAATAAGCAGTGTCTGACCGCGCCCTTGCTGCAGCTCTTCGAGCCGCTCCTCGGATAGATCGAACAGCTCGGACAACTCAAGTCCTTCACAGGAGCGTACATCGAGCAGCTCTAGTGCTCTCCTGTTCCATACGATGACCTTGCCGTTCTCATCCGCAGCAACAACGCCATCGCTCATGTTGGAGAGAACGGAATTCAGCTTCTCATTTTCCTCTTCATTTACCGATAGAGCTTCTTTCAGCCGAATCGTCATATCGTTGAAGGCAACGCTCAAGCTGCCAATCTCATCATCGCCAAGCACGGGCACCTGCAGATCGAATTTCCCTTGTGAAATCGCCTCTGCTTGCCTCGTCAGACCTTGAATCGGGCTCGTAATGGTATGAGCAAGCAATATGCCAAGCACACCCGTGAGACCAAGCGCAATAAGCGTCCCTGAGAAAAAGATCTGATTGACCCTGTTGACGGTCTCATACAGCTCGTTCATCGAAGCAACGACATATACAACCCCAACCACCTTGTTGTCATTAATCGTCACTGGCTGGGCAATCATCTTTTTGCGTGTATTATCATCATCTATAATTTCTTGCTCATTGTCTGTAATGTTCTGAAGTGCTCGGCTTACAGCAAGTGATTTGTTCTTCTGGCCAATATAGGTCTCGTTGCTTTGAACGGACGTCGCTACCATCTTCCCGTTCGAATCAAGCACCTGCACCTCGGCGCCGCTAATGCTGAACAGATTGCGAACGACCAAACTAAGATCCTCTGTCGTGCTTTCCGCAGAATCACCCTCAGTATCTGGTTTAGCCGCTAAGCTCGGAGCTGCAAACTTAGATAAAATATCCGCTTGCTCCTTCAAATTTTTCGTGAAGCTGTCAATTAAGGAGTTTTTGACCGTACTTATAAAATAAACACCGATCAACTGCATAGCCACCAATATAAGCAGCAAATAGATGATGACCAGCTTTACTTGGATTGTGCGAAAAAAACTTTTGCCCTTCATCCTGGGCCGAAGCCTCCGGACTTGGAGTTGCGCATCATATAGCCGAGACCGCGCCGTGTCATAATGTACTCAGGGCGACTTGGATCATCCTCAATCTTCTCGCGCAATCTTCTAATCGTAACATCAACCGTTCGCACGTCTCCGAAATATTCAAATCCCCATACGGCTTGAAGCAAATGCTCCCGCGTCATCACCTTGCCGCTGTTGYGGGCCATATAATAAACGAGCTCATACTCACGATGTGTCAGATCAAGCGGTACGCCGTCCTTATAAACGACATACATATCTGTATCCACAAATAGGTTGAACAGCTTAAAGCCCTGCTGCTCCTGCTCGGCGGAATGATCGGCAGTGCCAGAATGATCACCGCTTGCAGCTTCTTCTGTCTTTTGCTGCCTGCGCAGATGCGCCTTCACTCGCGCGAGCAATTCCCTTGTGCTAAATGGTTTTGTCACATAATCATCAGCGCCCAGCTCTAGCCCAAGCACCTTATCAATTTCCGTATCCTTAGCCGTCAGCATAATGATTGGCATTTGCAGCTTGGCGCGAACCTCGCGGCATACATCCATACCGTCCTTTACAGGCAGCATCAGGTCCAGCAAAATAAGATCAGGAAGCTCCTCGAATGCAAGCCGAACCGCCTCGCCGCCATCGAAAGCGCAAATAACCTGATGCCCTTCCTTCTCCAAATTAAACTTTATAATATCTGCAATCGGCTGTTCGTCATCGACCACTAATATTTTTCCGTGCATCGCTACACCCGCCCGTCGCTTGTCCTTTTTATTACCTTCTATTTTAACACTGTTATCCCTTGCTTCACAATGAAACTTCCCTCATGTTGAAAGGTTTTTCCTCAGTCCGCCATCACTGCATGAATAAGTTAAATACTCCATGTCCATACACAACATTTATATACGCAAAAAAAAAGAAACACTTCGCTTATAGCAAAAGTGTTTCTCTCTAGTAAATTATGGGTATATGTTATAAGTACTTTAATGGATTTTGCAAAACGCCGTCCTTGTGTACTTCAAAATGCAAATGAACGCCAGTAGAGTTTCCTGTACTGCCCATGATAGCAATCTTTTCACCCTTCTCAACAATATCCCCTACTTTGGTATTGTAAGAGCTAAGGTGACCGTATACGGTTTTGTAGCCGTTCTTATGATCAATAATAATTGTCTTGCCTAGACCTGGCTTCGTTCCGACAAACTCTACTTTTCCTGTATCGGATGCGAGAATGTTCTTGTTGCCAGTAAGGTCAATACCGTTATGCATGCGTCCCCAGCGTTTCCCGAACTTACTAGTCATTCTAGATCCGGAGACAGGCATTGCAAAACGTCCTGATCCTTCTCCCAAAACAACCTTCGTTCCTCGTTCAACAATTTTTGGAGTCGCTTCTTTAATTACTTCTTTCGTGAGAAGCTCTTCGGATACGACGTAACCGTTTTGCTTCACGATACGATAAGTCATTCGTTTAGAGCCAGCCGTACCATTTGCTATCGTCTTCGACTCGCCTACACGCATGCTCGCATTTTTCTTAATTTCAACAGGTGGTTCAATCGTTTCTACTTCAACTAAATTCTCGGTTGTCTTTACTGTGAGCTCCGGTTGGAGCACCGTTAGATCAAGAACATCGCCAATCGTTATCTTATCATCTTTAATCCATGCGTTATTCTTATAAATAACCTCTGGGGAAATATCAAATTTCTGTGCGATACAGCCGACGCAATCGCCTGCTTGTACCGTATATTTAGTTGGTTGAATACTGCCTTGAACGAGCATCTTATAAATGGCTTCTGCTTCCATGATCTGTTCTGGATCGGTATCAATTGATTCCATCATTACCGCTTCAATGAATTCAACTTCTGTCACTTCACGCCCAGGCTGCTTAGAGGCTGCCTTTGAATCAAGCGATGACGGCTTTGCATCCTTTGCATTGAACGAAAGCGACTTCACTTCCTTTGCTTCCTTCTTCGCTGCAGCAAGCTTTGGTGCAAACTTGCTTTGTACACGCAATAAAACTTCATCTGCTGTCTGTTGGTCTTTCACTATGCCGATGACTTTTCCATCAACCTTCACTTCGACACCAACCGCATGAGAGGTAAACAACCCTTCAAGCTTGTCCAGCGTATCAGCAGTTTCTGGAGTTCCTTTGAATGCATGATCAGGCTCATAGGTAATTGTTCCTGTATCAAGCACCATGTTAATGCCCGGGTTAGCTTGCTGAACCTCTTCGGTTTCCAGCAAAACTAGCTGCTCTACTTCTTGTGGATCACTTACGGTTCCAACGGCTGTTCCATTCATATATACGTTATAAAATTCGACTGTGTTTGCTTGAACATATTGGATTCCGCTAAATCCGGCTACTGTGAGGAGTACGAGCGCCCCGCCCGCTAACTGAACCGGCTTTTTTCGCCAAAACGGCTTGTTTGCCTGATCACTTGCGGATTGTTGCTGTGTCTTGCCATCCAGTTGTTGCGATCGGTCATGCCGAAAGTACTGAATCGCTTGATTCCATACTTTCTGAATCCGACCCTTGTCCCTGAAAACGGTCATGATTGTCTCCTTTTCGCGCTAATGCAACTTTTTTTCCGAATTCCGACATAAAAAAAGACGAATTATCCTGTCGGATCGTTCGCCTAATACTGTAACATATGCCCAACAATTGGAGCAACCTTTACACCCTATTCACAATATTAATATTTTTTCAGAATCTCCATCATTTGCCCATATTCGGTCTTGTCGAGGTGCTGTGCCATTATTTGTTGAATCTCTGTCAACTCTTGTTCTGTCAGCCCGTTTTCGATATATTGAGAGATCGTTTGCCACGATTCTTGCGGTAATTTTGTCATAAGCAGACTGAATAATTTTTCCTTATCCTCATCGCTCATTTGATCCTTTACCTCAGTCAAATCATCCGTTGTCATCGCTGTCTCGGTATCATCAACACCAGCTGTTCCCTCTTCAACACTGCCATCTTCAGGTTTTGCGCCACTTCCTGCTTCTGTGCCCCCGCCAATGCCAATATCGGTAAGCGGAGCATCCGTTGCTTGGCCAAAGGCGTCGATGGCTGCCGGTGGATCAGCCTGCTCATTTTCACCTGCATCTGTTGCTGGAGTATCCTCACCATCAACTATAGTCTTCTTCTCTTCTTTATCTGCAATATCCGTCGTTACTAGCGGATCTGCTCCCCATAGTTTGCCCCATACGCCTGACATTGCCATCGGCGGCACTTCAAGCGGTAAATTGAATTGTTTTAATATCGTTTCCACATAGCTGGTTACAATATATCCCGTCGTCCAAATGGATAAGAAGCTTACGATTAATCCTGCTGCTACAATTTTCGCCAGCCATTCTACTTTTTTCAACATTGCCGCACCAACCCCTTCGTCCAGCAGCTGACAAATTGTTATTTAGCAGCTGCAATTGCCATAATCTGTTATATACCATTATGGTCAACATTAGGGGCAACCATTCTTCTAAACTCTATTAAATTCCTATAATTGCATGTTTTAAAGCGAGTTTTCAACATTTTTATATACAAAAAAAGGATGGCCCGAAGGCCACCCTCTGTAAGAAACATTTTTATTCGTAAATCGGACGAACCGGATTTGTTTGCTCGCGGTTACGGCCAACGGAGAAGATCGCAATTGGAATACCTGTAAGCTCGGATACACGGTTCAAGTAATTGCGTGTATTCACTGGAAGATCCTCAAGTGTTTTCGCGCCAGAGATATCCTCTGACCAGCCTGGGTGCTCCTCGTAAATCGCTTCGCACTCTGATACCATTTTGAGGCTTGCTGGGTAAGTATCTATCACTTCGCCGCGCAATTTGTAGCCTGTGCAAATTTTAACTGTTTCAAGGCCTGTAAGAACGTCTAGCGAGTTCAGAGAAAGACCTGTAATACCGCTAACGCGGCGTGCATGGCGAACAACTACCGTATCGAACCAGCCAACGCGGCGTGGACGACCTGTTACTGTACCGTATTCATGGCCTTTGTCACGAATCATTTGACCGATTTCGTTGTCTTGCTCTGTTGGGAAAGGACCATCGCCTACACGAGTTGTGTATGCTTTAGCAACACCAATAACTTGCTGGATTTTTGACGGACCAACGCCAGAACCGATACAAACTCCGCCAGCTGACGGGTTGGATGATGTTACGTACGGATAAGTTCCTTGGTCAATATCAAGCATAACGCCCTGAGCGCCTTCGAACAAAACCTTCTGACCAGCATCGATCGCATCGTTTAGAATAACAGAAGTATCTGTTACATATTTGCGAAGCACTTCTGCATAACCAAGATAGTCGGCAACGATAGAATCCGCATTAAGATGCGCTCCGCCATATACTTGCTCAATCAATTGGTTTTTCTCGATGATGATGCTGCGAACTCTGGATTCAAATTCCTCAGCATCCATCAAATCAGCAATACGAATGCCGTTGCGTGCCGCTTTATCCATGTAGCAAGGGCCAATCCCTTTGCGAGTTGTGCCGATTTTATTATCGCCTTTACGATCCTCTTCAAGACCGTCAAGCACAAGGTGATAAGGCATAATGACATGAGCGCGATCGCTAATTTTCAAATTATCAGTAGAGAAGCCATTTTCGTGAATATAGTTAATTTCGTCAATCAGAGCTTCCGGATTAATAACCATTCCGTTACCGATGACGCAAGTTTTATCATGATTGAAAATACCCGATGGAATCATCGTCAATTTATATTTTTTGTTATCAATAAGGATGGTGTGTCCGGCATTGTTTCCTCCTTGGTAACGAGCGACGACGTCGGCTCCCTCTGCCAAGTAATCAGTGATTTTGCCTTTACCTTCGTCTCCCCACTGTGTACCAACTACAACAACCGTAGACATAATTATACCCCCGTCCGGTGTTTATAAGCACCGAAAATTACCGTCCCAATGCTTTATACACCAGCAAACCTTTCATAAAAGGGCCCGTGTCACAAGTCAAAAGACAGCATTAATAGTGTAGCAGTCCAACATCGAGAAGTCAAACGAAAAACGAACAATTGCATAACTACACATGCAATTGTTCGGATATTCACGACGCTTGCATCGGATCTTGATGCGCGCGATCGATACTTACGAATTTATTGTACTTTTTGAGAAACACAAGCTCAACCGTGCCTACCGGTCCATTCCGCTGCTTAGCGATAATGATCTCGATAATATCTTTTTTCTCAGACTCTTTGTCGTAATAATCATCCCGGTAAAGGAACGATACGATATCAGCATCTTGCTCGATAGATCCTGATTCCCGAAGGTCGGACATCATCGGACGTTTGTCTTGCCGCTGCTCAACGCCCCGGCTTAGCTGAGAAAGTGCAATAACGGGAACTTCAAGCTCACGCGCAATTTGCTTCAGTGTTCGTGAAATTTCGGATACCTCTTGCTGCCTATTCTCACCCGCTTTGCCGCGGCCGGAGATGAGCTGCAAATAGTCTATCATGATCATGCCTAACCCTTTTTCCTTCTTCAAGCGACGGCATTTGGCGCGAATTTCTGCGACCGTAATGCCCGGTGTATCATCAATAAAGATTTGTGCCTCCGAAAGCGACCCTATCGCCATCGTCAGCTTTTCCCAGTCATCGCCTTCAAGGTGCCCTGTCCGCATCCGCTGGGCGTCTACATTTGCTTCTGCGCAAATCATACGCTGTACAAGCTGTGCCGCTGACATCTCCAGACTAAAGATCGCGACGGTCTCGCGTGCGCGAACGCCGACATTTTGTGCAACGTTAAGCGCGAATGCCGTTTTACCTACAGAAGGACGGGCAGCAACGATGATCAAGTCGCTTCGCTGGAAGCCGGCCGTCATCCGATCCAGATCGGTAAATCCGGATGGAATGCCTGTTGTGCCGCCTTTATCCTGGTACAGCTGCTCTACCTTCTCGAATACCTCCATTAATACGTCTCTAATGGAGATGAACCCGCTGCCGGAGCGGCGATTCGATATTTCGAGAATTTGTTTCTCTGCATCTCCGAGAAGTACACCTACATCCTCCGAATTCGCATAACCATCGGATACGATGTTTGTTGCTGTGCGAATAAGGCGCCTCAGCATCGACTTCTCTTCTACAATTTGTGCATAGTAGTCAACGTTTGCTGCGGTTGGCACCGAGTTGGCAAGCTTCGCCAAATAGCTGACTCCGCCAATTTCCTCAAGCAAATGCTGATCCTGCAAATGCGCAGTCAAGGTCACGAGATCAACCGGCTGGTTGTTCTCCGCGATTTCAACCATCGCCTCATATATTTGTCTGTGAGGACCGCTGTAGAAGTCTTCACTGCGCACGCGCTCCATCGCTGTAATCAAGGCTTCTGATTGCAGCAATATCGCTCCGATAACAGCTTGTTCCGCTTCTAAGTTTTGCGGTGGAACACGATCAAACATCAATTCAGTGCTCATGGGCCCCTCCTAAAGGTTTTCAAAGAAAACCTACATCGTAAGCATACACCTAGGTTTGCGTAGCAAACCTACTTCGTAAGCATAAGCCAAGGTTCTGTAACAAACCTTGGCTTATGCTTTAGACTTCTCTATTCTTCAGACGCCTGCACGTTCAGCTTTGCTTTCACTTCAGGGTGAAGCTTCACAACGACTTGTGTAACACCCAGCGTACGGATTGGATCATCAAGCTCGATTTTGCGTTTATCTACTTTAATGCCTTTCGCCGCTAATGCTTCGCCAATTTGTTTGCTCGTAATGGCACCAAATAGTCTGCCGCCCTCGCCTGCTTTTGTCTTAATTACGATGGTCATCTCTTCAAGCTTCTTGCCTAGCTCTTGCGCGTCCTGCTTTTCTTTATCCTTGCGCTTCTGCTCAGAAGCATGCTGTACTTCAAGCGTCTTCAGGTTGCCGTCGGATGCCAGCTTCGCAAGCCCTTGCGGCAATAGAAAATTACGTACATACCCTTCGGACAGATCCTTTACTTGCCCTTTTTTCCCTTGTCCTTTAACATCCTGCAAAAAGATTACTTTCATTCAAATAACCCCTCTTCCTTTTCAATTTCTTCTAACACTTGTTTCAAACGCTCCGCTACTTCCACCACAGAGCCTTCCAGCTGAGCGGCAGCATTCGTCAAATGTCCGCCTCCGCCCATTCTCTCCATGACGACCTGTACATTCATATGGCCTAGTGAACGCGCACTAATGCCAATAAGTCCATCTTGGCGCTCTCCGATAACGAAGGAAGCGAGTATATCCGTCATATTCAGCAGCGTATCCGCTGATTGTGCGATGAGCAGCTGCGAATATTTACGACCGCTTTCGGTTACTGCAATGGCGACATGCTCATAAAGCACCTCAGCATGCTTAATAATCTCGGCTTTGCGCACGTATTCCTCAAGATCCTCTTTCAGCATCCGCTGAATCATCATCGAATCTGCCCCATTACGGCGCAGGAATGATGCCGCTTCAAACGTTCTCGCACCCGTGCGAAGCGAGAAGCTCTTTGTATCCACCGTAATACCGGCAAGCAAAGCTGTTGATTCCCGTACATCAAGTACAACTCGATCATGGATGTATTGCAGCAGCTCCGTTACGAGCTCACATGTTGATGAAGCGTAAGGCTCCATATAAATTAATATCGCATTCGCGATAAATTCCTCGCTGCGGCGGTGATGGTCGACGACAACAATACGGTCGGTCTGTGTAAGCAGCTTAGGCTCCTTCACCATCGATACCTTGTGCGTATCAACAACGACAGCGAGCGTCTGAGGTGTGATCAATGCCGAGGCCTGCTCTGGTGAGACAAAGCGTTTGGACAGCTTCTCGTCTTCGCGGATGAGCTCCATCATTTTCTGAATGGCTGGATTTACGCCTTCTAATACAATATAAGCTTCCTTGCCGAACAGCTGCGCCGCTTTCATAACACCGATAGCTGCTCCAATCGCATCCATATCGGGCATTTTGTGCCCCATAATGACTACGTTATGGCTCTCGCGTATCAGATCACGTAATGCATGTGCGACCACCCGTGCGCGCACGCGTGTCCGTTTCTCCACCGCATTCGACTTGCCGCCATAGAAGGATTGCCGACTGCCAACCTTCACCGCTGCTTGGTCGCCGCCTCGTCCGAGCGCGATATCAAGACTCATATGCGCCCATTGGCCGAGCTCGATTATATGCTCAGCCCCTGCCGCAAAACCGATGCTCAGCGTAACCGGAATTTTGTGATCGCCGGTAATATCTCTAACCTCGTCCAGCACGACAAAACGAGACTGTTCAAGCTGCTTTAACGTTTTTTGATCCGTTACGAGCAGAAAACGATCCGACGTGAGCCTCTTCAAATAAATATGATACTTTTGAGCCCACTCGGTAATTTCCGTCGTCACCTTCGAGAGCATAGAGCTGCGCTGGTGATCGTCGAGACCCTGCGTAACTTCTTCAAGATTATCGATCATTACAATGCCGATAACGAGCTTCTCATCATCGTATTTGCGGCCAAGCTGCCACAAATCCGTAATGTTCTTCACATAAAGAATGCGTTCCTTCTGCTTGAAGATCAGCTGGTAAACTTGCGAGCCTACTGTAGCTTCAATCGTTCCTTCGCGTTCCTTCACTTGCTGCAATGACGGGAAAAGCTCCGCAAGCGGAACGCCAATGACGGTTTCCCGCTCCACCATATTAGCAATATAAGGATTATGCCATTCCACCATACGATCTTCGTTATATAAAATAATTCCGAAAGGAAGCTCGCTGACGACATCGTTTCCTGCCTTTTTAACCCGGTAGGACAACGTGCCTAGATACGATTTCAAATCTTTGCGGAAAGCACGTTCTGCCATTATGGTATAAAACAATACCAAGGCCGTGAGCAGTAATCCGAGCAGCCCAAGCAGCCACTCGAACCATGCAAGTCCCACTGACATGAGCACCATCAATGCAAAGGCCCACATTTGATGCATTCCGTGCCATCGTGTAACCAAAAACTTCGGCATTTCCTATCCGCTCCTGTGCTATGGTTTCGTAAACGACTTGCGGATTGGAAAAGCAGTATCCAGCACGCCGATCAAGCTAAGCGGCGGGATCAATAGCACCGGAATCGCAATAAGAATCGGTACTGCTTTGTTCCATCCTCGCTGATGAGCAAGGAAAAAGAAAAATCCGACAGCCTGAAACGCAAAAACATAACTAAGCAGAGGTACCAAGTTCATCAAAGCCACTGCAAAAAAAGAATCGCTCGTCGTCGACGAGAACAGCTCGATTACATAAGTAATTAAATAAAGCACAACGAGTATACGAGGCAAACGCCAATCTTTGGCACGCGTAAACCTAGGCACTTCAGGGCCGCCACTCCACTTTACAGCTCTGCGAGCTACAAATTGCGTAATTGCAGTGACTGTGAAGGCGATAATGATGAACGTTACAGGAATAGAATTGACCATCGTACGAGCTACAACTTCCGTTAAATCCGAATTCCATCCTGCGGGAAGCAGCTGCTTCGTCATCAACTCATCCACGGTTGACCTTATGAACGTTCTAATCTCTTTAATGAGTGATATATTCAGGAATGCCTGGAATATAATCAGCTCCAGCATCAACTGCGCCAACACAACGACGCTGACCGTCCGAAGTACCTTAGAGGCAGGTGCTTGTTTCATAAACAAGTGACCCATCACAATAGACGGTATGAGGAAAAATAATCCGATAATAAGTGTAGCTGGCCCGCCGATAATAAATGCCAGCGCCCATACCGGAAGCAGATGCAGCACAAAAGATTTTGGCGACAGTATCGTATACAGCACGACATACGGCACCATAAGCAGCAGCATGGTAATTACGTTAAATAGCGGTACTAGAAGGGACAATAATAAAAGGAGTGCCGCAAAGCTCCACAGCACTGGTTTCAAGCCGGTTCTCAAACCGTTCACCTCTTGCTTATATAATCTGGTTTCTTACGAAACTTTTACAACTCATTATAGCATAAAAGCTAAACATATCACGCACATTCCAGCAGGCTCACTCTTTAGTCGAAACGTCCGCTTAGGCGCTTCCTATAAAAGAAAAAGACGGAACAGCAAGCTTATTCCGTCTTATTGCTTATTATATTGCCCTGCCTAGTTTGAAAATAGTACCTGAAGACAATCCCAATCGCTGCCGTTTCTTATTTATCCTGAAGCACATTATGCTGCTCCATAATAATTTTTTGGCAGTAATCAATGATTTCACTTCTGCGTACAATGCCAATAAAACGGTTCATATCATCGACAACCGGTACAAAGTTTTGCACCTTCGCGAGCGAGATCAGATCATCCATATTGGCATCAATTCGTACCGTCTTGTTGTTCATTCGAAGCGGTACATCAATTAGCTTCACCTTATTGGTTTGTTCCAGTGATAAGTCAGCATGATTTTTAAAATACCATAACAAATCGCCTTCCGTAACCGTACCTGCATAACCGCCATCATCATTAATGATAGGAACCGCTGTATAGCGATGATACTCCATACGCTCTAGCGTTTGTCTTAACGTTACATCCTGAGTAACACACACAACCTCTTGCTTCGGTAACAAAAAAAACGCGATATTCATTTTTCTTAAACCACTCCGATCCGTTTGCTCTTCCATTCCCATTGGTCCTAAAGCAGCAAGACGGAGCGGAGCAAGCAGCATTAAGGCTGCTTAGTCGTCGTTTCGCTGCTTGATAATGCACCTACATCTTTGACCTTATCTTCATTGTACTTATCAGGCAATATTAGACTGGAAGCAGGTGTATCTGCATTTAACCAGTTTTTGATCATGGTCTGCACCTTCGACAAATCTTCTTCATCGGCAAAATAATACCAAGCTCCGCCGCTCTTCAAGCGATGTCCGTCACCAAGCAGCGAATGGCTGTAGATTTTGCGATCCTTCGCCATGAGCATGATTTGACCTAAATCGACTAGCTGCTGCGGACGCATATCTGTACTGAAATTATCGCCCATAATATCCATAAGCTCAGGAATTTTGGACCATTGATTCATTTGTTTCGCTTTATCCATAAGAAGATTCAAGAAAATCTGATGACGCTCTGTACGATTGATATCGCCGCCAGCATCCTCACGATAACGAACATAGTTCAGTGTATCCTTACCGTTGTAAGTTTCCTGGCCAGCTTTAATGACAAATTTCTCATGATCAGCATCTTTATTCACAATATCCTCTTCGATAGGAAGCGAAATTCCGCCAAGCGTGTCGATCACGTTGCGGAATCCTTCAAAGTTAATTGAAGCGTAATATTGAATAGGTGTGTCTAGAAACTTCTCAACCGTGTTCATTGCCATTCCCGCACCGCCAAAAGCGTATGCATGCGTAATCTTGTCCTCTTTATTTTTACCGACGATATCTACATACGTATCACGCGGTATGGAAACCATGAGCATCTCGCCGTCATTTGGACGAACGACCGTATAGATCATCGTATCCGACCGTCCAGTCTCCTTGCCGCGTTGGTCAATGCCGAGCAGCAGGATGGAGAATGGATCTTGTTTCTTATTAATTGTACTCACTGGAACGGGTTCCCGTCCATCGATAGGTTTATAAGATTGCTCGAGCTGCTTCTTGACCTGACCTTCCAGAAACCAATCAAACCCTAGCATAGCCAATGTTCCTCTGTTGAAAAAACCAACAACACCAAGAAGCACTACTGCAGCTGATGCAGCAATTAACCATCTACGTTTATTCATTTTATTCATAATATGATGACTTCTCCTATCTTATCAATTCTTTTATAAATACGCATTCTTTAGTTTAGACGATAATTTGTCGAAACAGGTTACAAACCTTTTACAAAGTTTTGATACCAATTTTGGATAATATTTTATAAAATAAAGAGGTCTACTGAAAATGTATGACGAATACAATCATTGCAAGTATAGGTAAAATAGAAAGGGTGAATCTCTTGAATCAACCTCCATCCTTACAGCCAGACAGCTCATCAACGGGACTTGATCCGAAAGTAGCAGGCTTGCTTTGCTACCTGGCAGGTTTTATAACCGGCATTATATTCCTTGTGCTAGAGAAGAAGAGCCGCTTCGTTAGATTGCATGCTGTACAGTCTATCGTCTTATCGGTCGCTTTCATCGCCGCTAATATTTTGTTAGGCTTTATCCCGATAATTGGTTGGCTGCTAGGGATATTGCTCGGTCTAGCCGCTTTCATTGCATGGATTGGCCTCATGCTGCTCACGCTGCAAGGGAAGCTGAATAAGCTGCCTGTCATCGGTGAGTGGTCAGAGCAGCAGGCAAATAAGTTTTAATATCGCCTAGACTACGAAATATAAGGTAAGTCGCTGCAAATCATATCCTTTCTTATATTTCAAAAACTGGACGGCCTGCTGCCGTTCTTTTTTTTATTCATTTCGAGTTCATAAGAACTATTCATTAAACCAGACAAATAATCTCGTAATCGCTAGGTATCGGCTAATATTGTTCTACTGGCTTCTCTAAATCGGTAAAATTGAGCTTTTGCAGCCGTATAACCCTTTTTCAGCGGTTTGATGAATTGGCAGAAAGTTCGTACTATTAAATAACATCAATTAAATACGAATAAGAAGGATTGTGAACATTTATTATGGGTATAGGACTTAATCTGCTATTAGTTGCTTTACTAATTGTGTTAACCGCTTTTTTCGTAGCTACTGAATTTGCAATCATTAAGCTTCGTTCCAGCCGTGTCGACCAGTTAGTCGTTGAAGGCAAGAAAAACGCAATTGCCGTTCAACGTGTTGTAAGCAATTTGGATGGTTACCTATCTGCCTGTCAGCTTGGCATTACAATTACAGCGCTCGGACTTGGTTGGTTAGGAGAACCTACCGTTGAAAAACTGCTTCTCCCTCTATTCGAGCAATGGAATCTAAACAGTAATTTGAGTCACATTTTGTCATTTCTAATCGCCTTTCTATTCATCACATTTATCCATGTGGTGGTTGGTGAGCTTGCTCCTAAGAGCATTGCCATCCAGAAGGCAGAGCTTGTCAGCTTCGCTGTTGTAAAACCGATTATTTTTTTCTACAAAGTCATGTACCCTTTTATCTGGGTCTTGAATGGATCTGCCAATGCGTTGGTTCGTTTATTTGGCTTAAAGCCGGCGAAGGAGCATGAGAATGCCCATTCCGAAGAAGAAATTCAAATTATTTTAACAGACAGCTTAGAGAGCGGTAAAATCAACAATACGGAATATGGCTACGTAAATCGGATCTTTGCTTTTGATGAAATTTTAGCTAAAGAAATTATGGTTCCGCGTACAGATATGATCGTCTTATATAAGAACAATTCGCTGCAAGAAAACATGGATATCATTCGCAAGGAACAGTATACCCGCTTCCCTGTTGCCGGCGACAGCAAAGACCATATCGTCGGGATGATCAACACGAAGCAATTGTTTCTTCAATATCAAGTAAACAAAGAAATTGATTTGCAAACACTTATACAGCCTGTCATGTCCGTATCCGAGGTGATGCCTGTCAAGACATTGCTAAAACGGATGCAGCAGGAGCGTGTGCACTTTGCGATCGTCGTAGATGAATATGGCGGCACTTCCGGCCTTGTAACGATTGAGGATATTTTGGAGGAAATTGTCGGCGACATCAGAGATGAATTTGATGCCGATGAACGCAAAGATATTGAGATGCTGTCGGATACCTCTTATATGCTGGATGGCAAGGTATCGCTTACTGAGCTGGGCGACCTCATAGGAGCTGAGCTTGAGCATGAAGAGGTCGATACGGTCGGCGGCTGGCTGTACAGTGAAATGGAAGAAGCTAAGCCAGGTAAACAATTTGGCTTTCATAATTTGACCTTTACCGTTCGTGAAGTAAGCAAACATCGCATCAATAAAGTTGAGCTGACGATTGGTCCACCCATTCGACTGCTCAAACCAGAGGTAGGTTAAAACAAAGAGGAAGGCGCACTTGGCGCCTTCCTTTTTTCTTTTTTTACGCATGCTGAACTGGATTCAGGACATTCTAATAAAAAATGTTCAAGAAAGGAACTTATAATGCTTATCAACATTATATTTGGGTTCTTTGTTCCTTGGATTGCCGGTATATATTTGGGCATAAAAAGCCCCAAAACCTTGCTTCTTATTTTCCCTATCGGAGCGGTCTCCTCTTTAGTCATTAACTCAATTGGTTTTCAATTAAAGTTTTGGGATTTCACGCCTCTTATCCCCAATGACGAGTCCGTTTCCGCTTTGCCTCTTGATATCGGTCTTTACCCGCTGCTAGCATGCTTTATGATCTGGTTGATCAATACACGCCCCGTATTAACCGTGCTAATCTTGTTCTTGTTCATACTGGGCACTACACTGCTTGAGTTTATGGCTCTAATCTTTGGCAAAGTAACCTACGGCAACGGCTGGAATATAGGGTATACCTTTTTATCCTACCTGCTGGCTTTCGGTATTGTATTTATATATTTCAAGCTGCTTAAGCGAAATCGGTTATTATAGCACGTTTTCGCCTTTCTTATCTTCTTCATAGAGAATGGAGCGGCTTCTAAACCATTCGAATAAATGAATCACAACGACCTTAATGACCGCATAACCAGGTACCGCAAGTACAATCCCTGCAAGACCAAACAAGTTGCCTGCTGTCAAAATAACAAAAATAATGGTAATCGGATGAATATGCAGCGTTTTGCCCATGATTTGCGGCGAGATGAACTTGCCTTCGATTAATTGAACAATCGTCCATATAACCACCATCTTCAGGAGCATGACAGGCGAAGTCACCATAGCGACAATTAAAGCTGGTGTAATCGCAATGGCAGGTCCTAGATACGGAATAACGCTTGTGCACGCAGCTACCAGCGCAAGCACAAGCGAGTACTCAAGGCCGATAATTAAGTAACCGATATATAATAGCAGCCCAATACAGAAGCTCACTATAATTTGACCTCGAATATAGCTGCTGACTTGTCCGTTCATCTCTGCCATAATTCGTTTCGTGTGCGGCTGAAGCTTGTTAGGCAGGACACTAACGATCGTTTCCGGCAGCTTTTTCCCGTCTTTTAGCAAATAGAACAAAATAAACGGAAGCGTCAATATCGCAAGAATAACCTCTTTAAGTGCTCCCACAAAGGAACCCACGCTAGTTAACGTTCCATTCAAAATGGACGTGGCTTGCTCTGTAATATTGGACGTCAGCTTCTCCGGATTTAAATTAAACCACTCTTGTACTTGAATAAATCCAGCGCTATCCATAAACTGCTCAAATTTAACCCGCAATTGCTCGCCATATTTAGGGAAGCTGTTCACGAAGCTCACGGCTTGCCCATTTAATAATGGAATGACGATGACCAGCAAAATTGTAATCAGTCCTGCTCCAACCAGAAACAGCATAATAATAGAATATATCCGTTTGACTCCCTTTCGTTCTAAGAAGTCGACGACTGGATTAAGTAAGTAATAAGCTATTCCCGCCAATATGACCGGCAGCAGCAAGGTCTTGAGCAGCACAGTTAAAGGCGTGAAAATGTATGAAATTTTCGTCAGTACCATAATGTTCAGTCCAACAAGCAACAAAACAAGCAGAAATAATACGAATTTATTGTTCAAAATAAATCGCTTAAACCGCTCCGTTCCAGTTTTGCTATTTTCCATGGTTATGCTCCCTCTTTTCTTCTCATACAGGTGATCATTTTGGTTTATTGTAGCATTTCTTTAAATATAAACGCGAATGGCACCGATTCTGCATTTACTTGCAACGACTCGCTTGCTCTTCGCGTATTATGACTTATGCGTACTACGATTCTAGGAGGGATTTCATTGTCCATATTTAAACGACTGCGTGATCTAACTTTATCGAATGTATATGCTCTAATTGAGAAAGCGGAAGACCCTGTTAAGTTGACCGATCAATATATTCGCGACATGCAAGAGGATCTAGCCGATGCCGAGAAAGCAGTCGCAGCACAAATTGCCATTGAGAAAAAATTCAAGCAGCTTTATGAAGAGCAAGCACAGCTGATAGAGAAGCGCAGTGAGCAAGCACAGCTGGCAGCACAAGCGCAAAACATTGAGCTCGCTCGTCGTGCCTTGGAAGAGAAGAAAACAGCCGAACAAAAATCAACGGAGTACAAAACGAGCTTCGATCAGAATAAATTGCTCGCAGACAATCTACGCGGCAAGTTGGATGAGATGCGCCAGCAGCTCACTGAGCTTAAAAACAAACGTGAGACACTCGTCGCTCGTTACAACGCAGCCAAGGCACAAACGGAAATCAATAAAGCAATGTCTGGCTTCGGAACCGATTCTGCTGCTTCAGGCATGAAGCGTATGGAAGAGAAGATGCTGCAAATGGAAGCGCAAGCTGAAGCCAGCAACGAATTGAGCGCCAAAGGAAAATCGCTTGATGCTGAGTTTGAGAAGCTCGGCAAGGATAAAGCGGTCGATGATGAGCTTGCCGCCTTGATGAAGCAATACGAGAAACAGTAATAGCTTAGTCACTTCATAAATATTATCTAGTGTGGCCGCTTATGTTACGAATCGGAGGACCGGTTTTAACGGAAGCGGTCTTTTTTATAAATTGGACCATTGGAGGAACTGACGATGTCTTGGATTGACCTTATTCGAATTCCAATTTGGACAGGTGCTGGAGCTATTTTGTTAATCATCATCATGTTTTTAGACTCGCGTTTTACGAAGTACAATGATTTGCAGGAAATTAAAAAAGGAAATACCGCGGTAACGACTCGCTTCGTACTCAAATTATTTGCTCAAGCGTACATATTGTCCCAATCCATCAGTAAATCAAGTGAAATGTGGGAAGCTCTACTCATCTCGCTCATCTCCTTCGTGTTGCTGCTCATACTAGAGTTGATCGTAGAGAAAATCGTCATCGCTATCAGCGGTATGAAGCTGGAGCAAGGTATTCATGAGGGTAAAGTCAATTACGCATTATTTGCAGGCTCTCTGCATGTTGCAGGTGCACTAATTATCGGGTCTATCTAATTATTCAGAAGGAGTATATACGATGAGCTTGTTCAAACGGATCAAAAACCTGATTGCTGCTTCTCCGCCGCCCATTGCTGAGAAGAGCATAATGACATTGTCACCTGGCGATGCTTGTGAGGTTTCCTTAATAACCTATAACGTCACAGGCAGAACTCATAATCGTGCACGCAACGCGATTGTCCTCACGCTTCAGGATGGCATAACTATTCGTTATTTAACGATAGAGGAGCGAGAAAGAACCGTATTCGCGCTTTATGACCCTATAGACGGACGCTTGGAGTCGATTGACGAGGTGCCTACCATTTTGGAGCTGGATGAACGTACGTATCATATGGAGGAGCAATTCTCCGGTTTAATTACGGCGGCCGGCAAAACGCCATACATGCAGGGAGGCGAACAGTCTGTATGGCAATATCAATCGGATGATATGAAGCTGCTTCGTATCGAATGGCAAAACGGGCGCTTCATGCTCTATGAAGGAGAAAGCGTGCTGCCTGCAGATGTTCGCGTGCTGCGCGGCGGCTAGGAGGATAACGATGAACAACTGGTGGCATCAATCTTTGAAATACCTGCTTCTGCTTAGCTTTATCATCCCGCTTCTCACAGCATGCACCATTTCAGATACGGTTAAGGAGCAGTACCCGTTAGAATCAGTCAACGGCTCTGGCAATCAAACCTCTTACGTCTATCGTGCCGCAAATCGTTCCGTTCCTGATGTCGCTTCAGACTTTAACGAGCAGCGTAAACCGAAGCAGCAGAGCGAGACAAGTACTGAGCGGATGTTTCTCGTCTATTCCGATGAAGTCATCGATTTGCAGCAGGCTCCTGATGCACCGGAAGATACACTAATCGAAATTAACTCAACGGAATATGTACGTCAGAATTATAGCTTAAGCTTTCTCCAAGCCTATTTAATCGCGAGTGTTCTTGATGATCTGTTTGATAAGGGCAAATACGGCAGCGGCAAATACCGAGGTTATTCGTCAAAGGATACATACAAGCCTAAGACAACGTACCGCATACCTACTGTTGATGATAAGAAGCTTGCACCGCCAGTTACCGTTAATCGTACCGGCTCGGTCATGAGACGCTCCAAAGAGGCGGGTGTTTCCTCCTCCTCCAAAGAAAGCACGAATAAAATTACGACAAAGCCAGCGACCAAAGGCAAGATTGTGAAAGACAATAAGCAAAAGAATAGCACAAGCAAAGTATTCACCAAGCCGCGAACGTCTAAACCTTCCATTAAAGTTGGCAAAAGCAGAATTTCAAGGCGACGCTGAAGCTAATAGTGGCCGCTTGGACAGAGAAATATAAGATAACAGCAGCAAATGATCTGCTTTCTAAGATTTCAAAATAAGGGCAGTATCCTCTACTTGGGTACTGCTCTTTTATTATGCTTGACTGAAATCTCCTTTATCGCTTATTGTGAATATAAAATAAAATAATTCATAAAATCATAAAAAGAAAAGAGAATCCATATGCCCAAAAAATTCAGTGAGCAAGAGAAACAATGGATTAGCAAAAAGCTGTTCGAAGAGGGCAAACGCTGCTTCGAAGCTGCTGGTCTTCGCAAAACAAGCATTGAAGATTTAACGAAAGCTTGCGGCATTGCACAAGGCTCCTTCTATATGTTTTTCAATTCGAAGGAGGAGCTCTTTTATCACATTCTGCTTGAAGAGGAGGCTTTAATTCGCAATCGTCTGCTTGCTTCGTTAAATCGGAGTGAACTCGTAACCAAAGAGAGTATTCATCAATTTCTTATTGAATCCTTCCGTCTATTAGGCGAAAGCCCTTTGGTTCGTCAAATGTATTTGGAAGGTGAATTTGCTCAGCTTGTACGCAAG
Organism: Paenibacillus sp. MCAF9; assembly: GCF_052114265.1. Lineage (NCBI taxonomy): Bacteria > Bacillati > Bacillota > Bacilli > Caryophanales > Paenibacillaceae > Paenibacillus > Paenibacillus sp. MCAF9. Next base: position 122,097 of record NZ_JBFREL010000012.1, read on the forward strand.
CTGCCTCCAGAGCTCTTGGAACATAATTTCTCGGATGATGCAGATGCCTTAATGCCAATTATTCACCATTGGCAGGCAGCTGGCATTCTCGCTCATACAAAGCCTGAGCTTATCGTCAGTATGATTAGAGCGCTTGTCCTTCTTACCTTGCATAAGCAAGAAATCGGGCCAGGCATTTATTCCGATACCATTTCATTTATGCTTGATATTGTTGCGGAAGGTATGTATGCAAAGCGTGATTTAGGAGGCGAAATTATCAAATGATCGAAGTGAACCAACTTGAGTACAGGTATCCCGGTACAACAAATACGATTCTGCACGGCCTTACCTTTTCAATCGCGCCGGGAGAAGTATTTGGTTTTCTCGGTCCATCAGGTGCTGGAAAGAGCACCACGCAAAAAATATTAATCGGTGCACTCAAAGGTTACGCAGGCAGTGTGCGCGTTTTGGATCATGAAATCAAGAGCACTGGTCCCGACTACTATGAACAAATCGGCGTTGCTTTTGAATTCCCCAACTTCTACAGCAAGTTTACAGTCCTTGAAAACTTAAAATTGTTTCGTTCTCTTTATGCAGGCGTTACCTTGGACCCTATGCAGCTCCTCTCCCAGGTCGGGCTGCAGGATGCAGCGAATATGAAGGTTTCGCAGCTATCCAAAGGCATGAAGATGAGGTTGAATTTTTGTCGTGCATTGCTGCATCAGCCAAATATTTTGTTTCTCGACGAACCGACCTCCGGCCTTGATCCCGTAAATGCAAAGCGGATGAAAGAGTTGATTTTGGAGAGGAAAGCTGCAGGCACTACCATCGTCATCACAACGCATAACATGCAAGCAGCCGAGGAGCTTTGCGACCGTGTTGCTTTTATTGTCGATGGTCAGATTAAGCTTATTGATTCTCCTAGAGAGCTAAGACTGCGACATGGCCAAAACAGTGTTCGAATTGAATATTTAAAGCAGCATGAGCGGATAACCGAACATTTTTCTATGGATGGGCTTGCGGGGAATCAGCAATTTATGAACCTTATACGTCATGAAAAAATCGAAACGATTCACTCCTTAGAAGCAACTCTTGAACAAATATTTATTGATGTGACAGGCAGGGCTTTAGTATGAGAATATGGATGACCGTATGTCATGATCTTCGTTTCCAGTGGCGCCATAAATTTTACCTGATCTACATGCTCGTCTGCACAATATATCTCCTATTGCTCCACTCTATTCCCACAGACTACAAAACAACCGTTGCTCTATTGCTTACCTTCTCTGATCCAAGTGCGTTAGGGTTAATTCTAGCCGGCGGCATTGTCTTGCTTGAGAAGGACCAAGGCATTCATGACAATCTGTTCGTAACACCGCTTCGTGTAACCGAATATTTGCTCGCCAAAGCCTCTTCTCTTGCCTTGCTCTCGATTTCATCTGCCTGGGCTATACATCTATTTTCCATTGGTGTACCCGCTTCACCCTTTCATTTCACAATTGGCATCCTGCTTACATCCAGCTTTTTCACCTTGTTATCCATTGGCGTAGTTGTACGCTCGCAATCGGTAAACGGTTTTATTCTACGCTCACAGCTCTATGCTCTGCCGTTTGCGCTTCCTCTACTCGGCTTCTTTCACATAGGCAATCCATATTTATACATGATCATCCCTACGGAAGGGACCCTCTTGTTGTTAAAATCGATGATCAAACAGCCCACTGTCGCAGAAACGATGTATGCCATTTTCATTTTACTATTGGGCAACACACTCGTTTTCTTATGGGCTAAACGGTCATTTCAGCAGGTCATTCTTATGAAAATAGGAAAGAGGAATTCATGATGATACTGAAAATTAAAGCTTTTATGAAAAATGATGCGAGGCAAATTAGGATGGATCCTATGCTTATGGCCAGTTTATTTGGTCCCCTAGCCATTATCGTGGTTGCACGTTATGTCTTCCCTCCATTATCCGATTGGATACAGGAGCAGTACGGCTTTTTATTGATGGATTATTCCAATTTCGCGGTAACGTTCCTTATGCTTGTCATACCGCTGCTTCCAGGGACAATGGCTGGGCTTCTAATGCTCGATGAACGGGATGAAAATATGATTGCTTATTATGCGATTACCCCTTTCACACGCAAAGGCTATTTTTTGTATCGATTACTGCTGCCATGCGCTCTTGCAATAAGCTTAGCCAGTTTATTTATCCTATTATCGGGCATGGCAAAGATTCAAATCGAAAGTTTGTATACCATCGTATTGCTAACCCTAGAGGCTCCATGTTTGGCTTTGTTTCTAGCGACTTTTGCTTCTAATAAGGTCGAAGGCTTAGCCTTGTCCAAAATAAGCGGTTTACTTTTTGCAGGGCCTATTATTGCTGCCTTCACCCCCTTGCCGTGGCAATATTTAGGTGCATGGATTCCAAGCTACTGGCCTGCCAAAAGCTATTTATTAGGCATAGCAGGCGAGCCTTCAGCTGCTTTAGGGGTATTTGGCATCGGGCTCGCCTATCATCTTATTTTATTAATAACCATGTTTCATTCCTTTTTGAAACGGATCGATTAGAAAGGTATGCTGGCCTTTGCTGGCAATTATCCCTGTTCCTCTTTAGAGGCGTCCTTCAAATCATCCTGTATGCTTTTATTCCATAGCGGTACGCCTGAACGATAGGCCGCTCTTCCATTCAAATGTCCGGCTACCGGTCCAGTGATGAATACGAACACAATACCTAATAGCAGCTTGGCGCTCGTATGCTCCAAATAAATCATAAAGTATAGGAAAGCGGCTACCAAAATGAACAACACCCCAAGCGTCGCGCTTTTGGTTGCCGCATGTGATCGTAAATAAACGTCAGGAAGCCGAATTAAGCCAAAAGCGCTTAGAGCACCAATTAATGCACCAAACAAAACCATCAGCCCAATAATCAGCTCTCCTGCTTTACTTATCATCTCCATGTTCAAAGACGACACCCCTTTCAATATATCTTGCAAAAGCGGTTGTCCCAATAAAGGTCAATATGCCGATCAATAATATGATATCGAAATAATTTTGTGTTTTTAACAGCATGCAAATGACTGCAATCATCGATAATAAAATGACACCAATCGTATCCAAAGCAGCGATCCGATCCGTTATGGATGGACCTTTGAGCAGCCGGTACATACAACCCAAAATAGCTAGTGACAGTATAACTAATGATGCAATAAGCAAAGTGGACAGCATTACCGAGTCACCTCCATAATCGCTTTTTCAAAAGAATCCTTGATTTGCTGTGAGAGCAGCTCCGCATCATCCATATCCATCGCATGAATATATAATGTTCGGCCATCCTTGGATACGTCGAGCGTCAGCGTCCCTGGTGTCAAACAGATTAGGCAGGACAACACTGTGATTTCCCAATCTGTTTTGAGCTCGGTTTGCAGAGCAAAAATTCCTGGACGTATGGCGAGCTTAGGACGAACGATTAGTCCAATCACAACGAAGCTGGATACAAACAATTCTTTTATGAACAGGACAAGCAGCTTAAGGATTGCCCATACTCTCCTCATATAAAAGTCATGCGGCCAAAAGCGGCTGAGCAGCCCTATAAATAAAATACCGATGATGTAACCTACGATGAACCGCGGAGCCGACCAGTCATTGTGAAGAAACATCCATACGATAGAAATGATTAAGTTTAATAAGATTTGCAAAGCCATCTCATCTACTCCTTTAATACGGCATCGATATACTGCGCCGGATTGATAAGCGTATGCCCTGCTTCAGAAACGTATTGGTACACCCACTCTGAGCCGATGCCCATCGCAACGACGATCACGCATAACCCTGCTGCAGAAACGATAAATCCTTTATTAACGGCAGGCAGCGATTCGGCGTTTTTCATCTCTGCACCCCAGAAAGCCGCCATAAATATTTTGATCAAGGAATAGAGCACGATGAAGCTTGATGCTAGCGACACAGCTGTAAGCCAGAAATATTTTTCCTGAAAGCCGCCCATAATGATCAGCAGTTTTCCGGTGAATCCACTAAGTGGAGGAATGCCTGCAATGGCTAACGCTGTGATAAAAAACATCCAGCCCATAAACGGATAACGCTTGATCAAGCCTCCCATTTCCTTTAAACTCCCCGTACCAGCAATATACATCAGCATTCCTCCAATGATAAAAAGGAGTGCCTTGGCAACCATATCGTGCAGCAAATAGAAAACGACTCCATCTAGCGCTTCCTTTGAGCTCACTGCTAACCCAAAAGCTAGAAAACCAACGCTGATGATGACATTGTAGTTCAAAATACGGCCAATATCGGAATAAGCGGCTGCCCCGAAAGCGCCTAAAACCATCGTTGCAGCGGCCATCCAAGCCATCCAATGATGCGTAATCGCAGGTTCATGATAAAAGATAAGCGTAAATGTCCGTATGAGAGCATATAAGCCTACTTTCGTGAGCAGCGCTCCAAACAAAGCGGATACCGCTGCTGGAGGCGCACTATAAGAGCCGGGCAGCCAGAAAAATAGGAACAGTCCCGCCTTTAAAGAAAATACGATCATGAACAGTATCGCTATGACGTTCAAGACGCCGCTCTGACCTACTTCAGCTATGCGCTGTGATAAATCCGCCATATTCAAAGTACCTACAACTCCGTACAAATAGGCGACTGCTGCTACAAATAGTGTTGAGGATAAAATATTAATTAAAATATATTTCAACGTTTCGCGGAGCTGCTTCTTCGTCCCTCCAAGCACGATAAGCGCATAGGAGGAAATAAGCATAACCTCGAAGCAAACAAATAAATTAAACAAATCTCCCGTAAGAAACGATCCGCTCACACCGACGAGCAGAAACTGATAAAACGGATAAAAATAATATTTTTCTCTCTCCTTGCCGATCGTACCGAATGCAAAGAACAAACAGAAGGTGCCGACAATCGAAGTAGCCAGAACAAGCAATGCGGCAAGCATATCCCCAACGAACACAATACCATACGGCGGCAGCCAGCCTCCCATGTGGAGCGTTTGAATGCCCTCCGTTTTTACTTGATAAATAAGGACAATAGCTGCAGCCAGATTAAAAAGCATACCAACCGCACTTATCCAGCGCTGCAAGGTCACACTATTTTTAAAAAATAAAAGAATAACTGCCGTACACAAAGGAATGAGAAGCGGGAATACAAGCAGGTTATTCATCGTCATTCCCCCTTAACTGCTCCATATCATCAGTACCCAGCTTCTGATAAGCCTTATAAGCGAGTACAAAGAAAAACGAAGTTACGCCAAAGCTGATAACGATAGAAGTAAGAATCAGAGCCTGCGGCAGCGGATCAACATACGTTTCCGCCTTTTCGCCAAGCAGCGGCGCAGCTCCTGTTTTCAGCTTTGACATCGTAAGCAGCAGCAAATGAACGCCATGGGTAAGGATAGAGGTTCCCAAAATGATACGCAGCAGGCTTTTGGACAAGATCAGATACACCCCGACTGTAAAAATAACACCGATTGCGAGTGACATATACAATTCCATAGCTACTTATCCCTCCCTATCGTTAAAATGATGGTCATCGTCACGCCAATAACGGTCAAATATACCCCTAAATCAAACAGCATTGCCGTAGCAAGCTCCGTATCGCCCAATAGCGGCAGCTCGAAGTGTCCAAAGGCATGACTGAGAAATGGTGCGCCAAATATAAAAGATCCTATTCCCGTCAAAATAGCTATAGACAGCCCAATCGCTGTTAATACTCGGAAATCGATAGGAATAACCTCACGCATCGTCTGCAATCCAAAGGCCATCGTAAGCAAAATAAATGCAGCCGACGCCATTAATGCACCGATAAATCCTCCGCCTGGATGGTTATGCCCTGCGAACATTAAATACACTGAGAACGTCAATATAATGAAGATAACGACTTTCGCTATCGTCTTCAGAATAACATCGTTGCTTCTTACTACTGGAAACGCCAGCTTTCCTCTATTGCTTTGCTTAGGCAAAAACACTCTTTCATCCTCTGTGTCCAGCTTCAGCTTAATCATGGCATAAATACCTAACGATGCGATGGCAAGGACAACAATTTCAAGCATTGTATCGAAGCCGCGGAAATCAACGAGGATGACGTTAACCACATTTTTGCCGCCCGCTAATTCGTAGCTCTCTTTTAAGAAAAAGTCTGAGATAGAATCAAACGCGCGATTGCCGCTTGCACCAAGCGCAATTAAAGTCATTATAATCCCCACACTAAGCGCAATAACGAAATTAGATAGTCGAAAACGCAGTGCGGCTATTTCCTTGCTCAGCTTCGGCAAATGATAGAAACATAAGAGGAACAGCGTCACCGATACTGTCTCGACGATCATCTGAGTCAAAGCTAGATCAGGCGCCTGTAGGATGACAAAAAACAAGGTGACCATATAACCTGCCGCACCCGTCAAAATGATAGCCATCATTCTCGACTTCGTAAACGGTATAGCAATAACCGATACGACTAAGACGATAATAATAACCGCCTCATATACCGATATTGGTGCATAATCCGAGAACTGAAACACATTCACTTTCTCTTGGATCATCGTTAACCCAAGCGACACAATCAGAAATACAAAAATGTACATCAAGTAGTGGCGAATGGAACCCGTCATATAACGGTTGGTCAACCGATTGGAGCCATTATTCAATACTCGAAGCCCTCCATCATACATTTGGTTCAATGAGATGTGCTGGAAGAGCGGTTGATTGATCCACTGGATACGTTGATGAAACTTGAACAAAAGTGTCCCTGCAATAACAACGCCCATCGTCATAAATATCTCAGCTGTCCAGCCATGCCAGAATTGAATATGCACAAGGAATCGCTCGCCGGGCAACAGCACATTCGGATGAATCGCAGCCATCGCCGGTTCAATTAAAGAGTACGCAAGCAGATTTGGGAACAAACCGATAACGACAGCTAAAGAAGCAAGAATGACCGGAGAAATAAGCATGCCGAGCGGCGCTTCATGCGGCTTCTTCGCCAGCTTCTCAAACTGTGCTGGTCCCGTAAACGTTCTAAATAGCAAAATCATGCTGTATACAAATGTAAATATGCTTGCAACCCATGCGATAACGGGAATGATAGCCAGCATAAATGAAACGTTGAAAAAGTCCAGCTGCCTAATATTAAGAGCCGCTGTAAAAAACATTTCCTTGCTCAAAAAGCCATTAAACGGCGGCAGGCCTGCCATCGAGAAAGCTCCAATAAGCGCAATGGAGAAGGTTATTGGCATTAGAGCCATAAGACCGCCTAGCTTGCGAATGTCCCTCGTCCCTGTTTCATGGTCAACGATTCCGACAACCATGAACAAAGCGCCTTTAAATACGGCATGGTTGATCAAGTGAAAGATGGCCGCCATCGTTGCTTTTGCATAAAAGAGTGAATCTGTACCTCCTGTGTAGAAAGCCGCCGCCGATCCAAGTCCAAATAAACTCATCAGCAGGCCTAGTTGGCTAATCGTTGAGAAAGCGAGCAATGATTTTAAATCCGTCTGCTTCATCGCTCGGAAAGAGCCATAAATCATCGTCACAAGACCAAAGATCGAAACGAGCCAGAACCATGCCGACTCTCCAGAGAAAATTGGACTGAACCTTGCGACTAAATATAAACCTGCCTTAACCATCGTCGCTGAGTGCAGATACGCACTTACAGGCGTTGGAGCCTCCATCGCATCGGGCAGCCAAATATGGAATGGAAACTGCGCCGATTTTGTAAATGCACCAACTAGAATAAGCAGCATCGCGGGCAAAAACAATAAATGGCCGCTTAGCGTATCAACGCCGCCGATGATTTCACGAATACTAAAGGTGCCTGACATCACATACAGCAGTACAAAACCAGCAAGCATGGAAAGGCCGCCGAATACTGTAATGAGCATAGATTTTAATGCGCCATACCTCGATTTCTCTCTATGGTTCCAGAAAGCGATCAGCAGGAACGAGGAAATGCTCGTCAGCTCCCAGAAACCATACAGCACAATAAGGTTATCTGATAGGACAACCCCGAGCATAGCTCCCATAAATAGAAGCAAATAAACATAAAAGGATGCTATCGCTTCCTTATTTTTATCCAAATAATAAATCGAATAAAGGACGACTAACGCGCCAATTCCCGTAATTAATAAGGCAAATAATAAACCTAAGCCATCCAAATAAACAGTGAAATTGACTCCTAATGAAGGAATCCACGGGATGGTTGCTGTTATGGTTTCACCGCTTTGAATCGCTGGTATTTTCCATAGAAAATAACTAAACAGCAGAATTGGCAAAGGCAGAATAATCCAACCCGTATGAAGTCCATGCAGCAGCTTTCGCAGCAAAGGGCTAATAGCAGCCATAATAAATGGTAAAATGATGATGATAGATAGCAAGAACACTCTCCCCTTCCTCTACAAATGACTTCCATAGCTTTTCCCTATTTCTATAAAAGTTACTTCCATTTCTGCCGGAGCCTTAAAAAAACGCAAAAAGAGCCCGCTGTTGGCAGGCTCCTCCGATAAAAAAAGTTAATTTAGTTGTTTTTTGACTACACTTTAGTATATCGTTCAAGTCTAAAATTGTCAAAAGAATTGAGATGACAAAGCGAGGAGAATGAAAATAGTTAAAATGGGGATTACTCTTACTAAAGGAGTGATCATCATGCGGCATACAAAAATAGCGATCAGCTCATTCATTTTCATTCTGATTTTAGCTGGCGCATGGCAGTTGGATCAGCAAATGGATCAGCAGCGGAGCAAACAGCTGCTGCAGCCTGCATCCTTACTGCAATACAAAATATATTCAGCGCATGATTCCATCCATCATTTAGAGCCATATTCCCCTTATTTACCTCGTGAATATATGCGTATCATTCGATTAGAAATACAAAAAAAGCCTACTGAGAAACCTCAGTAGGCTTTTTGATTCCAGACATCAACCTATTCAGTCGTGTAAGGAAGCAATGCGATTTGACGTGAACGTTTAATTGCGATTGTAAGCAAGCGTTGGTATTTCGCGCTTGTACCAGTCACACGACGTGGCAAGATTTTGCCGCGCTCGCTAATAAACTTTTTCAACAAATCAACATCTTTATAGTCAATTTTAGAAATTTTGTTTACAGTGAAGAAACAAACTTTACGGCGTTTGTTGCGTCCGCCTTTACGTCCGCTGAACTTACGTTCTGGACGCTCGTCGCCACCGTTATCTCTTTGCTTGAAAGCCATGATAGGTATCCTCCTTATCGTTGAAAATATTACAATTACACAACAGCTTTATATCTCAATAAAGGCTGTGCAACTGCTCCATTGACATGTGCAGCCTGAGCTACACCATTATCAAAATGGCAAATCATCCTCTGATATATCAATCGGGCGTCCGTCATCCTGAAACGGATCACGGCTGTCGTTACGTGAGTTATTACCAGATGGACGGTTACCGCTGCTTTGGGACGCATTGCCGCCGAAATTGCTTCCGCCGGTGCTTGTACCGCCGCTGTAGCTGCTTCCACCCTCTTCACGCGATCCACCGCCATCTTTGTTGGATTCCAAGAACCGAACGTTATCAGCGATAACTTCCGTCACGTAGACGCGTTTGCCTTCGTTGTTCTCGTAATTCCGAACTTGAATGCGACCTTCAACCGCTGTTAAGCGGCCTTTGCGCAAATAGTTGGCGCAAGTCTCGGCCAGTTGACGCCATGTTACAACCGGAATAAAATCCGCTTCACGCTCACCTTGACCACCGCTTGTAAACGGACGATCTACCGCTAACGTAAATTGTGTAACTGCGACACCTGCAGGTGTATAGCGAAGCTCTGGGTCTCTCGTCAATCTACCAATTAGTATAACACGATTCAACATCGTTTCTGACCTCCCAATCGAACAATCCAGCTTGGATTAAGCGGCGTCTCTGACGATCAACGAACGGATAACTTCATCCGTAATCTTCATGATACGGTCAAGTTCATTTACAACTTCAGTAGTTGCATTGAAATGAACGAGTACAAAATAACCATCACGAAGCTTGTTGATTTCATACGCAAGACGACGTTTTCCGCTCACATCTTGCTTTGTGACTTCTCCGCCATTGGAGATAATGCCATGGAATTTGTCAACGATCGCTTGCAAGGCTTCTTGCTCAACGTCTGGACGAACGATGTACATTACTTCATATTTGCGCATATTGTTTCACCTCCTCTTGGACTAACGGCCCCATAAATGGAGCAAGGAACGAGCTTCTGCTCGCATCTCTATACTATATCAAATCTGAACGCCTATGACAAGCGAAAATAGATGATGTTACTGCGCAGGCAACTTTTGGCGATGGTTCATCCATTTTATAGCCGTTATCTGCTACTCATGCAAATTCCATTGCCCGCTAATACTACAACATGAAGGGATAGACCAGTGTATTTATCTATCCGCTCTAACTATAAGCTGGAGGCTGATCATAATGGGTGAAGGTACAATGTTTTCGCCGGGCGACAAAGCTCCGAATGATGGCACATACATCGAGGACGGTGTGAACTCATTTCATATGGGTATCAATAATCCGAAGAAGGTTAAGCTCAGCAAAGGGCAGCGTTTTCCTGAAACCTCTAATCACGAGCGTAAATGGAAACGAATGGGCCATTAATTTTTCTACTTGGTTTTGAATAATAAAACATCAGTTTGGCCATTCTAATTTTTGACGGTGCAAGAGAGGTGTGGTTCCATTGAACCATTTCGGCAAACGCAGAGACACTATACCCGTCTAAAAACGGATTAGCTCTCATAGCGTGAGGATTTCGTCCACTCAGGAGAGAAGCGGAGGGTTGTGCCAAAGACACTTGTCTGTAACACACGCGCATTCGAGCATTGATACACGTTACCGTTCAATCGGCCGTGTATGATTGTGCTCAAAAGGATTTAATGAAGCTTTAGCTGATTTGTTCCGATTGACGAATGATGTTTCAACAGCTTGCAGTGAGAATTGATCGACTCAGCCATTATTCACCGTCAGGAAGAGAGCTCGCAAGAGCTCTCTTTTCTATATTATTTAGTCCGTTGTTGTTCCAAATCTATTAAAAAAGACATAAAAAAACGGTTCCTCTGAAGGAACCGTAAATGTTTGAAATAATGGCGGAGAAGGTGGGATTCGAACCCACGCACGGTTTGACCCGCCTAGCTGATTTCGAGTCAGCCCCCTTGGGCCTCTTGGGTACCTCTCCGCATGTAAAAATTATTGTATCACAGTGCTTGTCAACGCGCAAGTATTTCCTTAAAATCCCTCAGCCGTTCGTACTTCTGATTACGTTAAGCCTTCTTCTGAGGCTTTGGAGCGCAGCACCTTTTTCATGTTTTTTTCAAATTTAGCTCTAGGTATTAGAACGCTGTGCTTACAACCGACGCATTTAATGCGGATATCCATCCCCATTCGAATGACTTCCATTTCATTAGAGCCGCATGGATGCTGTTTTTTCATTTGAACAACATCACCTAGCTCAAATTGCTTACGCTCCATCTTTTTCGCCTCCCTTTCCATTGCGATGATAAGTGACCATTCGAGGATACGGAATTTCAATACCACTCGCATCTAATGCTTTTTTCAGCTCCATATTTAACTTGCGTGATACGATCGGATGCGTATTCGGTCGACACTCAGCAATCACTCGAAGCGTTACCCCTGTTGGAGCAATAGCCTGAATACCAAGCACTTCCGGTGCATTAATTAAATTTTCATCCTTCATCGTGATCATCGTATGTCGAATGACCTCTAGCGCACGATTGACTTCTTCCTCAAAAGCAATCGAAATATCAACAACTGCGATGCTATTATTAATCGAGAAGTTTGTAACCTCATTGATCATGCCATTGGGAACAATATGAACCTCACCGGTCCAGCTCTGAATACGGGTTGTTCGAAGTCCAATGACTTCTACGGTCCCTTTGAATTGCCCTGTCTGAATCACATCGCCTACAGCGAATTGATCTTCGAGTACAATAAAAAATCCCGTAATAATATCTTTCACCAGGCTTTGCGCACCGAACCCGACAGCAAGTCCGAGTACACCTGCCCCTGCAAGCAATGGCCCTAAATTAATCCCGAATTCAGACAATATGAGCATAATGGTTATAAAATAGACGACGTAGGAAGTTACATTTTTCATCAGCTTGCCTACGGTTGTCATTCGCCTTGTGTGGTTGATCAACATCTTGTTCTCACGCTCTAAAATAATTCGATCAATGGTTTTATGGATTACCCATACAACTACACGGCCAATGAATAAGAACATAACGATTCGCAGCGCAGAACTACCAAATGCTTGCCATAATTCATTGTTTGTCAACCAATCAACAAATTCATCATATCGTTCTCTGATTGACATCACAATTCCTCCTCATTAACTTTGAATATATTTACATGTCGATTTGCTCATAACCGGCTTCAATCGGCTTAAATATACCTCTAACTTCCACGTTTTCCTGCACAATAACTTCCTTAACCGTTATCAAATCTTCCTCAGGAAAATGAATAGATAATGCGCAGCCGGCTGTAATTTCCTTCGGCGTGGGACATATGTCAATTTCAATATCTGCGTATTCGAGCAGCATTTCTGCACGCAATGCTTGCTGAGTTGAATCGAAGGCAATTAACACAAGCAAGACCTCCATTAAATTAGCATGACAAACTTTCTTCGCAAACAAAATATCAAAACTATCTGACGTATAAAATGGTTGTCCTATCCATATACTAGTAGCATATCGGTATAATCGGAGGGATTCTATGAAGCTTTCATTTATTAAAGAGACGCCTTTGAAGGTACCCTACACCACCGCAAACGTAATTGGCATGCTAGTAAATCGACTTACAGCCATGCTCGAAGAAATGGCTGCTGCACGCCCCATCGTAGTTGTCTGCGTAGGCACGGACCGTTCAACAGGTGACTCTTTAGGACCGCTGATTGGAACCTCGCTATCGAAATACCGCAGCCCTCATTTTTCACTATTTGGCACGCTTGAAAATCCGGTTCATGCTATGAATTTAGATGATACCCTTATCGAGATCAATCGGCGGTTCCACAAACCATTTGTGATTGGCATTGATGCCTGCCTTGGTCAAGTATCCAGCGTAGGCAGCATTCAAGTTGGTGTAGGCCCTGTGCGTCCTGGTGCTGGCGTCAACAAGGACCTTCCTCCAGTTGGCGACATTCATATTACTGGTATCGTTAATGTAGGCGGATTTATGGAGTATTTTGTGCTGCAAAACACTCGTCTGCATCTCGTTATGAAAATGGCCGACATTATTTCGCTCAGTCTATTTACTGCTATTGCGAACAATGCGCATATCACGACCAGCGTTCTTGAACAAACCGCAGCATCGGATAATATTTAATAACAATTAAGCTTCCTATTTTGCCTCCAAAATTGCTTTATGCTCTTCTGGGGTTAATGGGTAAACGGATTGACCTTTTTCAAGAGGTTTTGCATAGACATAAGTATTTTCCCTGCTATGAATACCTGAAAATACGGCTCCATCCTTCTCATCATTGATAATTGCGATTGAAAAGCTGAGATCACTGCCCTGTTCAGCAAAAGCGTTATAACGAATGACGCCTACTTTTCCTTTTTGCTTTGTTACAGTAGATTGCATTTCAATTAGCTGCGCCTTCAGCCCCGCATTCGCTTGCTGCTGCTCGGCAAGGCCTTGCTTCAATTCAACAATGACATCTTCCATATTCGTCACACCTGTATTCCCCATAACCGCTGTATATTGCTTTCTTAGCTTTTTCAGCCGTCCGCCTAAAACCGCTATCCAAATGAATAATACGATGGCAAATAACGCAATGCCCACCGTAACTGCATTCATCGGATTTGATGTCCAATCTTCCATCTTAGCTACTCCGCCCCCAGTTCAATGCTAAACGCCATATTGCTGTGCAATCTCTCTGATTGCACCTGTTAACGCATCAATTTCTTCATTCGTTGTAAATACACCGACACTTGCTCGTATAGCTCCTGTTTCCAATGTTCCTGCACAAGCATGTGCGAGTGGAGTGCAATGAAATCCAGCTCGCACAGCAATTCGGTAATGCTGATCCAAGATGAATGATAATTCAGAAGGATCAACGCCCTCTAGGTTAAAAGCTACAATACCTGTTCTTTGTTCCCCAAGCTCTGGTCCCAGTATTTTGACTCCCTTTACTGGTTCAAGGCCTTGCATTAATCTCTGAGTAAGCATCCATTCCTTAGTATGGATATTGTGCACCGTCTCATTCAGAACATACTGTACACCGGTTTTGAGCCCTGCCAATCCCGGTGTATTTTGTGTTCCCGCCTCATAACGATCAGGCCTCACTTGAGGCTGCTCTACAGCCTCAGATTGGCTCCCTGTTCCGCCATGCAGTAAAGGCACCAAATCAAGCTCGGGATCGATGTACAGCCCTCCTGTGCCTTGTGGACCGAGCAACCCTTTGTGTCCCGGGAATGCCAGCATGTGAATGCCCATTGTTCTTACATCTATAGGTAAAATACCTGCGCTTTGCGCGGCATCAACTAACAATTTTATTCCATGCTTCCTTGTTAGTTCAGCTATATCCGCTACAGGCATAATTGTTCCTAACAGGTTGGAACTATGATTAACAATAGCAAGTGTTGTGTTAGAACGAATAGATGAGGCAACATCATCTATGTTAATATTTCCACGTTCATCCGATTCTACATATGTCACTTCAATACCGATCGTCTGTTCCAGAAAATATAAAGGTCTTCTTACTGAATTATGTTCAACTGAGGTTGCGATAACATGATCACCAGGCTTCAACCAACCTTTTATCGCCATGTTTAATGACATCGTCGTATTAGAGGTGAATGCTATATCATTCGGGTTTTTTATGTTAAATAGTTTAGCCAATTGTTTACGCGTTTCAAATAATATTCGACTTGCTCGCACAGCCATAGCATGACTGCCTCTTCCCGGATTAGCAGCGTCATTTAACATAGCATTAACGACTGCTTCTGTTACTGCAGGCGGCTTAGGCCAAGAGGTTGCCGCATGATCCAAATAAATGAGTGATTGATTATGATTGCTCACGAATTTCACACCTTTCCTAGCTGCCTGCTCACAACAATGGCATACCTTAGTTTAATCTTTCAAAAGCAAGATTACAACTAAGGTATGCCATTGTTTGGTATAGTCTATGCCATGTATTGAAGCAATTCTAGCAAACGTTCCAAATCCTGTTTACTATAGTATTGAAGCTCAATTTTACCTTTATCTTTTTGCTGTTTAATTTTTACTGTCGTTTTAAATCGTTCACGAAGCGACTCCTCTAAATGGTCAATATACGGATCGCGTTTTTTCTGACTCGGCTTGGCTGTATCTTCCGGCTGCTTCGAATCAAGCTTCTGAATCGCCTCTTCAAGTTCGCGGACACTCCACTCTTGAGAAACGGTAAGATCTGCTAATTCCTTTTGCACCTTATCATCTTTAATGCCGACCAACGCTCTTGCGTGACCCATAGAAATTGTTCCACGTGAAACATTATCTTTTATTTCAGTTGGCAACGAAAGCAATCGAACGAAGTTGGCAATATGAGAACGGGACTTTCCGACCTTCATGGACAACTCTTCTTGCGTAAGCTTGAACTTATCGATAAGCGCCTGATAAGCAATTGCAACTTCAATTGCATTCAAATCCTCGCGCTGTAGGTTCTCTATTAAAGCAATTTCCATAACCTGTTGATCAGTAAACGATCTTACAACAGCAGGTATAGTCGCATTTCCACAATATTGCGAAGCGCGGAAACGTCTTTCACCTGCTATGATTTCGTAACCTTTCAATACTGTACGAACAATAATAGGTTGAATGATGCCATGCTGCTTAATGGATTCTGCTAATTCTTTAATCGAATCCTGATCAAATGTTTTCCTAGGTTGATACGGATTAGGCCTTAGTTGGGATAAGGTAATTTCAATCACTTTATCATCGTCATTCACAGAAAGCGATGGGATAAGCGCATCCAGCCCTCTACCTAGCCGCTTGCTCATACATAATCACTTCCTTTGCGAGTTCAAGATAAACTTCTGCACCTTTAGAACGCGGGTCGTATGTGATAATAGCTTGTCCATGTGATGGCGCTTCACTTAAACGTACATTACGTGGAATAATCGTTTGATACACTTTTTGTTGGAAATACTTTTTCACTTCTTCAATAACTTGAATTCCCAAATTCGTTCTCGCATCAAGCATGGTCAGAAGAACACCCTCAATTTGAAGCGATGTATTTAAATGCTTTTGAACGAGTCGAACCGTATTAAGCAATTGACTCAAACCTTCAAGAGCATAATATTCGCACTGAATAGGAATAAGAACAGAATCAGCTGCGGTTAACGAATTTATCGTTAATATCCCAAGTGACGGAGGACAATCAATAAGCACATAATCGAAATCATCCTTAACCATATGCAAAGACTTTTTCAAACGCAGCTCTCTTGATATCGTCGGCACTAATTCGATTTCGGCACCAGCCAATTGAATCGTTGCTGGAATGATTTTCAGACCTGGAACAGCCGTCTCGAACATTGCATCTTTTGGATGGACTTCATTAATAAGCACATCGTAAATACAATTCGTTACGTCCCCTTTGTTAATACCGAGACCACTTGTTGTATTCCCTTGTGGATCAATATCAACTAGCAGCACTTTTTTACCAAGTGATGCAAGACAGGCAGCTAAATTGACAGACGTTGTCGTTTTTCCGACACCGCCCTTCTGGTTGGCTATTGCAATTATCTTCGACAAAACCGGCTCACCTCTATGTGTACAACTTTTATGTGCTATTTTCTTAAGATCCATTAACGTAAAAATGATAATAACATAAAACTTGTTAATTATCATGAATCATACACGTGCAGCACATTTAATAAAAAACTAGCTACAAATGGCATCGCCGCCCTCAGTGAGGACGGCACAAATAAGCATTAAATTATACTATTTTTAGATATAACTCTATCTTTTAGGGATCTGGATCGTAATTTCATAATGATCTTCATGATCCTTTTCATTCGTCTTAATTTGCAATCCAGAACCAGAAACCATTTCAATGGATTGTCTGATTGTATTAAGGGCCAGACGTACGTCCTTAGTAAAAGAAATACGTTTCGCTTTCTTGAGTTTGGTTGACTCTTTTAGGAAAGCGATTCTAACCTCAGTCTGCTTAACATTCAAATCTTTAGTTATGATTTCATCTAATACTTTAAGCTGCAATTCTTCATTATCGAGCGACAACAAAGCCCTTGCATGTCGTTCCGTAATTTTCCGTTCCATTAAAGCCATCTTAATCGTATCATTCAACATTAACAATCTTAATTTATTGGCAATCGTCGATTGACTTTTCCCTAAACGCTGAGCCAAGCTTTCCTGTGTTAATTGATGAAGCTCGATTAATTTTTGATAGGCTATCGCTTCCTCAATTGCTGATAAACCTTCTCTTTGAAGATTCTCAATTAATGCAATGGAAGCTGTTTGTGAATCGTTGAATTCACGAACAATACCAGGGATCGTATCGTAACCAAGCTTAGTAACAGCACGCCAGCGACGTTCCCCTGCTATGATTTCATATCTTCCATTACGCATACGAACAACGATAGGCTGAATAACACCATGCGTTTTTATCGTTTGACATAATTCTTCAATTCGGTCATCATCAAAAATCGTCCGCGGCTGAAATGGGCTTGCGTCGATTTCTTGAATCGGTATTTGCCGAACTTCTTCTTGCGGTATGCGCTGCTCGGACAGGCCGAACAATCGAGAAAATTGTTCTTTCATATCGATAATTACCACCCGATCATGAGATAAACCTTGTTTCTAATCACTTTAAAAGAAACCATATCGCCCATCATAGTAATGGGAAGCATGCGTTTCACACAAAATGTCAGCATTAACACTAGTAAACTAGGAAAATGTCTCCATTCTATTAAAAAGCAATTACAAGGTTTTTGCAATAAATACGCTTCAGCAGTAAGATTGGTTCATTGCCAATTGGATTATTTCGGTTACTAGAACCTCTCTCAGGTAATAATCGTCAACTGCACGGCGAACATCCATAACAAAATTCATTCGGAAATGATAGGAGAGGCTTCAGTTAAAATATAATCAGGTATGGCTGTAAAGCTTGATACGATGCTTATATTTGCCCGTGATACGAACTTCAATGTGTCTTATGAAGACGTTTCTTGGTTCGTCTATGTAACGGTATCGTCCAGTCTCTTCATCTACTATAATAATTCGACTATCACTGGACGATCTCCTGCTTGACATCATTTTAGAACAAATAATTGTTATAAGAAAATGGAAGTTCTTTTCCCCAAGTAACCATTTGCAAAATGTTTCACGTGGAACATTAGATGCCAGCTACATAAGTGGCTGTTTTAGTGGAGTGCCTGCTTTTCTAGGGTATCTACGCGGAGTAGCATCTAGCTTCTCTATTAAAATAATATGTCGCTCGGATTGCTCGTTTGGAAGCGATAACTGATGCTGAGATTTAATTTTTCCTTTGAGCTCTCTTAGGCTAAAAGCTGCCTCCCGAACTTCTTCATCCGATTGCGAGCCTTTCATTGCAGCAAACAACCCGCCTTTTTTTACGAAGGGCAAACAAAATTCATTTAATACATTTAATCTCGCAACTGCCCTTGCCGTTACTAAATCATACTTGTCACGGTGGTCTGGTAATTGTGCAATATCTTCAGCCCGGCCATGCAAGCATAAAACCTGATCTAAACCAAGCTGCTCTGTCAGATGCGTTAGGAATTGTATTCTTTTATTCAAAGAATCAACAATCATGATTTGTAAATGAGGAAAACAAATTTTCAAAGGGATACTAGGAAAACCCGCTCCTGAGCCTATATCAGCAAGCTTGAGAACACTGTCCATCTTCGTATAAAAAGAAAGCGAAACGGAATCATAGAAATGTTTCTCGTATACAGCATCACGTTCGGTAATGCCGGTCAAATTCATTTTCTCATTCCACTCAACGAGCAGGCGAAAATAAGTTTCGAACTGTTCGAGCTGAACGGGAGAAAGCGGAATGCCGCTCTCCTCCATTCGTTTTGTAAACCATTTTAAAGTTTCGTCCATATTATGATCCTCTCGCTGCAGTAACACGGTTGTAATGCTCCAAGTATACAAGCAGTATGGAAATATCAGCTGGCGTAACGCCGGCAATCCGTGACGCTTGACCAATAGATAGCGGTCTGATAACTGAAAGCTTTTGCTTCGCTTCAGATGCTAAGCTGCGAACATCACTATAATCAATGTCATCAGGAATACGTTTTTTCTCCATTTTGTTCAAACGTGCCACTTGCACAAGCTGCTTCTCAATATAACCTGCATATTTAATTTGAATTTCAACCTGTTCCTTCATTTCCTCTGTCATTTCGGGAACGGAAGGTACGACCGATTCCAGCATCGCATAAGTAACTTCCGGTCGACGAAGCAACGATAACGCATCAGTGCCATGCTCCATTGGAGCTGTACCCGCTGCTATCAGCATTTCATTTGCTTGATCAGGCTTTACTTTAGTTCCGCGTAGACGTTCAATATCCATTTCAACCAATTCTTTTTTACGCAAAAATTTATTGTAACGTTCTTCCGAAATAAGACCGATTTCGTAGCCCGTTGGCGTTAGACGATAATCTGCATTGTCATGGCGAAGAAGCAATCGGTATTCCGCTCTTGAAGTAAGCAAACGATAAGGATCGTTCGTCCCCTTCGTAACAAGATCGTCGATCATTACACCGATATAGCCATCTGCACGACCGATAATAATCGGTTCTTTCCCTTGTACCTTGCGTGCAGCATTGATGCCTGCCATAACGCCTTGTCCCGCTGCTTCCTCATAACCAGAAGTTCCGTTTATTTGTCCAGCTGTGAATAATCCATCAATCACCTTTGTCTCCAAAGATGGCCACAGCTGTGTAGGAACTACCGCATCATATTCGATCGCATAACCGTTACGCATCATCTCAACTTTTTCCAAACCTGGTATAGAACGTAAAATACCAAGCTGTACATCTTCCGGCATACTTGTGGAGAGACCCTGTACATAATACTCAGAAGTATTTTTACCTTCTGGCTCTAAGAAGATTTGGTGTTTTGGCTTATCAGCAAAACGGACGATTTTATCTTCAATAGAAGGACAATATCTTGGGCCCGTTCCCTCAATCGCACCTGAGAACATTGGGGCACGATGAAGATTGTCATTAATAATTTTGTGCGTCGCTTCAGATGTATACGTTAACCAGCAAGGCAATTGCTCGTTTGTTGAAGATTCCGTCTCATGCGAGAAAAATTTCGGTTTATCGTCGCCAGGTTGAATTTCTGTTTTCGAAAAATCAATCGTATCTTTGTGAACACGCGGAGGCGTACCCGTCTTGAAACGTACAAGCTCCAAACCATGCTCCTTCAAGCTTGCCGAAAGTCTAACAGACGGCTGTTGATTATTTGGTCCGCTCTCATACATCAGCTCGCCCATAATAATTTTGCCTCTCAAATAGGTTCCCGTTGTAACAACCGTAGTCTTTGCACGGTACTCAGCGCCTGTTTTCGTAACGATCCCTAAGCATTTTCCATCCTCAACAATAAGCTCTTCAGCCATTCCTTGTCTCAGAGTCAAATGAGGTGTTTCTTCAATCGTCTTCTTCATTAGATGCTGATAATCAAACTTGTCAGCTTGCGCACGCAGTGCATGCACTGCTGGACCTTTACCTGTATTAAGCATCCGCATTTGTATGAACGTTTTATCGATATTACGTCCCATCTCACCGCCAAGAGCATCAATTTCACGCACCACATGGCCTTTTGCAGGTCCGCCGATAGATGGATTACATGGCATAAAAGCAACCATGTCCAGATTTATTGTAAGCAGCAGCGTTTCGCAGCCCATACGTGCAGCCGCAAGTGCAGCTTCACAGCCTGCATGCCCCGCTCCAATGACGATCACGTCATATTCACCAGCTATATATCTCATTGTCCTTTACCCTCCCAAAGGTTTTCGTAGAAAACCACTTCGTAAGCATTAACTTAGGTTTTCGTTGAAAACCACTTCGTAAGCATTATCCTAGGTTTTCGTAAGCATAACCGAAGGCTTTCATTGAAAACTTTCTTATGCCCCATCATTTCAGTGAAACCTATATGCTGAATAAAATAACGATTAGCTCGATATTCTATTTCCTTAATCAACACTTAGAGCTGCACTAATCTTAATTAACACAGGCAGCTGGAAACACTGCCTCATTAGCAAAATCACTTTTTAGCAGCGAACTAACTTTACTTCTTCATTAAGGCCACACGTTGTAAGTTTAATTCATATCGGCTGCAAAAGCCTACTTCCATCTATTTCCCTAAGCAGAACTGCGAGAAAATTTGATCAATTAATGAATCTCCAGCCTCATCACCCAAAATTTCACCAAGTGACTCCCACGCGGATCTGGCATCGATCTGAATAAGGTCAATCGGTATTCCTGTATCAGATGCCTCTATTGCATCGACTAGCGATTGTCTTGCCCGCTTCAATAAAGCAATATGTCGAACATTGCTCACATATGTCAGATCACCTGATTCGAGCTGGCCTTCAAAAAACATCTCGCTAATCGTTTTCTCTAAACGGTCTAACCCATCTTCCTCAAGAACCGACATTTTAACGATGGAATCGACCGGAATCGACTCCTCCACCACCTCAATTTCTAATTGACGCGGCAAGTCAGTCTTATTTATGATCGCAATGACTGGGCGACCCTTCATTTGCAACAATAGCTCCCGATCATCAGCCTGCAACGGCTCATTATAGTTCAGCACTAGCAAAATGAGATCCGCTTCTTCAAGCGCATTGCGAGAGCGCTCCACCCCAATTCGTTCAACAACATCCGTTGTTTCACGAATACCAGCAGTATCGAGCAGTCGAAGTGGAATTCCGTTTAGTGCTACAAATTGTTCAATGACATCGCGAGTCGTACCCGGGATATCAGTAACGATAGCCTTATTTTCCTGCGTCAGTACATTCATAAGAGACGATTTACCGACATTGGGACGCCCAACGATTGCTGTTACAATACCTTCTCTTAGTATCTTGCCTTCGTTTGCGGTTTTTAACAGACGATCTATTTCATTAATAGCAGAATCGCATTGGTCACGAATAAACGAGCTCGTCATTTCCTCTACGTCATGCTCCGGATAATCGATGTTCACTTCTATATGGGCAAGCAGCTCAATGACCGTCTGCCGCAAAGCTTTAATCCTCTTCGACAGAACGCCCTCCGCTTGTTTGCTGGCAACGGAAAATGCTCGATCAGATTTGGAACGAATCAAATCGATAACAGCCTCTGCCTGCATAAGATCGATTCGACCATTCAGGAAGGCACGCTTCGTAAACTCGCCTGGCTCCGCTGTGCGATAGCCGTCCAGCTGCAATACGACATCAAGCACCTTTTTAACGGCGATAACGCCACCATGTGCATTAATTTCGACAACATCCTCCGCGGTAAATGAACGGGGGCCTCTCATCAGCGTAACAAGTACTTCTTCAACCTCTTCTCCAGACCTCGGATCGAGAATATGACCATAATGCAGCGTATGTGTATCCGCATCATTTAGATTTATTTTCGAACGAAAAACACTCGCGATACCTGCAATTGCCTCAGGTCCGCTTACTCTTATTATTGCGATTCCGCCTTCTCCGACTGCTGTGGAAATGGCAGCTATCGTATCATGTACCATTGCTGTCAGCACCTCTCAAATGGAAAAACAGCAATGACCATTATGAGCCATTGCTGTGGATAGCGTATTGATTCGTATACATTTATATTGTACAGCTTATTGTCTTAATGCAATAACGACTCGCCGGTTCGGCTCATCGCCTTTACTAAACGTTTTCACCTTAGGGTGGTTCTGCAACTGCGAATGAATAACTTTGCGCTCATGCGGCGACATCGGCTCCAAGACAACTTCTTTCCTGGTGCGGATAACTCGTCCCGCCAAACGATCGGATAAATCCGCTAACGTTTTGCGGCGGCGCTCCCGAAAATCTTCTGCATCAAGTACGATACGCAAATGACTGTCTGAATAACGATTAGCCACAATATTAACCAAGTACTGTAATGCATCCAACGTTTGTCCGCGACGTCCAATCAGCATGCCAAGATCTCCACTGCCTGTTACAGCAATATGTATACCGTCTCTTGTTTGCTTTCGATCGATGTTTACTTGCAATCCCATCGTGCCAGCCACTTCACGGAGGAAATTCTCCGCTTCAAGCATGGGATCGGGAATAAGCTCAAGCTCAACTTTCGCTTCCTTTGCGCCGAACAGTCCAAAGAAACCTTTGGTTGGCTGCTCAAGCACAACTTGTTTAACGCGGTCTTCAGTTACTTGCAATTGTAATAATCCGTTACGTACAGCATCTTCTACCGTTTTCCCCGATGCAATGATTTTCTTCATTTCGCAGGGGCCTCCTTACCTTTGTCAGATGAACGAACGTATAGGAAGTAGTTTTGAATGATTGTGTAAATGTTGCTGTAAACCCAGTACAAAGGAAGAGCCGCTGGGAAAGAAAGTGCCATTACAAAAATGAGCACAGGGAAGATCGCCAGCATCATGCCCATACCTGGCATTGTTTGTGTTTGCTGCTTCTGCATCATCTTTGACTGAATGAACGTTGTAGCGGCAGCAAGAATAGGAAGAATGTAATACGGATCTTTCTCTCCAAGCTGAAGCCACAAGAATGTATGCTCACGAATATCAGGGTTTTTGTAGATTGAATTGTACAAAGCGATAAAAATCGGCATTTGAACAATTAGAGGCAAGCAGCCCGCCATCGGATTTACTTGATGCGTTTGGAAAAGCTTCATTGTCTCTTCTTGCTGTTTTTGCGGATTGTCTTTGTATTTTTTCTTAATTTCAGCCATTTGCGGCTGCAACGCCTGCATAGCTTTGGAGCTGCGGTATTGTTTTAGCGTTAACGGCAAAATCAATGTTCTTACAATGATCGTCAGGAGCAATATCGCAAGTCCGTAGGATTCGCCAAACCAGCCTGCGAACGTATCAAGCGTTAAGGCAAAGTAATAAACGACGTTCTTCTCCCAGAAGTTCCCCTTCAATAGATCAGCAGTCTCGGTTGTCTCTGTTGATGGAGCGCCGCATCCTGCAAGCACACCCATAAGCAGAACAAGACCGAACACTAAAATCATTTTCTTGTTTTTCGTCCAAAACAACAACTTTAAAACTCCTCTCTGAAAGCCATTACATCAAGCGTCAGCGGCAATAGCCGTACTCTTGCGGCGCAGCATATGTTTCGTGGAAAAATACAGGCATTGTATGACTAATACAATCTTATATTTTCAATCTAGACTATACCATAATTTATGGGACAAAGAAACAACGAGACTATCCATGCATCCGCTTTCTTGGCGCATGCTGTATCACGTTTTTTAGGCATGCGAAGCAAGCCGGCAAAATATCGTTAATCTGCCTGCTTCTCCTTTGGATTACTCGTGCTTTTCAGCAAACCGGCCTTCTTCAATACATGAAGAACGCTCTTCTCCATATCCTTCATCTTCATCAATGTAGCAGGCTTTCTTACTATTAGTATGAAGTCGGTTCTGGGAACGATTCGATTGGCTTGGTGACGAACAATTTCCTTAATCATTCTGCGCATGCGATTACGTACTACCGCATTGCCTATTTTTTTGCTTGCCGATACACCAAGGCGAAATGGTTCCGCCGATGGTTGTTTCGACCAATAGACGACGAATTGCCCATTCGCAAACGATTTGCCGCCTCGATAAATCCGGCTGAAGTCTTCACGATTGCGAAGACGCAATTTTCTATGCACGACTGTTGGCCACCGTTCTCTTGTTCATCTTCTAAGTATAGTCAGCAAGCGAGCAGCCTAAGCTGCTGCTCACTCACTCCTCATCCTCACAAGCAAAAAAAAAAGACCACCGGACGTGGTCTTCTGCTTATGCGCTCAGTACTTTTCTTCCTCTTTGACGACGCGCTGCCAAAACTTTACGTCCGTTCTTCGTGCTCATCCGTTTGCGGAATCCATGCACTTTCGCGCGTTTGCTTACATTAGGTCTAAATGTAGGTCTCATCGTTCTGCACCTCCTATACTGCGTGTTTCCAATCAAGCGTAAACGGCTCTCGCCGTCATGGTTTGACGGAGCAGCATCGTTTCGCGGTGTATATAAGCAGCATTATAAGCATGCACCTATAACGTCTTATATTTAAAAAAACGCTTTTTTTATTAAACCATGCCCAGCCCCAAAAGTCAATGATCAGCTCCAGCACCCTCTTGTTGATAAAAATAATTTCAAGTCAGCTGTGGATAAACGCATGAATTGACTTCGTTTTTCAAAAACTAATAACATGTGCACAATCCACAGGCGGGTTAAACGAACTTTGTCGAAATCTTAACAAGATATAAACAATATGTAGTGGTGTAGATAACTTTTATGCACAAGCAGTTGAGAATGTGGATAAAATATGCGATTTCGTTGAAATATAAGGCATCTTTTGCTATGATAATTATGTTTTCACTGTGGATTAGATCAATATTGCCTCAGTTTTATCAACAGCCTGTGGATAACATTGTGAACAAACTCATCCCCTATTTATAACTCATTCACTTATTTCTCTTCATAATGTGGATGCTTTCGTTATAATACCCTTGTTTTCGACATTTTTTCTTGCAACTGCGCCACTTGTGGCGATTTGGATAAGGAGTGACAGTCTGTGGACAGCCATACCTATGATTTATGGCAGCAAGTGTTGTCGATCATACAGACGAAATTGAGCAAACCGAGCTTTGACACTTGGTTCAAAGCAACGAAAGCTAATTTTGTTGATGATTCCATGCTTGAAGTAACAGCGCCGACAACATTTGCGGCCGAATGGCTGGAGGGCCGTTATACGAAGCTAATAAGAACGACACTGTTTGAGTTTTTGGGCAGACAAGTTGATGTTCGCTTCTCTATTGAGGAACCGAAGGGTGCGGAGCCCGCATATATGTTCCCGCCGAAAGCGGTGCATTCCCCTGTCATGAATGAGGAAGCGACACCTACTCATATGCTTAACCCGAAGTATACGTTTGATACATTCGTTATCGGTGCTAACAACCGTTTTGCGCATGCAGCATCGCTAGCCGTAGCGGAAGCGCCGGCCAAAGCTTACAATCCATTGTTTTTATACGGTGGAGTCGGGCTAGGAAAAACCCACTTAATGCATGCCATTGGACACTACATCATGGATCACAACCCGAATACGAAAGTTCTTTACATCTCGTCTGAGAAATTCACCAACGAATTCATCAACGCTATCCGTGACAATCGTGGTGAAAGCTTCCGTACGAAGTATCGCAATATCGACGTTCTACTTATTGACGATATTCAATTTCTAGCCGGAAAAGAACAGACGCAGGAAGAGTTTTTCCACACCTTTAATGCGCTGCATGAGGAGCGGAAACAAATTGTCATTTCAAGTGACCGGCCTCCAAAGGAAATTCCTACGCTGGAAGAAAGGCTTCGTTCTCGCTTTGAATGGGGACTTATTACCGACATTCAGCCGCCGGATCTGGAGACGCGGATTGCAATACTGCGCAAGAAAGCACGCGCTGAGAATCTAGATATTCCTAACGAAGCGATGATCTATATCGCTAATCAAATCGATACAAATATTCGTGAACTGGAGGGTGCCCTTATTCGGGTAGTCGCCTATTCATCCTTGATAAATGCAGACATTACGTCGCATTTGGCGGCAGAAGCGCTTAAGGATATCATTCCTTCCAGCAGACCTAGAATGATTACGATGCATGATATTCAGACGAAGGTTGGGGAGTTCTACGGGCTGCGGCTAGAGGAATTCAAAGCGCGGAAACGAACGAAGGCGGTAGCCTATCCTAGGCAAATCGCAATGTATCTATCCAGGGAGCTCACCGATTTCTCGCTTCCGAAGATTGGCGAGGCTTTCGGCGGGCGTGACCATACAACCGTCATCCACGCACATGAGAAAATTACACAGCAGCTTAAAATAGATCAGGACCTGTACAAAATCATTCAAAACCTGACCGAAAAGATCAAAAATCATATGTGAACAACTAAGCAAGCCTATGCACAAGCTATGCACATGTGGATAGGCTTGCTTTATCGGTCTTCCATGGGGTTATCCACATATTCAGTGCCCCTACTACTACGACTACTAAAAATCTTTAAAAAAACATCATCAAATACGGGAAAACGGCTGATGCCAGCCTTTACAGGCAAAAGCTCGCTTCGCGGTGAAGTATAAGGTTTGTATAACGTTTAAAAATAAACGCGAAATCATCAACACATAACCAAATTACGCCATTTTCAAAAAAATTGTTTGTGAGAGCTCATACTTGGATGAATTTATAAGAACGCTAGGAGTGAAATCATGAAATTAACAATCTCAAAAAATGAATTAAACGATGCGATCCAGCAAGTAGCAAAGGCTGCTTCCTCACGTCCTGCTATACCTATTCTCGGCGGTATCAAAATTGAGGTTACTCATCTTGGGGTAACACTTACAGCAAGCGATACCGATATCTCTATTCAAAGCTTCATCCCTGTGGAAAGAGATCAATTCGTTATTGCACATGTGGATAAACCGGGAAGCGTCGTTTTGCCCGCAAAGTTTTTCGTGGAGATTGTAAAAAAACTCCCATCCGAGCAAGTCGTTATCGATGTGAGCAATACTTACCAGACGATGATTCGTTCGGGCTCTACTGAAATACAAATGGTCGGACTTGATCCGGAAGAATTTCCAGTACTTCCTTCCATCGAACAAAACGATATATTGCAAATGCCTGGCGATCTATTAAAAGCAATGATTCGTCAAACTGTGCTTGCAGCCTCAGCAAGTGAACAAACGCCTATTTTGACAGGTGTACTTTGGAACTTGCTTGAAGGGGAATTAAAATTTGTAGCAACGGACCGCCACCGTCTAGCAAGCCGTACGGCACAAGTTGAAACAGAAGCGCAGCTCAAATTCAGCAATGTCGTCATTTCAGCCAAAACACTAATTGAGCTATCCAAGCTCGTTCCAGAGCAAAATGCTCTTGTCGATATCGTTGTAACAGACAACCAAGTGTTGTTTAAACTCGGAAATGTATTATTTTATACACGTATCCTTGACGGAACTTATCCCGATACTTCTAAAATTATTCCGCAAACGTTCAAAACAGAACTTGTACTTGATACAAAAAATGTGATGGACGCGATTGATCGTGCCTACCTCATGTCTCGTGAGGAAAAAACGAATATCGTTCGCCTTATGACGCTTGAGGATGGAACGATTGAAATTTCATCCAGCTCGACTGAGCTTGGACGAGTAACGGAGCAGCTTGAAGCAAAAGAATTTAACGGCGAGCCTCTTCGAATCGCATTTAACTCTAAATATATGCTAGACGTCCTTAAAGTCATTGATAGCGAGCAATTGTTTATTGGCTTTACAGGCGCAATGAGCCCTATTATTATTCGTCCTATGGATCATGCTTATAGCATGTATGTCATCTTGCCTTATAGAACAACGGGCTAAATCTCAAATATAAGCAAGAAAGGGCTGACCTATTTTCATGAAAGAAATTGCCATCAAGACGGAATATATAACGCTGGGCCAATTTTTGAAGCTTTCTGATTGCATTCAAACCGGCGGTCATGCGAAGTTTTTCCTTCAAGAAAACACTGTCGTTATTAACGGAGAAGCGGACAACCGCAGAGGAAGAAAATTGTATGCTGGCGATAAAGTAGAAGTTGAAGGCTGCGGCGTCTTTACGGTAGGTAGAGAGTAACGCACCAACGGACCGGGAGGTCAAAACGTGTTTTTAACGAGCATAAAGCTGCAAAATTATCGGAACTACAGCGAGATTGACTTACAGACGCCGAATAAGGTCAATATATTTCTTGGGCAAAATGCTCAAGGCAAAACCAATTTGCTAGAGGCGATATTCGTACTTGCGTTAACGAAGTCTCATCGCACCTCTAAGGATAAGGAGCTTATTGGCTGGCAAGAAAGCTCCGCTCGCATTACTGGCGAGGTTGATAAGAAGTACGGAGCGATTAAGCTGGATCTCCTTTTCTCAGCGCAAGGAAAAAAAGCGAAAATAAACGGACTTGAGCAGCGTAAGCTCAGTGATTTCATCGGTTCGGTAAATGTCGTCATGTTTGCGCCAGAGGATCTTGAAATTGTAAAAGGAACGCCGGGAGTGCGAAGACGGTTTCTCGATATGGAAATCGGACAAGTACAGCCCGGCTATTTGTATACACTCCAGCAATATGGAAAAGTGCTGCAGCAGCGCAACAATTTTTTGAAAGCCTCCTATCCTGGAGGGGCAAATCAAACGATGCTTGAGGTGTGGAATCAGCAGCTCGCAGAGCATGGTGTTAAAATCATGAAAAAAAGGAAACACTTTATACATAAATTACAAACGTTTGCAGAACGAATACATGCAGGCATAACGAACGGGACTGAGCAGCTCACCATTGACTACCGTCCTTCTTTTGATACAGATGCCCAGCAAGATGAATCTGTTTTATTTGATCAATTTATGATAAAGTTAACACAGGTGAAAGATCAGGAGATTCGCAGAGGCGTTACGCTCGTGGGTCCGCATCGCGATGATTTGGCGTTTTTTATCAACGGCAAAGAAGCGCAAGTCTACGGCTCACAGGGGCAGCAGCGAACAACGGCCCTGTCTTTAAAATTGGCAGAAATAGAACTCATTAACGAGGAAATCGGTGAGTATCCGATTTTGCTGCTTGACGATGTGCTGTCAGAGCTTGATCAGAACCGTCAGACGCAGCTTATTGAGACATTTCAGAGCAAAGTACAAACCTTTATTACAACGACCGGCCTTGAAAGCGTGAATGTGAGCAGGCTTCAGGATGCCGGCATCTATCATGTGCATGACGGCCGAGTGACACGTTAAATTGCGAATAGGAGAGGTGGGGAAGAGGACATGTACATCCATTTGGGCGGCGAGAAAATAATTCGGGCTGCGGAGCTCGTGGCCATCTTTGATATTTCTATCGAGCAATCCTCTAAACTATCCAAGCAATTCGTTGCGGGAGCACGCAAGCGTAAGGACGTTGAAACGATAGGCGAGGAAGAGCCAAAATCGATCGTTGTAACGAAGCAAAAAATATATTATTCGCCTATTTCATCCTCTACGCTTAAGAAAAGAGCCCATCAGTTTGTGGCTAACGGCTAGAGCGAAGGCGATCAGGAACAGCAGTTGAGAGGAGCAGTGAAGTTGCATGTCTTTGGAACAGCATACGTATGACGAGAGTCAGATACAGGTCTTGGAAGGTTTAGAGGCGGTACGCAAACGTCCGGGGATGTATATTGGCTCCACTAGTGGCAAAGGTCTTCACCATCTCGTATGGGAAGTTGTTGATAACAGTATTGACGAGGCTTTGGCCGGTTATTGCTCAAAAATCGAAATTATCGTGCATGAGAATAACAGCGTAACGGTTATCGATAATGGACGCGGTATCCCTGTAGGAGAGAATGCGAAACTGAAAAAATCGACGCTAGAAGTCGTTATGACTGTTTTGCATGCGGGAGGCAAGTTCGGCGGAGAGGGCTATAAAGTATCCGGCGGCTTGCACGGGGTCGGCGTATCTGTCGTAAACGCACTGTCCGAGCTTGTCATTGTTCAAGTAAAACGCGAAGGCAATATCTATCAGCAAGAGTACCGCAAGGGTGCTCCGCAGTATGATATTAAAATTGTCGGCGAGACAACGGAAACAGGTACTCAAGTAACGTTTAAGCCTGATACAGAAATTTTTACGGAAACGACCGTATACGACTATGAGACGCTGCAATCGCGTATTCGCGAGCTTGCGTTTTTGAATAAAGGCATTGAAATTGTGCTTAGTGACGAGCGTACTGGCGTATCCAATACGTTTAAATATGAGGGCGGTATTATCGAGTTTGTAAAATACTTGAACCGCAATCGCGAACCTTTGCATGAGCTGCCAATTTATGTGGAAGGCTCGAAGGATCATATCCAAGTAGAAGTCGCTCTACAGTATAATGACAGCTACACCGAGAATATATACTCTTTCGCAAATAATATTAATACACATGAGGGCGGTACGCATGAGTCGGGCTTTAAGAGCGCACTTACACGTATTATTAACGATTATGCCCGCAAATCAAATCTCATCAGGGATAATGATTCGAATTTCTCCGGCGATGATGTGCGTGAGGGCTTGACGGCTATTATTTCTGTCAAAATCCCGGAGCCGCAATTTGAGGGACAAACAAAGACTAAGCTTGGCAACAGCGAAGTCCGCGGAATTGTAGAATCATTTTTTGCCGAGAAGCTGCAGGAATTTCTAGAAGAGAATCCTTCTGTTTCGCGTAAAATCGTAGAAAAAGGCCTATCTGCTGCTCGTGCTCGTGAAGCAGCGCGCAAAGCGCGTGAGCTGACTCGCCGTAAGAGCGCTCTGGAAGTTGGCTCTCTACCTGGTAAGCTTGCTGACTGCTCATCCAAGGATGCATCGATCAGCGAACTGTACATCGTAGAAGGTGACTCTGCCGGTGGATCTGCCAAGCAGGGCCGCGATCGTCATTTCCAAGCCATTTTGCCGCTTCGCGGTAAGATTTTGAACGTAGAAAAAGCGCGTCTCGATCGTATTCTTGGCAATGCTGAGATTCGGGCAATGATTACAGCGATGGGCACCGGTATAAGCGATGATTTTGATTTAACTAAAGCACGTTATCACAAAATCATCATTATGACGGATGCGGATGTCGATGGCGCTCATATTCGTACGCTCATCTTAACGTTCTTCTATCGCTATATGCGTGAAATTATAGACGCTGGCTATATTTATATTGCACAGCCTCCTCTATTCAAGATCGAGCGTAATAAGGTTATTCGCTACGCGCAAACCGAGAAGGAACGCGAGAAGATTTTGGCTGAATTTGGAGAAGGCGTAAAAGTAAACGTTCAGCGCTATAAAGGTCTTGGAGAGATGAACGCTACTCAGCTTTGGGAAACAACAATGGATCCTGAAAGCCGCACGATGCTCCAGGTAACGATTGAGGATGCAATTGAAGCGGATATCGTGTTTGACACGCTTATGGGCGATAACGTTGAACCACGCCGCGAATTTATTCAAAAATACGCTAGATACGTAACGAATCTAGATGTTTAAAATAAAGGATTTCGTAAAGAAGCAGCCGCCCATTATGGACGACTGCTTCTTTTTTTAAATCGGCCATAGGCGACTGCATAACGATATACTTTATGAAAAACATTTTGATCAGGCAGCTTTCGAAAGATAAATGGATCGGGTAATGTATTGACTTCCAAAATCCATGGATGCAGTTTTGCATCAATAGCGATGTCCACGCCTAGCTCTTTTATATTGGGGTAGGCACCTTGTAACTGGTTGGCAATCGTAATGCTGACTTTTCTTAATTTGTTTTTGAAGGCAGCAAGCTCTGAAGCATTAGCATGATCGCCCATGAGCCGCTCAAGTGCCATCGGAGTCCCGCCGCTGTGATAATTGGTTACTATTTTCGCAGGATGGGCGAGTCTTCCGATAATGCCAGTGGCCTCCCATTCGTTATGAGGGTTTTTCTGAACCATAACGCGAATATCGAAGCGCCGCTTTTGATGTTTTAGCAAATGGATACCTTTTTGAACAAGATAGCTTCGCTTCTTCGTTTGCCCAGCTAGCTTATGGTATAACTGGTCGAGTGTTGAGAAAAACAAGATTTTTGTCCCTAGCTGATAGCGATAACCGAGAGCAGGTACAGTAGTTCTC
Organism: Paenibacillus sp. MCAF9; assembly: GCF_052114265.1. Taxonomy (NCBI): domain Bacteria; kingdom Bacillati; phylum Bacillota; class Bacilli; order Caryophanales; family Paenibacillaceae; genus Paenibacillus; species Paenibacillus sp. MCAF9. Next base: position 154,900 of record NZ_JBFREL010000012.1, read on the forward strand.
TCCACGCGGATGACGCCATTGCCAAACGTACCGTTTATCGGCTTGACGTAGACCATACCATATTCACTAAGCATTGACTGTAGGCTGCCGCGTCCGAATAGTTTTGTTGGGGGCATATATGAGCGCAAATAGTCAGATTTCAACATGACTTTTGTTTTGGCCCATTTGCTCGTAACGCGTTGTATGCTCAACGATTTTTCTCCTTTCAAAATGCTGCTTTTACAGGTCATCGATTTGAAATGATGCAGGAGACAGACTTTCGATTGAGTGGTATAATGAAAGTTGGGTCTGTTTATTTTATGGCAGGTTTTCATGTATGGAGAGCGGTAATTCACCTATTTTTAGCAAGTAAAGACGAAAGTTTCGCAGGAATTCCAAAAGCATGAGCGCAAAAGGTTTATATGCTCGCTTTTTGAGAAAGTAATATAAGAGTTATGTTGATTTAAGAGTAGCTATAGATGGCGTCAGGGAGGTAAATCATGGCGGAAGAACAACGTATGTCTGTAAGAGATCGAGATATTGGTACGGAGATGCGGGATTCCTTTATGGATTACGCAATGAGTATCATCGTAAGTCGCGCTCTTCCCGATGTTAGGGATGGACTTAAACCAGTGCATCGACGCATATTGTATGCGATGTCTGAGCTGGGCATGTCACCGGACAAGCCCCATAAGAAGTCAGCGAGAATTGTAGGAGAAGTAATCGGTAAGTATCACCCGCATGGTGATTCCGCAGTTTATGAGTCAATGGTACGGATGGCACAAGATTTCTCCATGCGTTATATGCTCGTAGATGGACATGGTAACTTTGGTTCAGTTGATGGCGACTCTGCAGCTGCCATGCGTTATACGGAAGCTCGTCTTTCGAAGATGGCAATGGAGTTGCTGCGCGATATCAACAAGGAAACGATTGATTTCGTTCCTAACTATGACGGTGAAGAGTCGGAACCAATTGTATTGCCAGCACGTTATCCAAACCTTCTCGTAAACGGGGTTACTGGGATAGCGGTTGGTATGGCTACGAATATTCCACCTCATAACTTGAATGAGGTTATCGACGGAGTACAGGCGCTTATTGTTAATCCTGACATTACGCCACTCGAACTCATCGAACACATAAAAGGTCCTGATTTTCCAACAGCCGGTTTTGTAATGGGCCGTATGGGGATTCGTCAAGCTTATTTGACAGGCCGTGGTTCGGTAACAATGCGAGCAAGGGCGACGATTGAAGAGAATAACGGCAAAGCGCGCATTATTGTGCATGAGCTGCCTTATCAAGTCATTAAAGCTCGTTTAGTTGAGAAAATTGCCGAGCTCGTTCGCGAGAAGAAAATTGAAGGTATTACAGATTTGCGAGATGAATCGGATCGTAACGGCATGCGCGTAGTCATTGAGCTTCGTCGCGATGTTAACCCGAGCATCGTACTTAATAATTTGTACAAGCATACACAGCTGCAATCCAACTTTGGGATTAACATGCTGGCACTCGTAAATGGTGAGCCTAAGACGCTTAACATACGCGATATGCTTTATCATTATTTACAGCATCAGATCGAGGTCATTCGTCGTCGTACGGAGTTTGATCTCAAAAAGGCTGAAGCTCGCGCACATATCTTGGAGGGCTTGCGAATAGCGCTTGACCATTTGGATGAGGTCATTGCACTCATTCGCGCTTCCCAAACAGCTGACCAAGCTCGTGAAGGCTTAATTACAAGATTCTCGCTCAGCCATGAGCAGGCGCAAGCGATTTTGGATATGCGTTTGCAGCGCCTGACTGGTCTGGAAAGAGATAAAATAGAAGCAGAGTATGCAGAACTTATGCGTAAAATTGCTGAATATAAAGCGATTCTAGCTGATGAGCAGCTTGTGCTCGATATTATTAGCACAGAGCTTGCTGAATTGAAGGAACGTTTCGGTGATGAGCGTCGTACGGAGATAATGGCAAGTGATGAGGAAATTCTCGATGAGGATCTTATTCCTCGTGAGGATGTTATCATCTCCATTACTCACACGGGCTATATCAAGCGTTTGCCGGTTGGCACTTACCGCAGCCAGAAGCGCGGCGGCAAAGGCGTTGTCGGCATGGGTACTAAGGATGATGACTTTGTTGAGCATCTATTTGTATCCAATACGCATCACTACCTGCTGTTCTTTACGAACAAAGGTAAGGTGTATAAGCTGAAAGCCTATGAGATTCCTGATCTTAACCGTACTGCACGCGGTACGCCTATTATCAACCTCATTCAAATTGAACAGGGTGAGACAATCAATGCGGTCATACCTGTACAAGAATTTGATTCGGAACATTACTTGTTCTTTGCTACAAGGCAAGGGGTTGTGAAGAAGACTCCGCTTGATGACTACGTCAACATTCGGAAAGTCGGATTGATCGCAATCTCACTTCGTGAGGACGATGATCTAATTGGCGTTAAGCTGACTGACGGCAACCAGGAAATTATTATGGGAACGGCGCAGGGCATGTCCATACGTTACTCTGAGCAGGATGTCCGTTCGATGGGACGTTCCGCTACAGGCGTGAAAGGTATCCAGCTTGATGATGAAGATACCGTTATTGATATGGATGTTATCGTACCGGATAATGATATCCTGATCGTTACCTCCAAAGGTTACGGCAAGCGGACACCAGTGGCCGATTATCGTATTCAGAACCGTGGCGGTAAAGGGATTAAGACGCTTAACGTAACCGATAAGAATGGACCGATCGTCTCACTCAAAGTGGTTGAGAATGATGAGGATCTTATGATTATGACTTCATCTGGCACGATGATTCGTACCAGCATGGAAGGCATATCTACGATGGGACGGAATACGCAAGGCGTAAGGCTGATTAATACACGCGAAGATGATACGGTAGCGACTGTTACACGTGTTGCTCGCAGTGAAGAGAATGAAGCTATAGATGAAAATGAAGAGCAAGATGGCGGCGAAACGACGCAAGAATAAATGAAAGCAGACGCAGCTGACTCCGTCGCATGACGGGTCAGCCTAGGTTTGCTTTATTTATGGGAGTACATAATTACTATTCAGGCACAAGGGGAGAGGACTCTCGTGGCAGCAGTAACATTATTACATCTCAAATTAGGCGACAAAATCATTGAAGATGTCCTCACCCCACTTGGCAGTGTTTTATTTCAAAAGGGAAAGATCGTTACCCCTAAAGAAATAGAAATATTGCAAGCATTTCTCGTCACAAGTGTCGAGATTGAATCCAATATTGATTTGAGCAAGACAAAAGAGGATACCGATGAGGATGCAAGCCAAGAACCGAGTTCAGCATTAGTCGCATCTCCCCTTCATGAAGAGTACGACAAAATGATTATTGTTTTACGCCAAGTATTTAACTCTGTTGCAGCGGGTCAAGCCATGCCGATCATGGATGTACGCAAGCAGCTAGAGAAAATGCTGGAGCACATAAAGAGCTACAACTTGCTGACCTTTGTACCGCGTCAATTTTTGGAGAAAGACTATTTGCTTCATAACAGCATTACGTCTGCATTAACCTCCTATCAAATTGCACAGTGGACGGGTTTTCCTCAAAAGGATTGGATGCAAATTGCATTTGCCGGTTTATTGCACGATATCGGCAACGTCCGAATTGACAAAGCAATCTTGACGAAGCCTAATACATTATCAACAGAAGAAAAAGAAGAAATGATGCGTCATACGGTTCTTGGGTATCAATTGCTCAAGAATGTATCTGCTCTTAATGAGGGTGTAAAGATGGCGGCGCTTCAGCATCATGAGAAGGTTGACGGAACAGGTTATCCGCTCGGCATTGATGCGACGAAGATAAACCCGTACGCCAAGATCGTAGCGATTGCTGATATATTTCATGCAATGACTTTGAACAAGGCATATAGGAAAGCTGCATCTCCGTATCTCGTATTGGAACAAATCCAAAGCGATTCCTTCGGGAAGCTGGATCCTACTTATGTCCGTACATTTGTAGAGAAGGCTACTCAGTTCCATAATGGAACGGTCGTTAAGCTTAGCGATGAACGAATTGGAGAAATTGTATTCTCGGATCGTAATTATCCGACTAGGCCTTGGGTATCCATTGAAGGTGTCATTGTAAACTTAATCGTAGACAGGCATCTTCATATTAAAGAAGTGCTCAGATAAGCGAATTCGTCAAAACTTTAAGTAAGTACAGTGTAATGATAAGGAGACTAAACGAAGTCTTCTCACCGTAACACTGTACTTACTTTTTTTATTGTATTAGAAGAATAATTAATGAATGTTAGGAAATTATATAATATGTTGTAGAAACAAGCCATTATGGCTAGCTGCAAAGGTGAAAAGAAGGTATGAAATGCTAATGCAAAAAGTTTTTCGCAAATAATGAAAAAAACACTTGCAATGCTATATACGCCTATGATATATTATCTAGGTCGCCAACGAGATACACGGTCGACAAGAGAGAAAAGATTGCTCTTTGAAAACTGAACAACGAGTAATAACTGCCTCGCAAATCCTTCGGGATAAGCGAAAAAAGCGATAA